>NZ_JAMZMM010000001.1:0-51979 GCF_024178385.1 Limnofasciculus baicalensis BBK-W-15 | reverse complement strand
GCTATTGGCAGTATTGGTAGTATTATTTGAGTTATCGAAATTAACGATATTGCTACTAGTATTACTACTACCAGTATTGGCAGTATTATTTGAGTTATCGGAGTTAGGGCTATTGGTGAGAGTACTGCTATTGGCAGTATTGGTAGTATTATTTGAGTTATCGAAATTAACGATATTGCTAGGGGTAGTGCTACCACCACGAATTGAAGTATTGTTCGAGTTATCGGAATTAATGATATTGCCAGGGGTAGTGCTGCTGTTATCGAGATTAACAATATTATTATTGGAGTTTGAGCTACCGTTATTGTCGATTGGAATATTTTCAGGAACAAGTAAAGTATTTGGCACCAAAACCTGATCTGACTTATTAATAGCCTGAGAATTAATATTCCAATTAATAAACCAGTTTGTCATGCCATTATTACCAGACACCTCATTTTTAATCCTAATTACACCAATAGTAATTTTACCAATAGTGCCAGACAAAGTTACATTACCAGTATTTCCCGATCCAAAACTTTCAGTAAAGATATTGTTTATATCAATATTGCCATTGATATTAGAGACAAATACATCACCAGCCTTGCCACTAGCTTGAGTTATGATATTGCCATTTTTAATATCGCCTTGAGCTAATAAACTTACGATACCACCATTACCTCCATTATTAGAGCTAGTATCAATATTGTCCGTAATGATAGTACCAATGGGAGCATTTATGGTTACACCAGCCGGAGCTGTTATCTTATTTACTACTGCAACATCTCCATTTTGCACCTCCTTACCGAAACTTGTTAAAACTACCCTTCCCTCACTATTAACCGTCGCGCTATTAGTATTGCCACCACCTGTGAGCAATGCTGGTAAAGAAAGAATAGGTAAAGTCCAATTTCCTAGCCGACTATTATCTGGAATTAAAGGTTGAATCTCCAAACTCAAGAGCATTCCCGCTTGACTAATCCGTACCAAATTCTTACCGGGTACAGCGGCGATTGTAATCTTCCCCCCTCCAGAAAGTTGTCCACTACTGACTATAGTTCCCGCTAACATAGTCAAACTTCCATCCTGGAGAGTCAGATTTCCCAAATTAATAATCGCCCCAGGTTGCTCAGTATTAAAAGCAAAAGTATTAGGAGTACCACTTAAAGATGAATAATCATTATTTCCCTGGGCATTAAACCAATTGTCGCCAATCCCAATACCTGTAGCCGTAGTAGCAGTGAAATCAGCAGGAACATTAATTTGGGCAGTAGCACCAAAAAGAATTCCAGCGGGATTCATCAAGAAGAGATTAGAATTTGCACCCCCTAGCTGAATCGTACCATTAATAATAGAAGCCTCTCCACCAACCACCCGACTGAGAACATTTTCGATACCGGGTTGGGAAAGGAAATTAGCAATTTGATCTTGGCTAATACCAAACTGTGCAAAACTCTGAAATAGATTAGCACCCGCTTGAGTACCCCCCGTGATATCAAAGCGATTACCATCTTGAGTCACAATAGTTCCAGTACCATCATTAGCAGGAGTAATTACTTGTGCCAAAACTGGCTTAAAACAGATTAGCCCTTCCAAAAGACAGAGAGAAGCCAGTGACTTACCGATTAGGTTAATATTGAATTTCATCTGGATTGCTCCCAAACAGTCAATGCTAAGTATATTTACTGCTAGCTCGGCGGTAGCCACCCATCCGCTCCATCATCTAGACTAGCCGTATCCCTAGAGAGTTTACTCTTAATGAAGGTTATTGTATAACTTCCAGCAGATCGCGATCGCGATCCCCACTAAATCTGTTACTAATCTTAGAATTTTCGTGTCTTAGTGTCTTCGTGGTTGATTAAATAGTGATTCCCAAGAGCGCCAAGTAGGAGAATCTCCCCGAATTGTCCAATAAATTATTAATAATTGTAAACTTAAAGGCATAAAGGCTGGAATCATTGCCATTCCGTCGCTAAACTATGAAACAGTGCAGATGTACTGATAATAGTAAAAAAGAAGTAAAAAAAAAGGTAGAGAATTCTAGGCTGCATGATTCCCATCAAACTCACCCTAAAAAACTTCCTCAGCTATCGCGAAGCAACCCTTGACTTTCGGGGGTTACATACTGCCTGTATCTGTGGTGCTAACGGCGCGGGGAAATCTTCCCTCCTCGAAGCAATTACCTGGGCGATTTGGGGAAAAAGTCGCACGGAATCAGAAGATGAGGCTATCCATGCGGGTGCTTCAGATGTGCGAGTGGATTTTATCTTTCAAAATAATGAGGAAGTTTATCGTATTATTAGAAGTAAAGGGCGGGGACAAAGCAGTGCCCTAGAATTTCAAATCGAGAGTGGGGAAAACTTTCTGTCTTTAACAGAAAAAGGTGTAAGGGCGACACAGCAGTTAATTTTACACCATATAAAACTCGACTACGATACATTCATAAATTCGGCTTACCTCCGCCAAGGTAGAGCCGATGAATTTATGATTAGGCGGCCGGCGGAACGGAAACAAATTCTGGTAGACTTGTTGAAGCTAGATCGGTATGAAGAGTTAGCTCAACAGGCAAAGGATTTGTCAAAGCAATTCAAAATCCAAGCAGAGCAAATAGAGCAAAACTTAATTGCGATCGCACAACAGCTAGAAGCAGGCAAAACCATCGCAGCCGAACAAGAAGTCCTCAAAACTACCTTAGCACAACTGGAACAAAACCAAGAAACTGACCAAAAACAATTGCAACACCTGCAAGGGTTGAAACAACAACGCCATACCTGGGAACAACAACTAACCTTTGTCAGACAACAATATCAGAATTTGAGCCAAGATTGCGATCGCATCCAACAAGATATCGCCACCACAGAAGCCCAACAGCAACAACTTTGGCAGTTAATTTCTCAAGCAGAACAAATCTCCACAGGATATACCCAATACCTCAACCTGCAAAAGCAAGACGAAATTCTCACCGCCGAATTCCAAGCTTACCAAGAATCTCAACAAGAACGACAAGAGCTGCAACAAAAATTAACAAAAGAGATTAACGAATTAAATCGGCAAATTCAACAAAATCAAGCCCAAATAGAAGGATTGCGATCGCAAGAACAAGAAATTCAAGAAACCCTCTCTCGTGGCGGGGAAGTCGCCACCGCCTTAGCCCAGTTCAAAAGTGCCAAGAAACGCCTCAAAGAACTAGATAACCTCCAATTAGAAGCATCTCCCCTACTGCAACGCCGCACTGGATTGCAAACTCAACTCGATCGTGCCCAAACAAAACTAACAGCTAGACTCGAAGAATTATACTCCTCTGAAACCCAATTGTCAACCCAAATAGCCACCACACCACAATTAAGAAATACAGTATTGCAAGTAGAAGAAGAAATTGAACAACTAGAGAAAAAGAAAGTTTACCAACAGCGAGTACAAGAAAAAGGATTGGAGCGCCGCAACTTTCAGGAACGCCTCCAAGAAAACCAGCGCCGCTATGAAAAACAAATAGGAGAAATAAGCCAAAAAATCGAAATGTTGAAAGTACAGGATGCAATTTGCCCCCTCTGCGATCGCCCTTTAGATGAAACCCACAGCCAACACGTTATCCAAAAAACTAATACAGAATATCAAGAAGTTCAAGAACAATTTTGGATGATTAGGGAACAACTAAGCGTCTGTGAAAGAGAACTTCAGATATTGCGACAAGAATATACCCAACTATCAAAAGAATTAGCTCCTTATGAAGTATTATTACAACAAAGGGGACAATTAGAAGCTAGACTAGAAGCAACAGATGAAGTATATGACAGATTGTATGATATTTCTGAAGAAAAGAAACAACTAGAGCGATCTCTCGAGCGAGGTTTATATGCTGTAGACTTACAGTCAGAATTGCGAGAAATTGAGATAAAACTGCAAGAATTAAACTATAGCGAACAAACCCACGCCTTAGCAAGGGCAGAAGTAGATCGCTGGCGTTGGGCAGAAATAAAAAGTGCTAAACTAGAAGACGCACAGCGACGGCAGGGAAAAATTGATGCCCAAAAACCACAACTCCAAACTAAATTAGATGCCCTCCAAAAATCGCTAGATGAGCTACAAACTACATCCCCACTAAAGCAAACAATAGACGCACTAGAGCGGGAAATTATCGAAATTGGCTATAACTTAGAAACACACAATAATCTCCGCTCATCTCTACGTCAAGCCACATCTTGGCAACTGCGCCATCAGGAATTAGTACGGGCACAAACACAATATCCCCAAATTTGCGATCGCATCTCATCCCTCACCCAAACCCTAACAGGGCGAAAGGCTGACCGAGATGAAAGCAATTCACAACTTGCTCAAATTGTCAAGCAAATAGAACAATGTCCAGATCCTACCAACGATATTCGGATTGTAGAAGAGCGAATACAAGCACGACGGCGACAACTAGACGAACAATTATCCTTAGTTGGGCGCTTGCAACAGCAATTGACTCAACTAGAAACTCTCGAAAGTCAATATCAAGAACAACAGTCACAAATTCAAGTACTTAAAAGGCAATATAAAATTCACGATCAATTAGCAATCGCATTCGGTAAAAATGGTATTCCTACCTTAATGATTGAGAATGTTTTACCTCAATTAGAAGCAGAAACCAATCAAATTTTAGCCCGATTGACAGGAAATCAGTTTCATGTCCAATTTGTCACCCAGAAAGCCGGGAAGCGTGCGACCAAAAAATCAACTAAAATGATTGATACCCTAGATATTTTAATCGCTGATGCTAACGGAACTAGACCTTATGAAACCTATTCGGGGGGGGAAGCATTTAGGATTAATTTTTCCATTCGTTTAGCATTGGCGCGACTCTTAGCACAACAAGCTGGGACATCCTTGCAGATGTTAATTGTAGATGAAGGGTTTGGGACGCAGGATTCTGATGGTTGCGAGCGATTGATTGCGGCAATTAATGCAATTTCAGCGGATTTTTCTTGTATTCTTACTGTTACCCACATGCCTCAATTTAAGGAGGCTTTTCAGACGCGAATTGAGGTGGTTAAAACTGCGGCGGGATCTCAGTTGAGGTTGTCGATGTGATGGGTTAATTGTTATTTTAGAGGGGAATAACAGTAGAACAAATATGATAAACAGAGCCATCAAAACCCCATGTCTAACCAACTCACTCAAATAATAGAATCCCTAAAAGATCGCATTACCCACCTACATCAGCAAGTTAGCAAAATACCTCAAACACCCGAACAATCAGAACAAATCGCGCAAACATTCACAGAAATAAACGCCCTCTTTAGCAATGCCAATACTCCTGAAGAAATCGCCAAACACCAGGAGGTGAAACAACTCCAAGCAAAACTAACCGCAATTGTTGAAGCCACATCAGATCTTGTCAGCATCGCTGATGTAACGAGACGTATTCTCTACCTCAATCGTGCGGGATACCAACTATTAGGGATCGATCCCAACGAAGATATCACAACACACGAGATCTCTGAATTCCATACTCCAGAAACAGATAATGAGATTGTCAATCAAGGGATACCAATAGCGATTAAAGATGGAGTTTGGACAGGAGAAACCACTTTGCGGAAATGTAATGGTGAGATTTTCCCAGTCTCCCAGGTGATTATTGCCCACAAATCAGAAAGTGGAGAAGTTGAGTATCTCTCCACTATTGCTCGTGATATTAGCAATCGCAAACAAATTGAAGAAGCCTTGCACCAAAGTCAGTTTTTGATCCAGCAGATTACTGATACAACCCCACAAATTTTATACATTCACGACCTAACTACACAGGGTAATATATATGTGAATCGTCAAATTTTTGAGATCTTAGGTTATCTACCAGAGAAACCCCAACAAGAAGGGCGGCGCTTCTTTATCTCAACCTTACATCCTCACGATCTTCCCACAGTCTTAGAACACATGAATGGCTTTACCAACGTTGCAGATGGTGAAGTGCGTGAAGTAGAGTATCGGATTAAACACGCCAACGGTACTTGGCGCTGGCTTTGCAATCGAGATGTAGTATTTTCCAGAACATCAGATGGTTTACCCAAGCAAATTCTTGGTACTGCTCGCGATATTACTCAGGGTAAACTAATTGAAATGGCATTGTGGGAAAGTGAATCACGATTGCACACCCTGGTTAATAGTATTTCTGATGGAGTTTTGTTAGTAGATTATCAGGGAATCATCCGTTTTGTTAACGCAGAATCCCTCAATCTTTTCGGTCTTTCTCTTGAGAAATTGGTGGATAGTGAGTTTGGTATTCCTTCACTTGTGGGAGAAATGACGGAGTTAGCTGTGAATCATCCTACCCGTGGCTTAGTGATTCTGGAAATGAGAACAGCACAAACATTATGGCAAGGAGAATACGTTTATGTGGTTACATTGCGAGATATTAGCGATCGCAAAAAGGCAGATGAACTAATCCAAGCCTCCTTAAGAGAAAAAGAAGTTCTCCTGAAGGAAATCCACCATCGTGTTAAAAATAACCTCCAAATTATTTCTAGTCTATTGCGCCTCCAAGCCAATCGAATTGAGGATGAGGGAGTACGAGTTATTCTTCAGGAAAGTCAAAGTAGAGTGGAATCTATGGCACTAGTTCACGAGAGTTTATATCGCTCAGAGAACTTTAGTCAAATTGACTTTACCCAATACGTGGAAAATTTGGCGGCGAACTTGTTTCGCACTTATAATGTTCACTTGGAATCAAATTCATTTAAGCTCCATGTGGCAGATGGACTTTTTATTAGCCTTGCTCAAGCTGTCCCCTGTGGCTTAATTATCAACGAATTGATTAGTAATGCACTTAAGCATGGTTTTCCTAATCGTTCAGATGGTGAAGTATCCTTGACTCTTGAAACTAGTTCAAATCGTCATGCTATTCTGACAGTTGGGAATAAAGGGAATACTCTACCTGTGGACTTTGACCTACAAAAAACTCAATCCATGGGACTAAAATTGGTAATCACCTTAGTCAAACAGCTTAAAGGGATGATTGAGATAGAGAGGGGAGATATAACATTATTTAAGATTCAATTTCCCCTGAGTGAGGTACAGAGAAACCCGGTTTCTTAAAGAAACCGGGTTTCTTGAAGTTTCGCCGACACTGATTTGATCGCTTATCATAGATAAATGGGGAGAGGGGAGCTACCCTCGATCTATTTCCTGAGCTGGACGAGTATAATCCAGATAATTCCATCAGCATTTTTCAAGATCCAATTGCAGGGTGCGAGTTTGTTGCACCTGAGTGCCACGGGAAAGACTAACCGCAGGCAAAGTCAACCGAATGCTAAAGTCTTTTAGTCTTTTGCCTAGGAATCCCTTGGGTTTTGCGTAGTATGTAGCTTGATCCTGCGAAGCAATAAGCTAAAGCTAACCCCTATATTCAGATTGTACACTCTCGCCCTAATTTTAATCTTTTTTTTTGATTGAGGTAAAATTGCTTCCCCTTTTAACATACAGCAATTTTCGGGTATGTGAGGTACAGAGAAACCCGGTTTCTGGGGTGTACTTCATCAACCAGCAATCTGCTATAACTTATCCAATTTTGAAAAATACCCCTTTGAAAACTATGCCAAAAATATTAATCGTAGAAGATGAGAGCGTTGTGGCTTGGGATTTAGAAGAAAGTTTAGCCCGATTGGGATATACAGTTTTAGCCACAGTAACTTCTGGGGCGGAAGCCATTTCAATCCCGACAACAATCAAACCCAATTTGATCTTGATGGATATTAGATTAGAAGGCGATATTGATGGGATTGCTGCGGCGAAACAAATCCGCGATCGCTTCGATATTCCTGTCATCTATATAACAGCCCATGCCGATGAACAGACATGGCAGCGAGCCTTAAAGACAAACCCCTACGGTTATATTATCAAACCCTTTCAAGAGCGAGAATTACAAACCACCATTGAAATTGCTCTGCGCCGACATGAGTTGGAGATGCGACAAGAGCAAACTAAACAGTTATTGTTAACCACTATAAATAGTATTAAAGAAGCCACAATTGCCACCGATGAAAAAGGGTGTATTACATTTCTCAATCCTGTCGCCGAGTCTCTCATCGGCTGGCAAACTCATGAGGTTTTAGGTAAATTAGCATCTCAAGTCATACCCCTGCGAGATGCTAAAAATGGCAGAGCAATCGAAAATCCACTCGCACAATCTATCCAAAAGGCTACAAAAATAACAGCCCATAATTTTTGCCTATTACGTGCCAAAAATGGCAAAGATATCTCGATTAATCTAACCGCTACCCCAATCCGAAATAAAGAGGGCAAAATTATTGGCAGCGTGATGGTATGCCAAAAAGTCACCGATCACCAATCAAGAGAAACAGGACAACATTTAGCAGCACAACATCTAGTCGAGACACTTGCTCTGAGCATTCAAAAATCTTTGAGCCTCGATCAGATTTTAAATATCACAGTCACAGAGATTCGCCAACTATTTCAAAACAACCGCGTCATTATTTATCAATTCAACTCAGATGGAAGTGGTTCAGTAGTAGAAGAGTCATTGGCAAATGATTGTCAACCGATGCTGGGATTGGAAGAGTACAAACCTTGGATTGCCGATCCAAATACAATTAAGCACTATCAATTAGGGCAAATTCAAGTAATAGAAGATCTCTACACAAGAGGAGTAAAACCAGAATACCTTCAGTTTTTACAGTTTTTCGATATTAGAAGCCAAGTGGTTATCCCTCTATTAAATAAAGAGAAATTGTGGGGATTGCTAATTTGCTACAATTGCGCCGTTTCTTGGCAATGGCAACAGTGGCAGATTGAAATCCTCAAAAACTTAGCAACTTACGTTAGTATTGCTATTCAACAGGCAGAAATTTATGAGGAATTAAAACTTACTAATCATAAGTTACAAGACATCATAGGTATCGATACCTTAACTCAATTAAGGAATCAACACTACTTTGAGCAATCTTTGGCACGGGAATGGAAACAATTAGCACATCAGCAGATTCCTCTATCCATAATTTTGTGCGATATTGATTGTTTTAAGGCATTTAACGGTACCTACGGGAATGAAGCTGGAAATGATTGTTTGCGAAAAGTTGCCAGTGAAATTAGTCAATCTATTGTACGAAATACTGATTTAGTGGCTCGCTACGGTGGAGAAGAATTCATTGTTATGTTACCTCATACCAACGGAGAGGCAGCCATTTGGATTGCCCAAAAGATACGGAGCAGCATCAAACGACTCAAAATTGCCCATGTTAGTTCTCCTGTCAATCGTTATCTTACCTTAAGTTTTGGTGTGGCTACCATGATTCCTAATTTGCAGTCTTCACCAAAAACACTCGTAGCCTCGGCGGCGCAAGCACTCTATCAAGCCAAATCCGAAGGACGCGATCGCGTAGTACTATGGGATAGTCGCACTTATAATGTCAAATAAACTCAGGATTTTTGTTTACGGTACTCTCAAACCAGGGGAGGTAAATTATCAACGCTACTGTGCTAGAAAAGTCATAGAAGAGAAATCTGCGATCGCATTCGGTAATTTATTTAATTTACCCCTAGGCTATCCTGCTATGACTCCTGGTGAAAGTATTGTTCGCGGTTTTTTACTAACTTTCACCGACTCAACTATTTTAACTATTCTCGATGAGTTGGAAGACTACAACCCCAATCGGATACCCGAGGAAAATGAATATTACCGACAGGAAATTGAAATCTACGATTTAGATCGTAAATCCCTAGGTTTAGCTTGGGTTTACCTCATGACATTTACACAGGTACAGCGATTCGGTGGGGCGAATATTTCTTCTGGTTGTTGGCGAGGTAATTGCGATTTACAATAAAATATGTTGACTGTTGAACTTGATATTTTGTAACCTTCTCGGTAAATGACAAAACCAGCCCAGAGTTAAAACTCCGGGCTAACAGCGTAAGTCCATTTCAATGGACTGAAATTCTTGAAAAATCAACTTTTTAGTCGGTTTCAACCGACTTTAGCTATTAGACAGTGGTTTTAACCACTGGCGGTTGTTGCAACTGCTGAGAGTTATTCAGTTGAACCGGAATTGATATGATTTTTGACTTCAACCTTCAACCTTTATCCTTCAACCTTCCTCACCTGTATCACCTGCAAACTACCACCCGCATACAGACGATGTTCGCAAATTTTAAATCCTGTCTCCTCCAACAACCCAACCAAATCTTCCTCCAATAATTGCCAAGCAGTTTCCGTCTCAAATAACCACAAAAATATCGCAACTCCAGGCCAAAATAAGAAATTAGTCGGCTTATGAAAATCCACCAGAGTAAATATTCCCCCCGGTTTCAGCACCCGATGAACCTCTTTGATAATTTGTCGCAATACTGTAGGTGTCATCTCGTGCAATGCTACACTTGTATGAACGATATCGAATTGAGCATCGGGCAACGGCATCTCTTCCGCTAACCCTTCTACATAGCCAGCCTGCGGCACATTTCTCTTTGCCCTTCCTAGAGAAAGGGGCGAGGCATCCAAACCAGTAACATTCTGGGAATACTCTACCAGAAACCGAGTCGCCTGACCGCTACCACAACATAAATCTAATATCTTGGTTTCATGACAAATTGTTAAGTTTTGTAAAGGAAGGTAATGGAATCGCCGCTCCCCCCCTACAGCCAGGGCAGCTAGTTGAGAAATCCCGTCATATAGCCATTGGTACTGATAACTCCAATTCCTAAGCACAGTCGCCATCACAGATATCTCCTCAAATTGTGGGTTTCTTGCCAATCCCTTCAGCGATCATTAGCATATATTGTTAAAATCAGTAACAAATATGAAAGTTATAGGAAGCTGAGACCGCTATGGGTAAAGTTGGGGTATTATTGCTTAATCTAGGTGGACCGGAAAAACCGGAAGATGTCCGCCCTTTTCTATACAACCTTTTTTCCGATCCCGAAATTATTCGCCTCCGCTTTTCGTGGATGCAAAGCCCCCTAGCCTGGTTCATCGCCACCACACGGGCTAAAAAATCTCAAGAAAACTACAAACAAATAGGCGGCGGCTCTCCACTCAGGTATATTACAGAAACCCAAGCTCAAGCGCTGCAAGCACACTTGCAGCAAAAGGGGACAGACGCAAAAATCTATATCGGAATGCGTTACTGGCATCCCTTTACCGAAGAAGCCATCGATCGGATCAAACGGGATGGAATCGAACACCTCGTCATTCTACCCCTCTATCCCCACTTTTCCATTAGTACCAGCGGTTCTAGTTTCCGACTTCTTGAGAAAATATGGCAAGAAGACCCCAGTCTCAACCGGATCGAACATACGGTTATTCCCTCATGGTATAAAGAACCGAAATATCTACAAGCAATGGCTCAACTGATTGCCGAAGAGCTGGACAAATCTGCCAATCCTGACAAAGTTCACATCTTCTTCAGCGCCCACGGAGTCCCCTTGAGCTACGTTACAGAAGGGGGAGATCCCTACCAGAAAGAAATCGTAGATTGCACAGCTCTAATTATGGAGACGCTAAACCGTCCTAACCCCCACACCTTAGCTTATCAAAGTCGGGTCGGTCCAGTAGAGTGGCTGCAACCCTACACCGAAGAAGCCATTCCGGAGCTTGCAGCTCAAGGGGTGAAAGACTTACTAGTTGTACCAATTAGTTTTGTGTCAGAACATATAGAAACCCTGCAAGAAATAGACATCGAGTATCGGGAAATCGCCGAAGAATCCGGAATTGAAAATTTCTATCGCGTCCCCGCACTCAATACCCATCCCGTCTTTATCGACTCCCTCGCCACCTTAGTAGAAGACGCATTAAAATCCCCCAGCGTCCAACTTTCAGAGGTGATGCACCCAGAGAAGACAGTTAAGATGTATCCTCAAGAACGTTGGGAATGGGGAATGACAACCGCAGCCGAAGTTTGGAATGGTAGATTGGCGATGATTGGCTTTCTCGCATTGCTGATTGAATTAATCAGCGGTCAAGGGCCGCTTCATTTTGTAGGATTATTGTAAAAGTCAAACCAAAATTTCAATATCCAATTTAGATGGGCAGCAACAGATCATATCCGGTTACATCATCGTAGTTAGGTAGCGATTAGCAGACTAATTCATAGATAAACGATGTAACCGGACACGATCCGATGGGAAATTCTAGTTAAACTTCCGCTTACGTCTCCTGGCGATTGCTTTACGCTTTTTCTTTTCAATGGGCGTTTCAAAATTACGGAGACGCTTCATATCCGCAAAAATTTCCGCCTTAGAAACTTGCCGCTTAAATCGGCGTAGTGCGGACTCAATACCTTCATTTTCACCTACAATTACTTGGGTCATCCTATATCCTCTTAATCGCAATCCTAATAATGTTGAATGACGGAACTCACCAAATGTTAAAAACTCCATAAATCTGGTGATTAACATTTGGATCAGTAACCGCAAGTACTCCATTCTATCGATATAAGCAGACACTAGGAACTAGATATTGGGAACTAGAGAAGAAGAATTTACTAGCCCCTAATCCCTACTTCCCCAAAAAGAAAGCCCCTAGCCCCTTTTAAATCAAAGAGATATTACCAGTAAAGACTAGTTCAGCAGGTCCAGTCATGTAAACCCGTTGGTCTACCTCTGAAAATTCAATCTCCAGACAGCCGCCAGGAAGCTCCACAGTACAGGCGCGATCGCAATTTCCAGTCAAGACACCAGCAACCACCGCCGCACAAGCACCCGTACCACAGGCTAAAGTAATCCCAGCACCACGTTCCCAGACACGCATCTTGAGATAGTCACGACGGACTACTTGTATAAATTCCGTATTTGTGCGTTGGGGAAAAACAGGATGATGCTCGAACAGAGGACCAATAGTTTCCAGAGGAATAGCCGCCACATCCTCAACAAAGGTAATCGCATGAGGATTTCCCATACTGACACAGGTAACCTGCCAGACTTGAAGAGCCACCTCTAAGGGAGTATTAATTGCCTTTTCGTCAGCCGCAGCCAAAGTAGTAGGAATTTGGGCAGCCATCAACAGAGGAATTCCCATATCCACCCTAACCTTACCGTTTCCTTCAAGTTTAGGGATAATGACACCTGCTAGAGTATGAATGCGATATTGAGTTTTGGCATTATCCCCCTCAAGATCGGATAGGAATTGAGCTAAACAGCGAATCCCGTTACCGCACATCTCCGGCTCCGAGCCATCCGAGTTAAAAATTCGCATACTATAATCAGTACCATCTTGTCCCGGCAGGGCAAAGATAACCCCATCAGCACCGATACCAAAATGGCGCGAACATAGCTGTATAGCTTGTTCCGACGTAACCATCGGTTTGCGATCGGTCCGATTATCAATCAGAATGAAGTCATTCCCTAGACCGTGATACTTTGTAAATTCGATTTCCATTTATATATCTCCTCCGTAAAAATTGATTATGACTGAATTCCAGACAGGTCTACCCAGCGTTCGTCAAATTCAAGGGTTCATCAAAGAGGCAACACTTGTCCAAATGAGACTTCTGACTAATGAGTTGCTCACAGGCAGGGTTCGCTGGCAAGATCAACATTGTATTTGTCTGCTTGATGATACAGACAATCCCATCGTGATTTGGCGACATGCCATTGCCTATATTAAGCCAGAGAGTGGGGGTGGGGGTAATCGTGCCGTCGCATCAGTTGAGTCACAGACAGTAAATATTTTTCAATAATCACTTTTTCCTAACACTACTTGCCTAACTCCTCGGCATTGACGCGGCAAACATTACTTAGCAATAAGGAGGTTCTGACCGAATATCTAATCTGAGTTTAGCTTGCCACCAGTGCAATCAACAGAAAGGTTCTCAAGACATTAAAGACTTTATCAAGGATGGATACGGATATGGCTAATAATTACCCAAATAGTAAGGAATGGGTAGGTTTGTTCAGTTTTCCCGTTACAGTTTATCGCCCACTTTTCATTAGTGTAGTGGCGGGAATTATCATTAGTCCCAACCCAGTACAAGCCTTACAGGTACAAGTAACCCCAGCAAATCCCCAGTTAGGGGAAACCCTATCGGTAGTAGTTCAAACTGATACTACCCAACAACAGCCAACGGTTTCAATGGGAAAGCAGACTTATCCCACCTTTCCCCTCAGTACCAATCGCTATCGAGCATTTATACCCACTACTCCTTTAGATAAACCAGGAACATTGCAAATCCAGGTAACTGGCGATGGGGAACGCAAAACCCTGGGCGTACCTCTGGCAAATCGTTCCTTTCCTACTCAACGTATCCGCCTCTCTGGAAGTGGTTCACAAGATGCAACGGAAATCGAACTTCGTCGAGTTGACGAGTTTAAAAAGTTAGTCACGCCCCAAAAATTCTGGAATGGGGCGTTTTTGAAACCTAGCAATGCTTCAGTCTCAACTATTTACGGTATCCGCCGCTACTACAACGGTGTCTTCGCCCAAGATTACTACCATCGGGGTGTTGACTATGCTGGAGCCACGGGTTCCCCTGTCGTCGCGCCAGCAGCCGGAAGAGTCTCACTAGTGGGCAGGGTTGCCGAAGGATTCCGAGTTCACGGGAATACCGTAGGAATCGATCACGGGCAAGGTGTCCTTAGTATCATGCTTCATTTAAGCCGGATTGATGTTAAGGAAGGAGATCTTGTCCAAGCTGGTCAGAGAATTGGTACAGTAGGTTCTACAGGCGCTTCCACTGGTCCTCACTTACACTGGGGACTTTATGTTAATGGCATTTCTGTAGATCCGGTGCCGTGGAGATTTCAAGGATTTGAGTGAAACAATCTTTTAATTTTGCTAAAGTTATGGGAGTTTTACCAGATTTTGTTGTCTCTAAAACAAGAAATTGTGCCAGATTGCCCCACGATCGCGTACTGGGAAGAAAAATTCAACACCATGAGTATTGAAAAAATCGTAGAACAAGCTCTACAAGATCGCTACTTAACCCCAGTTATGGAAGCGGAGGTAGGACGCATTTGCGATACCGCCTCTGAGCTTTCTGTTGAAGAGTATATGGCATTAGATCGCTTGATGGGGGCACTCTTGACGGGTGAGGTAGTGGCGGTTCCTCGCAAGCAGTTCATCAATGTTATGGAGGAGTTGGTTCTCACTGAAGTGATATCCCAAATTGCCGATATCGAAGCGAAAAAAGATCGGGTTCTTGATGTCGGTGATATTGCTGCATTTGCTCTAAACCGACTCCCACCGCTTTATGCGACGACTGAAGAAGGGGCAAAATATCAGCGCGAACGAGCTAAGGAGGAATTCCAAGACTTGATTGCTAAACAAGTGAGTGACGCGATCGATCACAATATGGATCGACCGAACTTTGGCCTGGATCGTCGTGCCCTTCGCCCTGACAAAGATGTATTCCAACAGGTGAGTAATTTACTGCAAGATTACGCTAATAATTTTGAGGATAACGAATAGACCTCTCCAAAATATTTCTATTTTGGCGTTCACCTCTGGTAAGATGTAATTTTACCAGAGGTGAATATGAGTCAACTGAAAGAAGACATCCCCCTAGCTATAGCAGATGGGGAACTATTAGCATCTGACCCAGATGCTCCTACTACCCTACCCCAAGTTTTACAAACAGCAGCAGGGCAAGTAGTCGGAGAAAGGATTATTTATATCCAGCGAGATGGAAAGGAAATAGTGCGATCGTATACAGAATTATTAGAAGAAGCCCAGAAAATTCTAGCGGGTTTAAGAAAGGAAGGACTAAACCCTCAAGACAAAGTAATTTTACAATTAGAAAACAATTGGGACATAATTCCAGCTTTCTGGGGATCTATTCTCGGTGGCTTTGTCCCGACAATTATGGAAGTCCCTCCTACCTACGCAGAATATAATCCAGTAGCTCATAAGCTGCGTCAAATTGGGCAATTCTTTGACAGCCCTTTCATTATTACTAACAAATTGTTGCAAGAACAAATCCAATCTTTCTTGCCAGAGTCAGAGAAAAAAGTAAGCTCTATTGAAACTTTAAGGCAGAACGCCCCAGATAAAAATTATTACCCCAGTCAGCCAGACGATCTAGCCTTTTTTAATCTTACCTCGGGCAGCACGGGACTCCCTAAATGCGTTCAACTGACTCACCGCAATATTATTGCTCGTGCTAGAGGAGCAAATATTCTCAATCACCACCAACCAGAAGAGATAATTCTGAATTGGCTGCCTTTTGACCACATCGGCAGCATCAGCGACTGGCACATCCGTTGCGTAGAATTAGGCTGCCAACAAATTTACGCGCCCAAGGAATATATTTTAGGTCGCGCTCTCAACTGGTTGGATTTAATCGATAAATATCGAATAACCCATAGCTGGAGTCCCAATTTTGCTTATGCTCTAATTAATGACTTCCTGGATAGAGAACCAAATCAAGATTGGGATTTGTCATCTGTGGAATTCTTACTTACAGCAGGAGAAGCAGTTTCTGCCCAGGCAGTGGAGGAATTTCTGGAGAAGATGGCAGGATATGGTTTGAGGAAAACTGCCATTCGCCCTGCTTTTGGGATGGCAGAGTTGGGTTCGGGGATAACCTATTATCAGCCCACGGCAGAAGCTCCTTTAACTTTCCACAGGGTAGAAAAATCCTCTTTAACAGGAACCATTAAACGGGTTGAGGCAGAACATACCAACAGTGATGTCTTTGCGGATTTGGGACCAGTTATTCCGGGAGTAACTATTCGGATTGTAGATGAAGAGAACTCAGTTTTGCCCGAAGATACCATAGGTCGCTTGCAAGTATCGGGAGATGCAGTTTCTCCGGGTTACTACAACAACCCGGAAGCAAATAAAGAATCCTTTCTAGAAGATGGCTGGTTTGAGACTGGAGATTTAGGCTTCATTAGCAACGGGCAATTGGTTTTGACAGGTCGGGCAAAAGAGACAATTATCATCAATGGAGCCAACTACTACAGCCACGAAATAGAACCTGTGGTGGAAGAAATTGAAGGGGTAGAAGTTTCCTATACGGCAGCTTGTGCGATTCGCCAACGAGATGAGGCAACGGAAAAACTGGCGATTTTCTTCCATGCAATTACTCAAAAAGATGAGGAATTACCGCTCCTGTTGCAGAATATCCGGCAGGAGGTGGTCAGGAAAATCGGGGTAAATCCAGATTACTTGATTCCAGTAGCTCGCGAGGCTATTCCGAAAACCGCGATTGGGAAAATCCAACGCTTACAACTGAGTCAGCGTTTTGAAACAGGAGAATTTAACCTCATTCTGGAACGGTTGGCGATGCTGGTGGGAGATGCCAATACTCTCCAAGGGCGCGAAAAGATTGCCCCCCGCAATGAATTAGAACAACAACTGGCTTCTAATTGGCAGGAGGTGCTGAAAGTTCCAGAAGTGGGCATTGAAGATAACTTTTTTGAACTGGGGGGGGATTCCATTAAAGCGATGATGCTGGTTAACAGGCTGCAAGAAGAATTGAGCCACATTTTACACCCCGTTGCCCTGTTTGATGCCCCCACTATCGCTCTCTTGGCGGATTATCTGCGAGCCAATTATGGGAAGCTTGCTGGGGAAACCAATGGTAAAATGGTAGGGACTCCTACTGTGGAGAAACGGACATCTTCCCAAACCGATCGGATGCGAGAATACTTGCGGCATAACCTTTGCGGGGAATCCGTCCAAGTAGATAAGTCAGGTCAGAAAAATAAACAAGCTATTTTCATCCTTTGTACCGGACGCTCTGGTTCTACCTTATTAAGGGTGATTATGGCGGGAAACCCGCAACTGTTCGCACCGCCAGAGCTGTATCTGCTTTCTTTTAACACCCTAGCCGAGCGTAAAGCCGCGTTTTCCGGTCGCAATAATTTCTTGGCAGAAGGGGTGATTCGCGCCATCATGGAAATCAAAAACTGCGATGGGGAAAGAGCGCAGGAGATTATGGAGGAGTTAGAGGCGCAGAACTTGAGTACCAAGGAATTTTTCTCTTTGATGCAGTCGTGGCTGCCGGGTAAAATAATCGCGGACAAGACTCCACCTTATGCCTTTAACCCGCAAGTTCTCCAACGTGCGGAAGAAGAGTTTGAAAATCCACTTTATATTCACCTCTTGCGTCATCCTATGGCAACCATTCGTTCGATGAAAGAGGCGAGGTTAGATTTGTTGCTGGCAATGGAAGAAGAGGAGTTTTCGGTGGAGCAAAAAGGAGAATTGATGTGGGCGATCGCTCACCAAAATATCCTAGAGTTCTTGAAAAATGTACCGAGTAGTCGCCAGCATCAACTTAAGTATGAGGACTTGGTGCAACAACCCCAAACCACGGTGGAGCAATTATGTAAATTTATCGGCATTGAATTCCATCGGGATATGCTGGAACCTTATCAGGAAAAAAGGAAGCGCATGACTGATGGGGTTCACGCCGTTTCTAGGATGATGGGGGATACTAAATTCCACACCTACAAAGGGATTAATGCCAAAGTTGCCGATCGCTGGAAGGAAGAATATAACACGGACTTTTTGAGCGGAGAAACTTGGAAAATAGCAGAGTCTTTGGGTTACGACCGTCCCTTCAATGATGCAGTTGGCAATTATTTGCCCCTGACCATTGGGCAAGAATATATGTGGTTGCGTCCGGAGTCGATGAGGGAGTATGACAACGCTTGGCAGATTTGGCGGATAGAAGGAGAATTAAACCTCAAAGTCTTACAGGAGGCGATCGCAGAAATTTGCCACCGTCACGCTTCTTTACATACGACGTTTAAAGAAATCGGGGGTTCTGTGGTGCAGGTGATGCGTCCAGAAATAAAACCCGCTTTTGAAGTTATAGACATCCCAGAGATATCCGAGGATTCTCCAGCACTCTGGAACTATCTCGAAAAATTTGCCCTTCATCGATTTGACTTAGTTAACGGTCCGATAGTCAAGATCAATGTTCTGCGTTTTAGCAAGACTTCCCATATTGTCATGCCCTGCGCCAACCACATGACTACGGATGCTTGGTCTTGGGGTATATTCATCCATGAATTAAATGCTCTCTACTCCGCCTTTGCTTCCGGGCAGCCCTCGCCTTTACAACCATTACCCATGACATTTACAGACTTCGCCCGATGGTATCGGCAGTGGCTAGAGGGCGGAGTGTTGGACAAATGCCTCAACTACTGGCGAGAAAACCTTGCCGGAGCGCAAATCTTAGAGTTACCCTGCAATCGCCCCCTGCCAGCAAACCCTACATTTCGCCTAGGAGTCGAATCTTTAAAGATTAGTTCGGACTTGAAGACTAGCCTACAAAATATCAGCAACGATGCCGGAGTCACTCTTTTTACGACTTTATTATCAGCATATAGCGTAGTTCTGGCAAGTCTCGCTCATCAAGAAGAATTTGTCATTCATACGACCTTGACCAGTCGCCCGAGGCTAGAAGCTCAATCCTTAATCGGTTGTTTTGTGAACGTCCTGCCCATGCGTTTTAATTTAAAAGGAGAGCCGACTTTTACTGAATTACTTGATCGCATGCAACAGACTTTTATTAATGGTTATGCTCACAATAGTTTGCCTTTACCTCAACTCTTGGAGATTTGGCAGGATCGAGGAAAAGAATTTCCATTGCCTATCCCTGTCATGTTAAATATGATCAATGTAATAAGCTCCGAAGATCTAGATCTCCCCGGCATGAAAATCTCATTGATACAAATGGAAAAGCCAGTTATACCTATTAAGCTGTATTTGCAAATCTTGGCAATAGACGGAGATTATTTCGCTAACTTTAGGTACATGAGCGAGATCTTTGACCGCCAAACAATTGCTGGTATCGCCAGAAAATTCCACCTGCTTCTGGAAACTGTCGTCACCGATAGCCAAAAACCCCTTACCGATCTGTTCGCGATGTTCGATCGCGTTGAGTAACCTTGGTTTTCCGTACAACCTTAGCCAAAACCTTAAGTTCCTATCTCTGATTTTGAACCCCATTGAAAAAGTCCCCTGAAAACTAGGGGACTTACTCCTACATATTTCACTACTAAAAAACTCAGCCAAATATTCCACAGGGCAGAACAGAAAGCTGTGGCTATAGCTGCCCCTACAGCACCGATCAGAGGAATGGCGATCGCATTTAATACGATATTAATAACAGTCGCATAAATAAAAACTGGTAAAGATTTATTTTGATGACCCGTCATCACCATTAAATAGCCGACTGAACCGCACCAAGCGCCTATCGCTTGTCCTAACACTAAAATCTTTAACTGCCAACTAGCAGCGACAAACTCCGAGCCAAATATTCCTAAAATCGGTTGACTGAAGAGGATGAGAAATAAGGAAATAGCCAAAGAAGGCCAGAAAATCCACAGGGCAACTGTGGAAACTAACTTTTGCAAACCCTTGATATTGCCTTGAGCGTACAGGGCTGCGAAACTGGGAGCCGCTACTATATTGATAATTCCCAGGACAAAACTGACCCATTCCGCCGTTTTCACTGCCGCACCGTAGATCCCGGCTTCCTCTGGCCCCAAGATTGAACCGACCATAATCGTGTCGCTTTGACTGAGAATAATGAAACAACCATACTGTAATAACACAACAAAAGCGACAGCCAACCACTCTCGCATTTTATAGACGGGTTTGCTGGCTGGAAATTCTTGATTGAATTTCAGTAATAATAATCCCAACTGGAATAAAACAACTACTAGTAAGGCTATTTGGGAGATGGCAATTGCCGAGTTTCCCGTAAGGTTCTGACTTGTCTCTAAGATCAGAAATGCACCACACATTAGCAACACCGGCCAAATTATTTGTGATGGCGCGTAGGCTAAAGTAACATCCTTGGCAGCTCTGGCTGTTTCCAATTGTAAATTTACCAGGGATTGTAGGGGTATGAGACCAATCCCTATTAATAAAGGAGTAGCATAAGCAAATGGGTGGTAATAATTCAGGAGTAAAATGACACCTGCAGCCAACCAGCTAACTAAGAAACTCGCTATAACAGTGATTAACCAGCTACTACGCACTATCCCCTGCAACAGTCCCCATTCTTCTTTCATCCGGTACTCCGAGATAAAGCGCAAAACTGTATGGGGTAAACCCAATCCTGCGGGAATGGCTAACAAGACAGACCAAGCGATGACATATTCATAAATGCCATACTCGGTTGTCCCCATCCATCGTGCTAGGAAAACTTGCACCAGGTAGGTGAGAAGAATACCCCCAAATTTTATGATTAAAGCTACTCCTGCTTCTCTAGCTAAAAAGCCTAAATTAAGATTTTCCTGGGTAGTGGAAGGAACGGTTTGAGTCATCAATTACATTTGGATTGTTACACATAAAACTAATATTACAGCAATAACCACAGCGATGCGCTCTGGGGGGGGGGAGACAACTATAGCTCAAAAGTAGACAGGATAAACTTTTCGGTTGTACGACCTTGTTGATAATAAGGTCTGACGGGGCGACAACAATCGGTCAATCCCTTTAACTAATAGCTAATAACCAATAACTAATAACTAAATCCCTATTTCCTAACAATAACTGGTGTTCCTAGCGTTACCTGATTGTATAATGCGCGAATATCCTGATTTCGCATCCGCAAACAACCGTGAGAAATTGCTTGACCTACTAGTTTCTCATCATTAGTACCGTGAAACCCTATCTGATGTCTTTCATCTGCCCAAAAACCAATCCATCTGTCTCCTAATGGATTATCTATTCCGACGGGAATATGTTTCTCTGTAATGGGTTGCACCCAAACTGGGTTCCTGATTTTTTTCAATACTTTGAAAGTGCCCGTGGGTGTCTCCCAACCTTTTTGGCCAATCGCAACTGGGTAACTGCTGATTCTTTTATTCCCCCAGTAACTGTATACTTTGGCATCACTCAAATCTACAATTAATTGAGAACTGATACTTGCGATCGCTAAATTCAGAATTGGCGTAATTGGCGATACCTGTTGAATAGTTTTGGGATGGAATGGAGAGGAATTTTGAATTAGCAAGCCAGCTAATGGAAATGGGGAGTCGAAACTAACTAGCCAATCTGCGGATAATTTCTTTGGCGAGCGTTTTTCCTTCTCACTAGAAGAGGTGAGAGGTGAGAGCTGAGAGGTTGGAGGAGGAAAAGAAGTCTTGTTAACTTTTGTCTCTTTCTTCTCGCCTCTGACAAGAAACAGCGCAATTGCCCCCCCAAAGAAAAGGAGGAGCAAACTAGTCTTTAGTAAGTTTTTGCCCAAGACCTGTTAGTGGTATCCTAAACCTTTTAGCTTACCATTTTAACACCCAGATCGATTACAGTATTTTGCTGCAAATCAACATACTCAGACAGGAAGAGCCATTTATAGCCGTTCCTTGACAATTGATGGTTTACTGCCTAAAATGTAAGATTAGATACAGAATATTTTTAATAAATTGAAATGAATCTTTCTTATCAAGGCGGTAACTACGAAACCACACCATCTCTGGAGATCGCTGAAGGCGAACTTGGCGGTATCTATCGGGGTCAACCTTGGCAGTTTCACTATCCTAGGCACATTCGGGAACCTCTAACCGTAGATCGTAAGCAATATCGGGGCATCTCATATCTTATGGGTAAACTGAAAGTTGCCGATTCTGTCCCCGTCGAGGAAGCGGTTGCTAATGGAGCAACTAAGCTATGGTTCACCCATAATCAGCAACATCAAGAGGTGAATCAAATAACGAACAATCACCTGAGAAATATTCAGAGAGCGCTAGAACATCGACTTAAGATTGCTAAAGAGAAAGGCGATGGCAATTTAGTCGCTATTCTGGAAAAAGAATCAGAGCAGATTGTATTTACTTTTTGATTATTGGTTGTTTGTTGTTTGTTTTTTGTTATTGGTTGTTTGTTTTTTGTTGTTTGTTGTTTGTAAAGAATGAGCAATAACTAATAACTAATAACTAATAACAAGATACTTTCTCTAAACCAGAGTAATTATAGTAACTTCTGGCGGACAAAATAGTCGTCCTGGCGGATAAGTGCCTAAACCGCGATTGACATAAAGTTGATTTCTACCTATCTGATACATTCCCATTCCCCATTCCCAATGATTTACGACACGGCTACAGGTGTTGATGAAGGGTATCCTACTCCAAAGAAATCTGGGAAAATTTTTCTGTATTATTTTGAATAATTTTGGTACTGGACCAAATCCTGGAATCACCATTTGACCCCCATGAGTATGACCTGATAGTTGCAAATCTACCCGCCATTTTTGCAAAGATTCAGCACTATCAGGGTTGTGAGATAAAACGATACGGGGTATTTTTGGATCGAGTTGGCTCATGACGGGTGCGGGATTAAACTCGCTGGACCAAAAATCGGCTAATCCGACTAAGGGTAATTCCTCTCCAAGGGGATAAGCGATTTCATTCCACAAGACTTGTACTCCAATACTAGTCAGTGCATCAGTAACTAATGTTTTTGAATGATAATGATAGAGATCGTGGTTTCCTAGCACGGCAAATGTTCCACTACGGCTTTCCAAGTATTTTAATCGTTGGACTAGCTGGTGAATGGGTTCTGGTTCATCGGTAATATAATCGCCAGTTAAAACAACTAAATCCGGTTGAGCCTCATTGCTCGCTTCAATTGCGTCAGCCAGTATTTTTTCCGAAAGCCGCAAACCATCGTAATGAAAATCTGTAAGCTGTACTATTGTAGTTCCTCGTAATGATGGCGGTAAATCTGCGATCGCTATTTTTATTTTTTCAATACTTAATGGTTGTGAAATTACCCATTGCATCTGGCTAATATTTCCTCCCCTTACCATAGCGATTCCAGCATAGCTTAGACACATAGCTTTACAAGTAGTAAGAACCGACATCCGGATTTAAGGGGGAATGGGTAATGGAACAGCGGATTTAAGGATAGGTAATGGGCAATGAAGCTTTTGTTGCTTATCTGTTGTCAGTTGTCTCTCGTTTTTCAAATAACAAATAACAAATAACAAATAACGAATAACTACTCCCCACTTGCCATACATTGGGCTAAAGGCTTTTTGGCAATTTCTGATAGTCCAACTTGCTCCAATAGTGATTCCCAATTGGAAGTAAAGGTTACATCATTTGGATGGGAACAGCGTAACTTCGCCAAACTAGCTAGCGCCTCGTACCAAATCCCATTGGCTGCATATATCGCTGGCTGCTGCTGTGGTAAGACAGTATTGAGTTGATGCTGAAGCTCTGATTTAGGTGCAACTCGTTGTATCCAACCAGCCACAAATGTGCTATTACTCATATCTTCAGGATCGAATATAAGGCTGAAATTCCAGGAGTAAACTTTTCCTACTGCTAAGGGAGGTAAAGATGGAGATTTTGATAGATCTATAGCTACAATAGCATCACCAGATTTAAGTGATATTTTCTGTTGGTAGATAGGATTTTTTGATTCGCGATCGTAAATAGCAAATTCTAACTTTACACCATCTAAATTAGCATCGGGAATATAAAATAACAGGGTAGGATATTCAGATAGAGTTAAGCCCATAGTTGATTGAGGAATCAAGGCAATTAAAGGTAAAGGAGGATTGTATTCTCCACAACGCATTGAGCCTTCAACCCGATTTCCTGGCGTTATACTAGCTGCTTCGACTACGGTATAGTCTGGAGGTTTGAGGGTTAACTGTTTTTTCCTATAGCCACATTTTATAATAGAATTTTCTTGAAACTGTTTATGGGATATTTTCTGTCTCTGAACTGTCTGGGTTTGCGCGAGAGCTTGCCAAGAAGCGCTGTCCATGTTTAACAGAAAGGTTAAACATAGAGTTCCCAAAAAAATCCGCGAACTGATACCCCTTAATAATTGCTTCATAAATCTTAGGGTTTATTCAAGATCTTGCCTATGAACGATAGACATGGGGCAAGTCATGGTGCAAAGTAGGTTATGTCAATATTCTATGCCAAAAATAGGTCTAGTTGCAATTTATTTAGTCAAGGAGTTTTCGATAGGATCGGTTTTTCGGAGAATTGTACCACTATTCCTAGCGTTAGTAACGATGTTAACCGCTATTGCTTGCCACGGGAGTCAGGTTAGTGGAGGGGGGTGGGATTAAAATCGGCTCGAAGGATTTTACCAAACAGTTCATTTGGGGATAAATCTATACTCTGGTGACAGAAAATAAAGGTTTAAAGTCGAACGGAAACTCAACCTTGGTAGCACTCCTGTAGGGCAGGCGAGTTTGCACAACGGTGAAATCGATATCCAGAATGGGTACGGGGCTGTTGACTCTGAAGAGATCCCCCTGCTAATAGCAGTTTATCATACTGTAGCCGTTACGAGCAAAACTTCAATCCAGTCTGGCTCCTCCCTGCCGCGATAATAGTCAAGGGCTGATTATGACTGGGGCAGATTCTCAAAAATACAGCATCAGGATAATCTCTGACATGGTACGTCAAGCAAGTAAATAATAAATAATAAATGGAAAATCGGACAAAGTGCGATCGCACATAGCAAAAAATTATGTCTGGGTGAAACAAGATCTCCTATATCTTAGTTAATTAACCCACATATAGCAGTCGCTTTCGTCGGTTAGGACAATTGGCTCTCAGCCCCTTGTTAAAATTTAAGCTTAGAATGTCCTAACCGCTGTGGCGGTTGCTATATTTATCTGCTTTTACTTCACCCAGCATGTCATAAATAGCACCTATTTATCAAGTCTCCAGAAACTATTCCATCCCTGTAGCGTCAGTTGGTAGTGTGGTTTCATTCTCCTCCAAGTTTAATGCTATTTACTCTATGACGATCGCTAAATTAATTGTCGGAAGTCTTAGCGGCTTACTCCTGGCTATTCCTGCCTCTGGCACGAGTCAAGAGTTACTCCATCCTGGGGAGTATTCTCAAACCCAGGAAGGGCGAAGCATTTGGATACAAAGATTTGGGTTGGAATCAGAGGCTATCCCCCAAATGCTGGGAGCATCCCACTTTGGCAAAGATACTCGTTTTTTGACAAAGTTTTTACCCCCCCAGCCCCCCTTGTCAAAGGGGGGAGCAAGAATACAACCTGCATTTCTTTCAAATCGGGATGCTCCCCAAATGCTTCGCCCCTACACCAAATTTTCGATTTGGCAAACACGCCCTAGCGCGACAGTTGCCCAATCTGAGATATCGAAAACTGTCTTATCTAAAGCTACTCAAAAACTGCCAAAATTACTAGAAACAGCAGTTGTATCAGATTTGAACAGTCGTGTCGGGTTGCCGCTTCGTATATCTAGCTCAAATATTACCAAATCCCAGCCTGCAACTTGGCAAGAATGTCTGCCAACTTCAGAGGTATCAGGAATATCGGCAAACTGCCAACCTGTAAGGAAATCCGGTTGGCAGGTGACGATGGAATATGACAATCAAACTTGGATGTATTACGCCGATCGAAATGGTTCCGTTATCCTCGACGGTCCTGGCAGTATTAACAATAATATTAAAGCCGCGATCGCAAAACGCCTAGCTATTCCAGTTAAAGATATCAAAATTACTGCCGCCCAACTCTTCAACATCCTTCCCCCCTGCACGCAAAATACATTTTGTCCAGCCCCGTTTGGACCTCAATTTAGCTGGCGAGTGTTAGTTGAAAATGGACAAATGTTTCATGTCGATATGAGAGGGAATGACTGGCAGCGAGGGTTACAGGCACAGAAAAGTGAAGCGGGATTACCCTTAACTTTGCACAATGCTGTGCTACGAGATGTGGCAGATAGATATGGATTGACGGCTAACTTTCAGGTGGAGATTAAAGCGATTACCTGGAATTGGTGTCAAGGTGGAGGAGATAAACCCACACCGCCGGAAATGGGCATTTGCCCAAATATTGAACAGTCTGGCTGGCAAATGGTGGTGAAATCTGGACCAATTCGCTATGTTTATTACCTGCAAGAAGGAACCGATCCTAACAGAGTAGCACCGGATGGCAGCCAAAGTATTCCCCAAAGTGCGATCGATTTGGTAAAACGGGAGGCGGCGCGACGGGCAAAGACTGCGGCGGCAAATATCAGGATTCAGCAGGTAACGCCCCAATTTTTTGATCGATGTCTTAGTGTTAATAACCAAGGATTGGGTTGTCGTCAGGAGATACAAGCGGGCTGGTTAGTGATGGCTGTTGGGGGACAATCTATGTCTTCTGCCTGGTTTTATAACGTAGATTTGTGGGGCAATCAGGCAAAATTTGTCCGCGCTGGGCAATGGTTTCCTGTGCCATCTGCACCACCACCGCGTGGTTAAGCTTCACTAATAGTTGTCGGTGATAAATCAATCACAACCGGATGATTCCGATGAGGAAAACGTCCATTCAGCCACAGACAGAAAGAAATGCTATGAGATGGAAAAAAATAGGGAGTATGGCGAGTCAAGATATATCATTCTTTCTGCTCTTCAGTGAGGAAAAGATAGTGGTAATGGTGCGTTACGCGTTGGCGCAGCCTTCCCGAAGGGTAGCTAACGCACCCTACAGATAGAGGGTTTTCGTAAGTTATAAAATAGATAAAAATGTTAAGTAATTTTGCCAAAAATACAATTCTGTTGAGTTTAATCCTGAGTCAATCTATTAATTTATCAGTCTTAGCAAATCCTATCGCTATTGAAAGATCGTCCTTTTGTCGGGAGGCACAACAGCAACAAGCCTTTACCCGGTGGAATGAATTTGGAGAATGGTTTCGTCCAGTTTCAGAAACTAAAACAGAAGTACCCACCTTCATATTAACTGAACTGCTACAAGAACTAGATGCCGCCGGAAAAGAACGACAATTAATTCAATTAGCTATCGATCGTTTAAGTGTTACTGGAGTCGGTTTCGATGAACTGAAAGCCCAACCATTATTAAATTTAATCGAGCGCACCCCGACCAGTCAACGCGATCGCATTTTACCAATATTAGAGCGGATGGTAAGCCTGTCACAGTCCCTGGGCAAAGGATACAATCAGACACAAACGCGATCGCTAATTACCGCAGCACAAGCCTATCAACGGCTGGGCAAGCGGGATCTAGCAATTTCACTCCTCGCACAAGCCGAGCAAATCTTACCAGGAATTCGTGGGGCACAACTTCTATCTGAAGGCGAATTGCGATTAGCAGAAGGTTGGTTTGCTGTCGCCCAAACTGCCAAAGGCGTGACGGTTTTGGAGCGAGCAAAATCGCAGATTATCTCCCTCTACAGTCAGGGACAAAACAACAATCCCTTCCTGGCGGAAACCCTAATTGGCTATTACATTCAAAACAAACAAATCAATAAAGCCCAACAATTTGCCCAACAAATTCCTAGCGCATGGGATAGCAGCAACCAACTGATTCGGGTGGCAGTAGCATATCACAAAAATCAGGAACCCCAAATAGCAAGACAAATCTTTGAGCGAAGCGTGCAAAAATTGGTTTCGGCACGAAAACCAGAGAATCCCACAGATATTTTAATTGCCAAAAATACGATTAAATTTGCTCAATTAGGGGAACTAACTACGGCTGCCTCTGCTGCCCAGAAAATTTTAGCAGAAAATCCCCATTGGCGGGCACAGGCGTGGTTAACTATCGCCGGAGAAGCCCGTAAACGCAATCAGTCTCAACTAGCAACCCAAGCCATGAATCAGATGATTGCCGCAGGTAACTTAGGTAAAAAGTATAACTTTGGCATGGGTTTTGGCGATCAGCGTGACTACGAATGGAGTCAGGAATTGTATCCCCTCAGTCGTCAAAATGGCTATGAATCGGAAATGGTGCAGTTTATTGAGCGAATGAATTTACAAGCGGAGGGGGCAGAGTTTTTAATTGAGCAAGCACTCAAGAGAAAAGAGTTCGATAAAGCTAAGAAATTGATTCCAATTCCGATGTCGAGATCGATTGATGCGGGAGTATTTGAAGTCCAGGATGTTTGGTTAGAAAAAGTTGCCACTCAAGCCGCCCGTGCCGGACAATTTAGCCAAGCCGTCGCCCTTAGTCAGGCACAACCTGAGAATATATTGTTGCTAGTGCGATTATCTCAGGCAATAGAGGATGGCGGTAATAGTAAAGAAGCACAGCAACTGTTAGAAATTGCCTTGCAAAAAGCAGCCAAGTTAGATGTTCAATCTGGCTCATTATCTACTCTGATAGGGGCAGCGCAGTTACTTGAAGAAAAGGGAGAATCTCAAGCAGCCGAAAGATTTATACAAATTTTGCAAACTCAATTACAAGGGATTTCCAATCCCAAGCAGCGTGTAGAGAGATTGGAAAAGATTTATCAGGAGGGGGGCTGGGGAAATTTAGACACAAATATTGAAATAATTAAACGTCTAGGAGTACCTATTTCACCAGCGATCGCACAGATGATTATTAATCAAAGTATCGCACAAAATCGTCCCGATGTCGCTGAAAAATTTCTGAGTTTTCTGGATTCCCCACTGGCTAAATTCGATCCACTCATACGCCTGGGTGACATATATTTGAGCCAGCGCAACTCAGCTAAAGCCAAGATATTTTTCGATCTCGCTTTGGAGATTGCCCCCCAAATTAAGACAGATGCTAATCTCTTTCCTACCTGGTGGAATAGTCTGCCAAACGCCTATCTGAAACTTGGTGAAATTGAGAAAGCAAGACAAGCTGCTCGATCAATCGATCGCGTGGATCAACGGGAATTAGCATTAAAACGGCTTGCTTGTTTTTAAACATAACTTAACAATTAGTAGGGTATAGTATTTTGACAGACTTGATTCGGATCAATAAGCAATAGACGATAGAATCTACTACACTAAAACAAAAAATCCTATAGTTATCACCCAGAGAATTTATCTATGATAATCAGAAGTGCCACCGCCAATGATGTATCCCGGATCTTATCATTTATTGAGAAGAAGGCAGAATTCGACCGAAATATTGGTGCTTTTTCAGGTATATTGCGAGTATCGGCAGAGAAAGTACGCAAAACATTGTTTGGTACAATTCCTTTTTCTTATGTTTTGTTTGCTGAGATTTCCGGCCATGAGGTGGGATTTGCTTTGTATGGATTCAGATATTCATCATTTGCAGGTCAACCGAGTATTTGGCTGGATGATTTATATGTGGATGAGGAGATGAGAAGTCAGGGAGTAGGAGTCGCTTTGATGGTTCATCTGGCTCAAATTGCCAAGGAAAATGACTGTACTCATCTTGCCTGGAATGCTGATGCACGGAATAGTCGTGGATTGAGTTTTTATCAGCGGCTGGGTGCAGAAATAACAGAGAAGAATGGTAATCGATGTTTTTTGAGGTGGACTCCATGAACAACAGTACCATTATCAACTGGCGGTTAAAACCGCAGCTACACAGACAAAACCCGCCTTCGCGGGTTTCAATGCTGTTGATTTGGCGTTAGTCTGCGCAGCCGGACTTCGGAAAGTGTAGCCGCTATGACTAGCGGAATCTTTGGTGAAGCTCGTTAATTATCATAATTATGAATTAATAATTGATAATACGTGAATTGAATCACCGCGACAAATCCCCGACTTATCAGAGAAGTCGGGGATCTCAACCCACATCGAGATTATTCCATCAAATCATCGGTTGCAGCTTCACCGGGATAAAAGCCATCCCTAAAAATTTCTGCTAAGGTATAAGGACAATTTTTCGGGAATATTTTTAGCGCTAGGTTTGTTTCTCCCGCAGCTAAATCTCTCCCACTCTCATATATCTTTTGTAGTGCTTCCTGAAGATAAGGCTTAAGACTGGGATTTTCTGCCAGAAATTCTTGAGTATCGCGACGCTGTATGCGAATTGTCATTAACCAGCTACGGCTCCGTCTTCCTGCTTGATATTCCCATTTCAGCAGATGTCCAATTAAAACCTTTAATCGGTTTCTTAATTCGGCGCGTTGTTGTTTCCCCAATGACTCAATTTCCTCAATTAAATTAGGCAAATCTACTTGGCTCCATTCCCGATCTTTGAGCAGTTTTGCTTGTTCCTGTATCCAGGCGTAAAAGTCAGCATCATAAAGACTTTGGCTATTTATTTCCGCTATTTGTTTGGTTGGTGGTGTTTCCATAAAAATGTTAAAACCTTTTTATTTAATTAAAAAACATCATATATAGCAGTCGCCAATGCAGTTAAGATATCCCTGACCAAGCCTGTACCTAACCTAGTTGCTTTCCCGTTATAATACCATTAATTATATAGCAATTATAGCCGATCGATGAGATGTAGAGACTAGCAGGTGCAACGTCTCTACAGAAAATATTACCAACGATCGATAATTGCTAAATCAAACTAACTAATGCTTCGATTAAAGCTTGATTTTGCTCCTCCGTGCCAACTGTAATCCGCAACTTATCTTCTAACCCAGCTTGCTTAAAATAGCGCACCAAAATGCCTAATTCTTTCAACGCCAAATAAATAGATTCGGCATTCCCTGCTGGAGGAGTTGCTAAAACAAAGTTACCTTGAGAATCAAGGACTGTAAATCCCAGATTCTTTAACTCTACTACTAATTTACTCCGCGATAATTTCACCTTTTCAGCACAAGCATTTTTGTAGGCTTGATCCTCCATTGCCGCCGTACCGACTGCAATTGCGATCGCGTCAATATTGTAACTGTCTTTTACCTTAAATAATCCCGATAGTAGTTTCGGATTTGCTATCCCAAATCCCATCCGCAAGCCTGCTAAGGAATATCCTTTGGATAAGGTACGCAATACAATTACGTTATCAAATTCTTCTACTAACGGCAAGGCAGTATAGTCAGCAAAATCAACGTAAGCCTCATCAATTACCACAATTCCTGACACTCCCTGTGCCAATTTTCTGAGATCGTCTAAAGGTACTAAATGACCAGATGGACTATTAGGAGAAGCAATAAAAGTAATTGCCCCATTTGCTGCTACAAGTTCCTCAATTGGTAACTGAAAATCAGCATAATAAGGAACTTCAACTACTTGTGCAGGCTGGATAGCTGATAAAGTTCGATATAACACGTAAGTTGGCATGGGATAGACGACTTTCCGTTCATTTCCTTCTGCACAACAACGGACTAATATATTGAGTAAATCATCGCTACCATTACCGACAATTATCCAATCAGTAGGGACTCCTAGGGCATCGCTGATTGCGCGACAAAATTCCCTAGCAAAGGGATCTGGATAGCGTCGCAGCCACTCACTATCTAAATTTTGCAGCACCTTCATTGCTTTTGGAGAAGGTGGATAGGGATTCTCATTAGTGTTGAGTTTGATAATTTTTGTACCTGGTTTGGGTTGTTCTCCAGGAATGTAACCAGTCATGGCATCGATAGCGGGACGGAAGTAGCTCATAGTTAATGGTGGAAAATTAATATCTAGGCTAGTCTATTTTATGACAACTTGACAAGTTACTCTCACTTTGATTTGAAATGATTGATGAACGAAATGTAACTTAAGTTTGTCCTATTATAATTAATTCAAAAGTAAACTACAAATTACTCACCTCTTGATCCTGTCCACACTCTTTACAATATGGCAAATGTTTGTAAGTAAGACTGTGACAGTTTGAACATTCCAGATATTGATAATAACCGCAGTGAGGACAGTAGCTATCGTGGTGTCTAATTTTTTTGGCACAATTGATACAGCGCGATTTTTGCACTCGGCTAGCTGCCTGAATCTTACTATTAAAGACAACCTTTTGAAAAAACTGGATAATGCCAAAACCAACGAGAGGAATCAGTAAGATATAGGCATAACTGATGAGGAAAAGTAACCCACCAAAAACGACGCTGATGATATCAAAGACAAATTGAAATATCGCCCCAACTTGTAAAAATTCAAAGGTTTTCAGAATTAGTGGGATAAAAAATATTACCAGCAAATGCCAACTCATCAGCGAGATAAGTCCATATCCTTTTCTTTGAGCAAAGTTGTGAAGTGATAGGGAGATGAGAATTAGTGGTAATAGAAATAGGCATTGAAAAGCTAGTTGGATACTTGGATACCAAAATGATGCCTCCTGATAGCCTTTTTCAACGTCACTAAATTTATCGTTATTCTTCAGGAAAGCGATTAAATTAATGCTTTCTTGTTTAGCAATTAGTTCAGTTTTAAGAGTAGAAATATCCTGCTTAAGTGTGACAATCTTGCTGCTATTTTGATCTGACTCCTGTTTGGCTTTTTCTGCACCTACTTCATTAATCGATCGATCCCGAGGCTGACCTGCTATTTTCTCTAATAACGTTGAGTCATATTGAGCTTTAATAGTTTGATTTCTTTGAGCAAGCTTGCTGATTTCTGCATTTTTCTGGTCAATAGTTTTTATAGTGTTTTGATTTTCTGCATTCTTAATCTTATCTTTGTAGTCAGCATAAGTTAAGCAAGTTTGAGAAACTTTACCTAGATGTCCGATTTCTGCTTGTTGATAGGTTTGGCGAAACTTGATTGGATTAACTGTATTCGATGGTAATGACAGCCTTAATATTTCATAGTCTTTATCTTTACTGGTTTCCTTCTGGTAATTTTCCCACTCAGAATAACAGGGGTAAGCTTGGGAAGGATCGATATGCCATCGGCTAATATCATTCAGTCCAGTAAAAACATTGACTAAGATAAAAATATCAATCAAAATAATGACAATCAAACTCACTTTGTTGATAGGTTCGTTATTGATTGTTCTTGACTTACTAAAAAATTGACTTAAAAGACGGCGTATTTGGGTAAGCATATTGTTTTGTTAATAGTGTGTGTATCACCATAAGGTATTTGGGAAACTTATTAGCAATTAGTCATTAGCAAGATGCTACAATATCCCCTCTAAGCGCTAACCTCTCATTTACGTTTTGCCTTCACTGCCCTAGATTCTATTGTAAACGCTGGAATATCTTCTAGTTCAGATTCACTGAGGTTATATTGTTCGCAAACTAAACTAAGACGAGTGCCAGTACTTTTAACCATATTAACAGAATGGGTGAGATCTCCTTGAAAATACAGAAGTGTATTAACTTCTGGCTTAATTTGTCCTACTTGCTGTTTGTTGCGGCGCAGCACTAATTCTCCACCTTCTAGGTTAGGTGGTAATTGGATGTAAAGAACACTAACAACCGCAGGAGGATCAACAGTTTTACAATAAGATCGCAGAGATCGATCGATATGTGGATCTACACGGGAGCCTGACTGAAGTAGGAGGGGGTTGAGATAGAAGGCATTGCAGTTAGATTGCAATGCTAGATCTAGATAGGGTTTGAAAAAAGGAAAATCCTCTTCTACTTTGTCGATTTTTGAACGTTGAAACACGATAGAAAAACCTTTGGTTCCGATAAAGTCACGGTTGAGGTTGTTGATAGTAAGATAAGGAGAAGCTAGAATTGCACCTCGTAGGTTATGGAGGTATGCGATATCGAAGGCGTTGGGGTTTTTAGAATAGTATTTCAATGGCTTCAATGAGTTCAGGGAACGATGTATGACAACAAGTAGTTACGAGGATATGCTTCGTAGTAGATGTGAGCTTATCTTAAACTCTAAATATTATTATTTATTTCCAGCCAGAATCAATCTCATTATAACTATTAAGGCTGTGACCGTTCAAACTCAAGAAGATTTAGTGATACAAGTTCGTGTTTCACCTTTTCCTTTCCTGTAATGGGCAATATCTCAACAAACTCTCGAATTATGGCAACGTATATTTGTCCTAAAGTGGCTATTGCTACATCTGGAATTGCTTGATCAAGAATTCCACCTGAGTATTTTATTGCCTTTTTAAACCGAGGAATTGTTCTGATTACACGGCAAGCGTCAGCTTTTTCCGTATAAACAGAGAGACCACATGCCTGACATTCTGTCACACCATTAGGACAGTCCTTCTCTTTATTCTCCTCACGCCATGACTTAAAGTCCTTGGGAGTGGGAGAATCATGCTTGATCAGGCGATATACCTCGCCAGAAGCATTATTGGCATTTTGAGGTGGGCAACCACTGGGAAAGTGATCTGGCCATTCCATTAAGCGTTTCCTTTGTAAGACGAGTTAAGCTAGAGCCAGTGATAGCCCATGGTACCTTTACTCATCTTCTCAAAGTAGTGCTTGTTTCCTCATAAATTTTCGATCAGTCTTTTCAAAGATTTTCCTAAAACAACATCCTTCAAACTAACTAACGTTGATTGTGAGTGGATTAAGTTAATACTATTGTACTATATTTGGTTTGACTGGTGTTGAATTGGCTTCTTCAACATGGCATTCCCTGATTGCTGAATGCTTACCTATCCTTTCAATCGATAGGCAAGTGCAACCCACTCATTCAATCTTTCGCAATCAATAGCTTCAAATCCTGCTTCTACTAAAGCTCCGCTCACTTCATCCTCATAATCAGTAGTAAAACCTGCTGTAATCAAAATTCCTGTACCTTCACGGGTGCGACGGATCGCACGGCAAAAGTCATCCGCAAGAGCGATATGAATTCGTGCGAAGATATTAGCTACGATCAGATCAAAGGTAGCGCTGGCATTAATTCTTTGGACATTATTTATGGTATTTCCTCCCAGCCAATGCCCTAAGTCGCTACCACTACCTAGACTTCCTTTCTTGACTGTAACCTGCTTTTCTACCCCATTAATACGAATAGCATCTTGGGTTGAATCGACGGCAATATTATCATTATCTAGTGCTAAGACACTTGCCCCAAGTTTCGCCATTGCTACACTGAGAATCCCTGAGCCACAGCCGAGATCGAGAACATTCATGGGAGGAATAATGTAGCGTTCAAGTAGTAGCAGGCTGAGAATAGTAGCTGGATGTAAACCACTACCAAAGGCGAGGGTTGTATTTATTTTTAATGTTATTTCATCTAGATCTTCAGATTGATAGGAATTATCGGGAGTTAGTACGACAAATCGTTTCCCGATTCGATGAATAGGGGGTATACTATTTGCGGTTTCCTCTGGTTTATCTTCAACAATAGCAGTCTGAATCACAGCAATTAATCCTGTACGATGCAAGGGAGAAAGCCGATCAACAATTTCTTCCACACGTCTCCGTACATTGGTATTATAGGGTAAATATAAGTAGATCGTGAAAGCCCATTGGGATTGTAGAATATCGCAATTATCTAACTGATTTAATTCTGGTTCAATATAGTTCGTAATCCGCATATCACCTGTATAGTGAATTGCAGCTAGCAGGGTACTCACCCAATCAACCGCCTCATGTGTTGCATCAATGCTTAACTCCATCCAGGACATATTTTCTCCCTTAAATCCCATACTCACCAGACGGTAAAATTCACCGACGGTTGACAACCTTTCAATTTTACAGGGATATTGGGTTTAGTTATGGGATGGAGAAAGTAATTAGTGTCATTCAGATGACTTGCTGTAGGGTGCGTTATCCTTTGCTAACGCACCATTCCCACTAGATGAAATGTAGCTGCGTAAATTCTGATTTATCTAAATTACTAATGTAGTATGATTATCGATAAAAACAAGTTTACCCTCACTATTAGTAGCGCTAAAACTTTGGAAATAGCGGCGGACTTTCGGCGGGAAATCTGGGAAGTCGAACTGGGCATCACCCCCAGCAATATCTGCCCAGAAATCCCGTAAGCTTGGCGCGAATTTGTTTGCCTCTTCCATCGGTAAATTTAATGGTGGGGAAGTCAGGAGTTTGATCATAAATGGATGGGATCTATCGCCCATCCATTTACGTGATATTTGGGGTAATTTTTCCCAATCTGGTAATGATTCAATCCGATGAGATTCTATCTGTAAGGATCTGTTTCCCTCCTCATCGGTTTGTAGGTTTAAGATGCGATAGGGGTGAGGATAGCTGACTAAAGATCCAGTAGTGATATCATAAATTCCATCCTGACAAGCGATATCTTGGACGTGAAGGTGTCCAGTAAAAATGAGATTAACGCCAGCAGCTTTGAGAAGTTTGAGTAGTGCTGGTGCATTTTCTAGCATATATCTCTGTCCCAAGGGATGGTTAGATTGACCGGGCAAATGTTCGATAACATTATGATGGATCATTACCATGACTAACTTATTTTTAGTTTCAGTTAGTATCTGTTCCAGCCATGCTAATTGTGGTTCGTCTAAACGCCCTATTTGTTGGCCAGATTCGTCAAATTGGTTGGAATTTAGTCCAATTAGTTGTACTCCTGGAAGTAATTCACAGGTGTAGTAAAGTTGGTCAGGATTGGTATAGCCAAATTGACGGTAGTAGTGAGGAAAGTCTTTAAATTCAATTGATTTTTCATCGGGGAGTAGGGTTGGGAAATCATGATTTCCTGGGATCGCGTAAGCTGGAAATGGTAGTTTAGCTAAACGATTTGCTAACCAGGTATGATTAGCGGGTTCCCCGTGCTGAGTTAAGTCGCCAGGGAGGAGGAGAAAGTCTAAATCGAGCTGTTCTAAACGATCTAATGCAAGTTCCAGTGCTGGTATACTGATTTCAACCAAATGAAATCGGCTGGGATGATCCCAAATGCTTTGGGGGAGGGCGATGTGCAAATCGCTGATAACCGCGAAACGAAAATTGAGGTTCATATATTGTTTCGTATTGTTGAGTTTTTTATCGATTATTTTCCTAACGCAGGACTTACGCAAAGCATCTATCTGTAGGGTGTGTTAGGCTTTGCTAACGCACCTCCTACATTATTAATAGTGTGGCTGCCTAAGTCCTATAACGGATATTTCCGCTAGCGATGTAGTAGTTCCCACTAATAGTCTATCTCCTCGGATTGCTGTTTGTCTGGTTTGATTCGGTAATTATAGGTTAAGATCGTATTGTTACTGTATCACTTACCGTCAATCAATCATCAAAAGGTGGGTATCTAAGGGCTAAATACATATTTCCTGTTAATTATACCACTGCGATTGAAAGCGGCAATCCAGCCATTAAGACTGTTTAAGTGGAGGTTTCTATGTTTGAAAAGATTCTTGTTGCTATGGATAGCTCTGGCATTGGCAGCCGTGTTGTCGATAGTGCCGTTTCCTTGGCTAAAGGAGTTAATGCTCATTTAATGCTATTACATGTCTTAGCGCCAGAGGAAGAGAATAGTCCAGGGGTTCCTGGATTTATTGGTATGGATTATTATCCATGGCGTTTGGATGATGTCAATATCAGTTATCGTAAACAGTGGGATGAATTTGAAAGTGAATGTTTAGAATTGTTGCGATCGCGGACAATGTTGGCAGTGGCGGAGGGGGTGAAGGCAGAATTTATTCAGATTCCCGGTAGTGCGGGGGAAACTATCTGTGAATTTGCCAAGAATTGGGGCGCGGATTTGATTGTAATCGGACATCGGGGGTTGTCTGGTTTGAGTGAGTTTATCCTGGGTAGTGTCAGCAATTATGTTTTACACCACGCTTCCTGCTCAGTTCTCACAGTACAGTCTAAAGTAGTAAAAAGTCATGAATCTGTGAAAACCGATGGAATGGAATCCTGCACTAGTTGAAGCGAAAATTGGTATTCAGTTCAAAAATAGAGATATTCTTCGTCTCGCTTTAATCCACCCCTCATATTCCGAAGAGCTTGGGGAAGGGACACCTAATAATGAAAGGTTGGAATTTCTGGGTGATGCAGCGATGAATTTTGCGATCGCAGATTACCTATATTCTCACACTCCGTATCTAGAAGTTGCTAATTTTTCAGCTTTGCGAGAGAAGCTGATGGAGGGGGAAAGGCTGACAAAACTTTGGTATCAATTGGGATTGGGTGAAGCTTATCCGTTTCTGGGAATTACATCAGACAGATTCATTCTCCGGCAAAAGTTTCCCAACCCCTTCGATCGGGGTTTTAAGGCATTAGTAGGAGCAATTCATTTAGATCGAGGATTTTCTCAGTCGCGTAATTGGTTGAATAAAAAATTGATTGCGCCAGTTTTGGAGCGTTATTTAAAACCGATAACGGAACGCTCTAATCCCAATAAACAATTACAGTTTTTAGGTGATAGTCTACTGAAAGCAGTAGTTTTGGAGTACTTATATCGCCATCTACCCAATGTGAGGGCTGGCAGGTTAGGGGAATTATCCCGAGAATTGACTGGAAAAGAACGCCAGAGCGAGTATTTCAAGAAAGTAGATTTAACGGCGCTAAAATTGGGGGATGAGAAAGCTTTAGTCAAGTCTTTTAAGGCATTAGTCGCGGCAATGTATTTACAATATAATGCTTCGGGCGATAAAGGAGGGTTTAAGAAAACAGAGAATTGGTTTGTGGAGCAGTTTGTGGATGGAGATGAAGTTTTGCGAAGAGCGATCGCTCTTCTTTTAGAAGATGGCAAGTCGCAAAAGTGGATTGTTCGTCATCTGATGGGATATGAAAGTAAAGATTATCATGAGGGAAGAGAAAAATATAATCAGTTGATAGAGGGAAAAAATTTATTGTAGGTTGGGTTGAGGTAACGTAGCTTGCTTCCCGCAGGGTAACCCAACTTCTGCTAGATAGAGCAGATATGAAGTATATCCCAGAAACCGGGTTTCTCTGTACCTCCTTCAAGAAACCCGGTTTCTCTATACCTCACTCACTTTAAACCCGGTGTAAATTAGATAAATGTTGGGTTTCGCTCGGCTCTACCCAACCTACAATAGCTTAATTTTTAGTTGATAAATAACTCTTAAAGCTGAGGATATTGTGCTTGCAAAGCAGCTTCAACCCGCTCATACTCGGCATTAAGTTGTAAAAGAATTGTTGATGTGCCAGCAGTTGTACCCTGACGAGCAATTGTTTCTAACTCGCCACAGATTTGAGCAAGTAAGTTTGCACCAACGGTAAGACTACATGATTTGAGCGCATGAGCAGAATGTTGTAATACTTTCGCGTTTTTCTCTGCGATTGCATTAGTAATATCCTCCATTCTTGGCGGAGCATCTTCCAAGTAGCTATCAATCAGCTCAACTAACAACTCATCAAAATCATCACCTGCTATTTCTTTAAACCCTTCCAGTACCCGAATATCAATAGCAGGTTTTTCACTTAGATCTAAATCTGGTTCAGTTGCCGATGGTTGATCGTTCATTTCAACTGCACAATAGGGAATTTCATTATTAAATTGAGAATATTTCTTTAAAGATTGAACAATTGACTCCGGCCGAACAGGTTTACTAATATAATCATTCATTCCCACTCTCAGACACTCTTCCCGATCCCCTTGCATGGCATGAGCTGTCATGGCAATAATCCAAGGATCGGATGGTGATAACCATTCCTGACGAATGCGAGTAGTCGCCTCCAATCCGTCCATTTCTGGCATCTGAACATCCATAAATACCACATTGTAAGATTGACGGTGCAAAGATTCCAATGCCTCTTTTCCATTATTAGCCACATCAGCACGATATCCCAATCGATGCAACATTTGCCGAGCAACTTTTTGATTAACCGCTACATCTTCTACTAAAAGAATCCGTAACGGTAGCTCTTGAGCTAAAAGAGGATTGAATTGCTCTGCTGGTGTATTTATATGGCGAACTGAAAACCGCTGTCTACCTAAAATATTAATAAATATTTCGTAGAGTTGAGTTTGTTTGATTGGCTTCATTAATACAGCCGCAAAGTACTTTAATTCTTCTGCTTTTGAGAGGGATTGATGACCAACTGAACTTAGCATTACTAGAGGCATTGCTTGAGAAATTGGTAATAGTTTGATGTTGCCAGCCAAAGTCAAACCATCCATTTCTGGCATTTGCATATCCAAAACCGCAATATCAAAATGCTGATTATCAACAAGCCAATTTAAAGCTTGTAATCCAGACTCTGCTGCTTTAATTTCCATTCCCCAAGATAAAGCTTGCAAGGTTAAAATTTGGCGATTAGTAGCATTATCATCCACAACAAGGAGACGTTTTCCAGTTAATTCTGGTTGGGATATATGCAAATTAACAGTAGCACCATTGGCGGTGACGGCGTTACTAGCCGCTTGAGCGAGAACAGTAAAATAAAATATAGATCCTTTGCCAACTTCACTCTCCACCCACATTCGTCCACCCATCATTTCACTTAAGCGTTTGCTAATGACTAATCCTAATCCTGTACCACCATAAGTACGAGTCATTGAAGCATCAACTTGGCTGAAAGGTTTAAAGAGACGATCCATTCTATCTGCGGGAATACCAATACCAGTATCGCGGACTGCAAATTGAATTTCGTAAGTTTGTTGGTTGTTGGTTGTTGGTTGTTGGTTATTGGTTATTGGTTGTTGGTTATTGGTTATTTGTTCTTTGGTTTGGGATGATTTACTTGCTAATGATAATTGACTAATAACAACTGAGGAAATTGAAACTACTACTTCGCCTTTTTGTGTGAATTTAACAGCATTACTGAGGAGATTCACCAGAATTTGTCGCACTCTGGTAATATCACCAACAAGGGTAACAGGGGTTTGAGGGTGAACCAGGTACGCTAGTTCTAAATTTTTGGCACTAGCTTGAGATGCTACGAGATCTAAGGCTTCCTCTACACAAATTCGCAGATCGAATGGTTGCTCTTCTAAGTCGAGTCTGCCTGATTCAATCTTAGAGAAATCGAGAATATCGTTAATAATAGTGAGAAGAGATTCACCACTGCTACTAATAGTTTCTACGAAGTCTTCTTGTTGGGGTGTAAGACTAGTATCCAACAGTAATCCCGTCATCCCAATTACAGCATTCATAGGGGTGCGGATTTCGTGACTCATCATTGCTAGAAACTCACTTTTCGCTCGATTTGCAACTTCAGCTTCCCGTTTAGCCCTATATAAATCGATGTTATTTTTAGTAAGCTCTTCCCGCCGCTGTTTTTCCTGTGTTAGTAATTGAGCTTGAGCAAGAGCAATACCAACTTGAGCTGCTACTGCTGCCAAAAGTTCAATTTCATCTTCTATCCACTCCCGAAAACGATCGCACTGATGCAAACCAATCACCCCATTTGTCTCTCCTTGATAGGATGTGCGTACTGACAGCATTGACTTCAAACCAATCTGGTGACAAACTAAAGTTGCATCTTTGAGGAGGGGATCTCTATATACATCTGAGGAAGCAACTACCCAATCCTGAGAAAGTACTTTTTGGGCGTGGAGATTACCAACTAATGGAATATCTATATCTTTGAGGGAATTGTAGCCCAATTCTAGATACTCTCCCACTAAAGGAATGTGAGGGTAAGGTTGAGTAATATAGCTGTGAATTAGGCAGCGATTTACACCGAAAGCCCTACCAATTTGGGTAGCTGCTGTCTGGAAAATTTGTTGAGCGTCAAGACTTTGACGAATTTCTTGAGTAATTTGTTCTAGTAGTAATGCTCTTTGTAATTGCCTCTCTAATTCTTTTTTAGCTGAGTTACGCTCAATCTCATTTCCCACCCATTGAGCCATGAGTTTTAAGAGTTGGCGATCGCTATTTTTAAATGGTAAATTCCGTGGGTGTAAACTGGAAAAGTTGAGAGTACCGTAAGGAATTCTACCTACCATAATTCTGGTACCGATGTAGGATTCGAGGGGGAATGCTGAATAAGCAGGATGATTTCTCCATTGGGAATCTCTGGCTGACTCGAAACAAATTGGCTCTTTTGCTTGAATAGTTTCACGAGAGATAGTTTCCCCCAAATTGAACAAATCTCCATTACGAATCTCAAGGGAAAGCCGAGGTGGTACTTGAGCGGCAATTACCTGATAAGACTCTTCTTGAATACGCGATACAATCCCTATATCAAGATTAAAATACCGTCGCCCCATTGCTAATAATCCTTGCAATCGCTTCTCAGAAGTAAGTTTCGGTGCTGAAGCTACTCTATATAAGGATCGAATTGCGGCTTCGGCTTCTCGCTGTTCTTTTTCTGCCTGTTTGCGATCGCTAATATTCCGTACAATTGCAATTATTTGATCTTGTTGTTGGTTATTGGTTGTTTGTTGTTGGTTCTTTGTTGTTAAAATTAATGGCAATAGTCTGGCTTCATAGCTTTGTTTTACTTCATCTATAATCAGGGAATACTCAATACTGACGATAGATTTATTCTGGATTACTTCTCTGATTGAGTGACAAATTTTCTTGCCTACATCAGGAGGCAAAATATTTATAACTGATTTGCCAATAAATAGGTTTGGGGGCACGTATAGATCGGAAGTATTTGCTGCTTTATAGTCCAGAATTATGCCATCACTATTCATCCTAAAATACAGATCGGGGAAGGCATTAAAAATAGCTTGCAATTCTGAACTTTGCCGATGTAACTCTTCTTCAACACGCTTGCGCTCAGTAATATCGCGGAAGATCATAGCAAAGCCATCACTCAATTTAGCAACAGCCAGTTGAAACCAACCTTTTAAGCAATCATTAGCATAATAAAATTCACCGTCTAAAGGTTCACCTGTTTTCACAACACCAATGAACAAACCGAACAACTCTTCCCCAATATTTCCTGGCATTTCTTCCATCAAACACTTGCCAATTAGATCTACTTCGGTGCGCTTGAGTACTTTTTCTGCCGCTGGATTGACTAAGATCCATTTAAAATCAATAATATTGTCTTGACTATCCCTAACTGACTCAAAAGCCATCACTCCATCCAGGGAACTATTTAATACTCCAGCAAGTAGGGATTGGGAATATTTTAGAGTGGCTTCTGTCTCTTTCCTCTTGGTGATATCATGAGCCACACAATAAATTAACCCTTGCTCTATCCATGGAGTAGCATTCCACAAAATCCATCTGTAAGAGCCATCTTTACAGCGATAACGATTTTCAAAACAGATGGTTTCTACACCCGTTGTCAGTTTCTGAGCTTCGGCAATCGTAGATTCTATATCGTCAGGATGAATCAAATCTAGGTAGGGTTTAGCTAATAATTCTTCTGTGGTAAAGCCTAATATTGTTTCCCAAGCTGGATTCAGGCGTTTGAAATACCCATCAAAGCCAGCAATACAAAGCATATCAATCGATAGAGCAAAAAAGCGATCGCGCTCTTCTTCTGCTTTTTTGCGATCCGTGATATCCTTTTGAATTCCGATGTAGTGGGTTAATTTTCCGGTAGTATCTTGTACTGGAGAGATCGACAGTTCATTCCAGAAAAGTGTACCATCTTTACGATAGTTTCGTAGCACAACACAGCAGGATCTTCCTTCCGCAAGCGTCTGCCGCAATTCATCAAGAGCAGGTTGATTCGTATCCGCTCCTGTTAAGAATCGAGAATTTTTACCGATGACTTCCGCAGCAGAGTAACCCGTCATCCGCTCAAACCCAGCATTCACCCAAATAATCGGATAATCTGGTAATGTGGCATCGGTAACAATCATGCCATTACTACTAGCTGCGATTGCTCTTTCGAGTAGTGAAGAGTGAGTTTCTCTATTTGCTTGCCAAGCCCGCACCGCTTTCATCTTCTGGCGCAGCCGTTGCACCCAATTTGGTAAAGATAAAATTTGACGTAGTAATCGCATAAATCCTATAGTCTGATCTAGTGGTACAATTTTTCAACCTTCAGCCTTCATCCTTCTTTACTCTATAACCTTAAAACTCTATAGTAAGAGATAGCACCATCAGAATCACTTAACTCCCGTGATTATTCCAGAATCAGTAACCTTTGAAGACGCGATCGCCCTCACCGAGTTAATCATGGCTCAAATAATAGAGGGTACTCTATCTCAAACAGAAATAGCAGAAGCAATCGCCGCCTTAGTTAAAACAGAAAACGGTGCTAGAGGGTTTTTTGTCACCTATCTCACCTCATCAGGTACGTTAGCCGATTATCCCTCACCAGAAATTATAGAAGGATTACACTCTTCCCCCGATACTGTAGCGGAATTTTTGGTAAAAAACTTAGCAATGTCAAGCGCGATGGCAATTACCCATCGTCGCAATAGCGATGAAGAGATGGCGAGGGAGTCTGACAAAGTGCGATCCCGCACTACCACTATTATCGAGCAAGTTGAACTACCTCAAGTACGGGAATTAGCTTTAGCTTTGCGAGAAAGTGCCATAACTGGAGAAGGTGACTACAAAACTTTTTTGGAGCGCTGGCAATATGATGCTCAACAACGAGAAGTAATTTGTCAAGCAATTGATAGGCTAATTGCTAATGGCTATTCCCTGAAGGATGAAGGATGAAGGCTAAAAAATAGTTTCTCCCCTGCCCCCCTGCCCACTCCCTACTCCCCAAACCCTAAATATCCCCGTGGTGTAATCATCCAATCCTCATAGAGGGTAGTACTTTGATTGCCAATTAGGACAGTAGTTAGCATATCAATGGGTATTTCGAGTAATTTGTCAAGAGTCGTCAGGGTAATTTCTTCATCCTCTCTATATGCCGAGCGGATAATCGCAACAGGAGTATTGGGATAGCGATATTTGAGGAATATTTGTTGCGCGATCGCAATTTGTTTGGTACGATTACGCGATCGCGGATTGTAAAAAGCGGTGACAAAATCCGCTTGAGCAGCAGCTTCTACTCGTTTTTCAATTACTTCCCAAGGAGTCAATAAGTCACTCAAACTAATCGCACAGAAATCGTGCATTAAGGGCGCACCAACACGAGAAGCAGCCGATTGTAAAGCCGTGATACCAGGGAATACCTCTACTTCAGGTATTTTACCATCCCATTGTCTTAATTTTAGTTCCTCTAATACTAATCCCGCCATCCCATAAATACCGCAGTCGCCAGAAGAAACAACGGCGACACTTAACCCCCACTCTGCTAATTCAATCGCTCTGATAGCCCGTTGACGCTCCTGAGTAATCGGTAGACTTTCAATAATTTGTCCGGGACGAAAAATAGCAGCAATTAGATCTATATATAGAGAATAACCGATAACCGCATCTGCACGAGATATAGCCATTTTAGCAGATTGAGTCATTTGTTCTAATTGTCCCGGACCAATACCAACTAAAAATAATTTACCTGTACGTCCAGTATATTCTATTTCAGATTGGGCGATCGCTATTGTTACTGCACCAGGTTCATTTTCTGATTTAAAAATTTGTTTGGGAACAAGGATTGCAGCGGATGGGTTATCGGTTTTAGTACTAGATTTAGGAGGGAAGTTGGTAGCGGATGGGTTATCGGTTTTAGTGGATGTGGTAGGGAAGTTTGTAGCGGATGGGATATCGGTTTTAGTGCTAGATTGGGAATGGGAGATTAGAGGGGTTAGACTAGCACAAATAGCCGCTGCTTCAGCGACACTGGGAGTACCGACTTCTGCGGCAACAATTTCTGAGGGAGTGGGAACTTTAATTGAACGGAGAATCTCTCTTGAAAATGTTCGTAAAGGCAAATTGCCATTGCCACATAGTTCAATAATACCTATTTCATCAGCTTTCAGATCAATAGTAGCAATTCCTGCGATCGCAAATTCTGATAAATGATAATCCCGACAAGTTTCTCTAATTGCCCTTTCAATTAACTCTCTAGATGTCCCACGTTCGCACCCAATTCCCACCCACAATACTCTAGGATACCACTGAACCGTTGGCAAGTCAGATTCTGGCAAAAAATGCCCAACTCTGGCACTAATCAAAATCCTAGCAGCTAATGGGGAGTGGGGAGTCGGGAATGGGGAGAGCTGAAATGAATGTTGTTTAGGTAAATGATTTTGCCATAAAATAGAACCAACTTCCTGAATTACCTCAACAGCTTCACCTCTTGCCACCGCAGCACTAACACCCTTCCAATCCCCATTTCCCCTTACCCAACCAAAGGGCACGCCCAACATATCAACACCTGCTAAACCCAAGCCAGCAGAAGCACCTGTTAAAATAGGTGTTCCTCCCAGATAAATTGCCAGTGCCCGTGTCAATTCATCGGCTTTACCTTGATGCCCGCTACATAAACTAATAACAAAATTACCCGTTTCATCAATAACAATAACCGCTGGATCTTGATATTTATCTCCTAATAGAGGAGCAATTAAACGAACCACTGCACCAGTTGCCAAACCAAAAATAAAAGCGCGACAATCTTCCCAAATTGCTGCAATATGACTTTTAAGAGAACCCCGATAAAATTGGACATTTTCCAAATAGTTGAGAGACTCTGGCACCCAAAGTATCGCCCCCGTCGCTTGGCAGATAGATTGTAGTGTTTGGGCTGCGGCAGGAGTAGTTGCGATCGCGGCTATTGGTTGAAATTCGGCAAAAAGTGACTGACTCAAATTTTCTTCTTAACTCCAAATTATTTATTATTACTTCAACTAATAATACCACGATCGATAGCAGTAGGGTGGGCAGTCTGTAGCAAGATGATCGTCATCTTTTCTATTTATAGTGGGGGCTGCCCACCCTACATAAAATACTTATTATTACATCAACCAATTTCCTTACCAGGAAAGTATTCAATTAATTTTACATCAGTTTCGGCGACTGAACCATGATGAACGTAAACAAATCTTGTAATACCCACGCCAGGAACAATATCTATAATCGTGTGTTCTGGGCTAGTTCTATATGCCAGTTCATATTCTGTCACACCTTGGATCTTCTTAACTCCTTTAATATTTTGTATATTTGTCGATTTCTCGCTTTCGACTAGCCAACAATACCATTTATCTTGTCGAGTTATCTGTTTAGCCTCCCCAAATACCTTACCGCGAATTAGGGGAAAATCTAGGAATAATTCACGCTCTTCAACTAATCCCACCAGGGGATCGTCTTTATCTTTTAGTCGCTTAACCAGATTCGCTACTTTTTCGTTACTATTGACTAAATAAAATTGGTCAGGATAAACGTGAATCATCAGATAATCACCTGGTTTCTTACCCTGGTTATACCATGCTAAGTCATAGGGACTACCTTTCAAAACAAATCCTGTAACAGATCCGCGCTTAATTGCTTCAACAACCTCCATTTTCCAGGTAACATTTTCTTCGTTAACCGATTGCTCTGTAGTCCATTTTGTTGTCCCCTGATAAACCCAGTAACTACCTTGGGCTAAGGGAAAACTAGGCAGAATTTCTTCTGTAGCAGAACTTATAATTAGCAAAATAGTGGACAGGGCTAATGCGATTATAACTAATATTTTACCTAATTTATATTGTATTTTGTTCTTCATAACTATTACTATCGGTTGCAGATTTCCCCATTAAGGTATATAACCAAGATCGGACTTAAGCAAAACCTCTATCTGTAGGGTGCGTTATCCTAGGCTAACTGCTCCCTACCACTATATGTAAACTAGCCGATTAAGTCCGACAAGAATTGATTGTGACATCAACTCTAATATAAGTAGATACCCCCCACACCCCTCAACACCTAAATGACAGGAAGTGTTATCCTTGACAAAAATCAATTTTAGCTACTTTCTGACAAACCATCTCGCCTGTAGCGGTTCAAAGGTTAAATATTAACAATATATATACACCTACCTAATTAACCAATTCTTCGATCGCCTCCGCCTCTGTTGGTAATCCTCCTGTTAAAACCTCACATCCATCCTCCGTCACCAAAACATCATCCTCAATCCGAATCCCCCGCACATCCCCAAACTGCGCCAGACGCTCCCAATTTACAATATCCCGATATTTTACTCGCTGTTCCGGATCGTTCAAAATTGCTGGTACTTGATAAAATCCCGGTTCTATGGTAACAAGCATCCCCGATTTCAAAGGACGATTCAGTCGCAGGAAGCACAAACCAAAGCGATTGCTTCTGACTCTTCCCTCCTCGTAACCCGCCAAATCTCCTAAATCTTCCATATCATGGACATCTAACCCCAACAAATGCCCAACTCCATGAGGAAAGAATAAAGCATGGGCATCCATTTCCACTAAATCCGATACCTCTCCTCGGAAAATCCCTAAATCTACCAATCCTTGGCAAATTACAGATGCTGCTAGCAAATGAATATCGAGATATTCCACATCAGGGCGGATTTTGGCGATACAGGAATCATGGGCGGCTAATACAATATTGTAAATGTCTCGCTGAGTAGGAGAAAATTTACCTATAATAGGCCAAGTACGAGTTACATCAGCCGCCCATCCCATCTCCGTTTCCGCCCCAACATCAGCAAGTAATAAATCTCCTGGTTGTAAAGAGTGGTGATACTGTTCGTTGTGTAACACTTCACCATGAACTGTGACAATAGAATTATAGGCACAAGTCATATTATGGGCAATAATAACTCCCTCCATTGCCCCCCGGATGGTAGCTTCTGTTTGGGTTTTTTGGAGTGGGGAGTGGATATTAAAATTAGTAATATTAGTTGCTCTCATTCCAGCTTTATGGGCTTCCACTGTTACCGCAGCCGCTTGGCGTAATTCAGCTAAAGCATCTGGATCGTGGTACATTCGTAAAGATGCGATCGCAATTGCTAAATCTCGATCCCTCCCACTCAAATTATTCCCTAATCCCAAAGGGCGCTGCAAAATTTCAGCTTGCTGGTGGCGAGTCATGATATCCTGAACAGCAATAGTCGCTACACCCTCACCACGGGATGACAATTCAGACAAAGGAAAAGCAGCATCTGCGCCAATTTTTTCGGCAATTTCCTCCCGTTTCGGCATTTCTCCATGCCAAAGGGTAGTTTCTGGTGGACTATCGTCTATAAATAATTCTAGTTTACCAAAATTGAGATAAATTACCGCCCTCTCCAGAGGCAAACCCCCAAAGTAAAGGAAGTGACTGCTAGCCCGAAACGGAAACCGATTTGCTGGGAAATTCCGCCCCATCCTACATCCTGACCATAGCATAACAGGAAAATCAATAAGCCCGGCGAGGCGTTGCCGTCGATTCTGTAGGGTTTTTGCAAGGGTGGTGCGATTGGAATCAATTTCCATGATCAGATTAGGTGTTATCGGTTTTCTGGTAAAACTCAAAACTCAAAACTCCCCAAATTATTCCGGATCGTCATCATCTATTTTATCCTCACCGTCTGCTTTATACTTGTCATCAGCGCTACTAGGCTGAGGTTTCGCCTTTTGTTTAGATTTATTTCCCTCATGGTTTTTGTCTCCTTTATCTGACTTATCTTTTACACTCTCTTTATCTGATTTATCCTTTTCATGTATCTTTACACAAGCCGTAATTGTCAAGGAATTAGTCACTATTAATAATACAAATAATGTCCAATTTATCCAAATTCTTTTTTCTGATTTGCGATTTACGAAAGACATAAACTTCCTTCCCTAACCCCATACAATTCAAGAATAAATTTGCATCCTTTCCGCCTTGATTTTCTTAACCTCCTTCACAGGAGTACTCACTTTATTGCGTTCGCAATTTGCCTCTTCAAAACTTGCCCCATGTCTGATTAATACCAGTTTGATTTCTTTAGAAATTCCTTGATTGCTAGCAAACTTAGTATTTTCCACAGTCGCCCCCCTCAAATCAGCATGACTCAGTTTTGCCCCCCGAAGATTGGCACGGCTTAATTCAGCAATGCTCAGATTAGCACGACTCAAATTCGCACTACTCAAATTAGCGCGATATAAATTAGCCAGACTTAAATCAGCGAAGCTCAGATCGGCACCTCTGAGATCGGAACCCTGAAGATTAGTCCGGATCAAGTCAGCTCTTTGGAGATTGGCACGAATTAAGCAAGTATGACTCAAGTTAGCTCGAACAATTGTCGCACGGCTCAGATCGCTCAAGCTTAAATCAGCACTCCACAAATTACTCCCAGTCAGTTTGGCATAACTAAGTTTAGTTTCGCTTAAATCAGCTTCGCTCAAATTTGCCTTACTCATATCAGCGCCTTGCAAATCAGCACCTCCCAAGTAAGCACGTACAATAGATGCTCCCACAAGATTGGCTTCCCTAAGATCCGCATTACCTAAATTTGCCCCTCTCAGTTTGGTATTACTCAAGTTGGCACAACAGAGGTTAGCCAGAGATAAATTCACCCCCCTGAGATCCGCATTACTAAGGTTAGCACTATCTAAATCGGCACCACTCAGGTTAGCATCACAAAGGTTAGCGCATTCCAATCGGCTATTTTGCAGAAGGGCAATCCTAACTTCAGCCCCTCGCAGGTTAGCATTTCTGAGATCCGTACCATTGAGATTAGCACCGATTAAGTCAGCACCGCGCAAATCTGCACCGCGCAAATTAGCACCCTCAAGGTTAGCACCTCGTAAATTGATGCCTCTAAGATCCGCTTCAATTAAATTAGCTTGAATCAGGTTAGTATTGCTCAAGTTAGCTTCCGCGAAATCTGCCCCTAGATTAAGATTTGCGATTGCTGCTAACTGAGGGAGGTTATCAGTTTCTGCGACTAAAACGCGCTGAAACAGGATATAGAGTTCTTCGAGAGATGTTGAATCACTCATACAATAACAGTACTCTGCTGAGATATTGCTTAAATTTTGGTTGTAGTACCCGCCGAATCGTCAATTGCTCTAAAACCGCTCTCTTATTGCGACTAATATCTGAGTGCCACAATCCTTCAGCATCGGTGAGACAAATATCTCGCCCAGACACCTCAAACGTGGCTTGGATACGACAGGGAAAAGCAGTCACATTCAAAGTGGCTAACTTTACCTTGTGCAGAAATCCCTTTAATACTGGCTCGCCTTTTTCCTCTTCAAAAATCCAAGTCGGATTTGCTTCGGAAACTTTTTTAGTGATGTGACAGATATTACCCTGAAATGGATGGTTTTTGTCAGGCTCTTCCTCGGAAATTTTATTGGTGGGAAGGGAAGGTATCCTTACTCCTTCTCCAAGGGATAAGGCTTCGCCAATCCTTCCTCTGGTTAACGCGCTCTTTGATGTATAATTAGTAGTTTGGGAAAATTCTTCTGTCTGGGGTTCCTCGTTTCTGGGGAGGAGGAGTTCCACGGAACCACCTAGATGACGCGACTCAATGGGAATTTCCGCACCCACTAGCCTTAATCTTAATTCTCCACCTCTAAGACCAAATTTAATCCGCCCTTCTTTGAGGGGTTCCCATTGCTCGTTAAAGTGAATAGTTAAATATAGATCGATTTGTGACGTTTCTGTAGCAGGTAACCAATCCCAATAGTTGGTTTTCGGCTGCACAGGAATTCCTGACAACTCCATGGATAAGCAATCTGGACATTTGTTTTGTCGGTTGGGCTTTGAAGGAAGGATGGATGGCATTTCCCGATAACCAAAGGTAGAGGTGGTGAGGAGCGAACACTACTTTGATGATAGGGTGAATGCGATCGCGGTGGTAGTATATGGCAACGGTATGGCAACGGATGGGTAACGGATGTAACGGATGGTTTGGGTGACATCTCCTACACCAACCTGAGTACAGGTATGGTGTAGGCTTCCAAACC
>NZ_JAMZMM010000019.1:2814-34038 GCF_024178385.1 Limnofasciculus baicalensis BBK-W-15 | reverse complement strand
ATACAAGACTGAGCCTGACTCGAAATTATTCTGCAACCAATAGCTAAATAATGGCCACCAAATTTGGGCAACGGTTAGGTGAGGATTGTCGAGAAATCTTTGTAACTTTTTCCGGCGACTCTCAAATAGGATCTTTTGAGGAAATTGCGACGCTAATTCTTCCCGTCTCACCCATCTGTGGTCTTGTAAAATTGTCACCAACATGAAGAAAATTAAAAATTCTGCCCTTTTAAGCTGAGTTTTCAGGTGTTTAATATAGAATGTAGGTAAGAAATTCATTTTTTCAATTACTTGGGTTTTATTGAGATCCTTCAGACCTATTTATTTATGACAACAAGCTGCCAATCCCGCACGCAGTAAGGGATTGACAGCTTGTTGTCACCCCGTCAGCGTCTTTTTTGCTTTTTTGTTTACTATTGCAAACCGTCAAATCATTATGAATCCTATCTCATCCGAAGAATCCTCTTTTCTCCACGTTATTCAAGATATGCGATTGTTTCTGTTCATTTGGGGAGGGCAACTTTTGGCGGCAACTGGAACATTGATTACGCGCTTTTCCCTGAACGTTTGGGTTTATGAACGCACCGAATCTGCCATTCAATTTGCTCTGGTTAGTTTTTTTAGCACACTTCCCTTTATCCTCCTCGCTCCGGTGGTGGGAACGATAACTGATCGCTGGAACCGCCGTTGGATTATGGTCATTAGCGATCTCTGTGCTACGTTAGGCATTTTAGCGTTGGGTTTGTTAGTACTAAATCGTCAGCTAGAACCCTGGCATATCTATATTTTTGGTGCGTTTGAAGCGACTTGTGCCGCCTTTCAAACCACCGCATTCTACGCATCCATTAGCCTGCTGGTGTCCAAACAAAATCGAGGTCGAGCCAATGGTTTAATGAGTTTTTTGAACGGGACTTCACAAATTTTAGGTCCGTTACTCGGTGTCATATTTCTCAACTGGATTCACGTCCAAGGCGTGTTATTATTGCAGTTGGCTAGCCTTGTCATTGGCATTTTACCCCTGTTGATGATTGCCTTTCCTGAGTTGAAAACCGAAGAGAACGCTGTCAAAAGTTCTTTTATGACAGAGATGATCTATGGTCTTCAGTATCTCACCGCTTATCCGGGTTTAGTGGGATTGCTGCTCATTTCCAGCTTCACCTTTTTTCAAATGGGTTCGATTAATGTCATCACCATTCCCTTAGTGATTACGGTAGCTTCCCACGATCTTCTCGGTCGTATTCTGTCCTGTTTTGGGGCGGGTACGGTAGTCGGTAGCTTGGCAGTCACCTTTTGGGGACAGCCACAGCACTACATGAGAGTGATTTATGGCTGTATGGTTATCAACGGAATTTTACTCGTGTTTGCCGGTTGGTCTTCGTCTCTGCTAATTTTTACGATTAGTATTACCCTGTTTTCCGTAATTCGCCCGATCCTTTACAACACATGTCAAACTATTTTCCAAAATAAAGTTGACCTCAACCTGCAAGGTCGGGTATTTTCTTTGAAGTCGGCATTGGATGCGATGGGCGTACCTGCGGGGTTCTTGATGGTTGGGCCACTAGCCGAAAAAGTCTTTGAACCATTGATGACCTCAGATAGTCTTTGGTCCAACCGAATTGGGGCTTTTATTGGAACCGGGGTAGGTCGTGGTATGGGCTTTTTGCTGATCCTATTGGGCGGTATCAGTCTGTTAATCACCCTGTTTGCCAGTTTGTATCCCCGCTGGCGATTATTAGAAACAGAATTGCCCGATGCTGTCGAAAGTTTTGAACCCTATCGGGTTGAATCTGGTGTTGATGAATCAACATCCATTGATCCTGCTTCCGTTACCAATTAAACCCGATGAAAATTGCCTTTGCTGATTATCCTTATATACCTGCAGACCCCCCCAAATCTGGCGCTGTTCGTCTTGTTTCCTATGCTCTGGCTGGGCGTTTGGTTAGCCTAGGACATGAGGTTTTATTTTATGGTGCTAAAGCCCCCTATCATCAAACGATTGAATCAGTAGAAGAAGGCATTCGGTATCGGAGAATCACAGCCTCTTGGATTGATTCGCTTTTAGAGCCTTTAAACTATCTTGATGAGTGGAATTTATCCAATCCTCAACGCCCCTTTTACGCTTCAAAATGGTTTTATTGCAGTGCCTATGGAAAAATGGTTCGTGATTTGCAGCGCCAACAATGCGATGTCATTCACCTCCACATTGCGTTTCAATTTGTGCCCATGATGCGGGCTTTTAATCCCCAGGCAAAAATCGTTTTTCACGCTCACAGTGAATTACTGCCCCAGTTCGATCTCGCTTTTGTTAAACACTGCCTCAGTTCGGCGGATTTGGTTCTCGGATGCAGCGATTATATTACCAATCCGATCCGAAAGTATCTGCCTGAAATTCCCTGTCAAACGCTTTACAACGGTTTCGATTTGCATCATTTTACCCCTCAACCGCGAAGGAACTATCGCTCTCAAACCCCCAAGCAAATCCTGTTTGTGGGCAGAATTTCCCCAGAAAAGGGGGTTCATGTGTTAATCGATGCGTTTAACCAAGTGGTGTCTCGTTATCCCAACGTTGAGCTTAAGTTAGTGGGGCCAGAAAATGCCCTGCTCCTGTGGTATATTCTGAGTCGAAATGACCCAAAAACGCGATCGCTGATGCCTTTTTTTCAGGGTAACTATCGCCAGATTGTACAAGATCGGATTTCAAAAAATGCGGAAAATTCGGTCTTTTTTCTGAGTAGAATTCCCCATGAAAAGATGATCGAATACTATCAACAGTCCGATTTATTTGTCTTTCCTTCCGTTTGGGAAGAACCCTTTGGAATGCCCGTTATCGAAGCAATAGCTATGGAATTACCCGTGATTGCTACTAGGGGCGGTGCTTTTCCAGAAATTGTAGAGGAAGAAAAAACAGGTTTATTAGTTGAAAGAGGTGATGCTAATGCTTTAGCTGAGGCGATTTTACACCTTCTCAGGGATGAAAATATCAGTCAATAAATGGGAAAAGCTGGACGTAAAAGGGTTGAGAAAAACTTTTCCTGGGAACAATTGAGTGAAAATTTATTGGCTGAGTATCAAAAACTGTCAAAAATCCAGATTGCTAGTTAAGAGGAGAGGGGAGAAAATAGGAAATATAAACTTTCACTACTTCCCCTCTTCAATTAAGCCAATGTTGCAATTTATTAAATCTTAACCGTAGTTTTTTTGTTCCCACTCCTTGTAGTAATCAGTGACAGAAATGGGCGAATATTTAGGCGGATTATTCTCGTTGACACAAGCCTCAAGACAGCTAATTTCAGCATCATAATTTGGAGTTACTTTAAACCCAATCGAGTATCGAGAGCGAGTTCTATAAAATTCTTCTTCGGGAACTGTAACTTGATGGAGGGTAGAAACCAGTCGATCGTTTGTCCACCGTTGGATCAGATCTTCCATGATGACGACTACTGTACCTGGAATGGAGGTAACAGCAATCCATTCTCCATCAGGTGTACAAATCTCCAAACCTTTAGCCTCATCTTGAAAAATTAAGCCAAAGGTTCCCGAACCGCGATGTGCCTGGAATCGAGTTTGTCCCGGCTGCGTAGGTTGAGTAATTGGGAAATAATGAATTAAACCTATATAACAATTTTTGTCAGAAATTGCATCGGTTAAAACTGTTTCAGGTATTTTCAAACCAATCGCCAAGGCTTGGAATAACTTCCAAGACAATTCTTGGCAGCTTTGGAAAAATTCTAGAATTGTCTCACGAAATAGTGGGGGATTGACTGGCCAATCATATTGGGGATGGGAATTTATAGAGGCATCAGAATTTTCGCCATCAGCAGATCTTTCATAAACATAGCCAAAGACTTCTTTAGGTCTTGTTGGATTTCTGAAATATCCTACGCCTGGGCTATATTTATCCTGAGCAATCTTTTGTTTTTCTTCTAAAGGTAGGGCAAAAAAAGCCTGAGATTGAGCAAAAGATCGCTCGATCAAATCAGGGGAAATGCCGTGGTGTTTTATGTATAAACAACCCACTCGATCTAAGGCATCATAAAATTGTCTTGCCACCACTTCTCTTTCAATTTGGTTCCCCTCAATAAAACCTTGGAAATCAATAATTGGAATGGTTTTGTTCACTTTAATTACCTTTGAAATCAATTTAAGCCGAGTTTAATTTATCATGAAATATTTGGCTAGTAAAATTTTTTAATAAAAATTTATAATTTACTGAAAAATGGCGACTGGCAGTACTCGCTCGGTCAAACCGGACGACAACAGGTTATGGAACAATTTTCTGGCGTTTCATTAGCCGATAGACAACTGTCGAGGCAAACGATCTCTGCATCTTCTCTGGGGACAGCGAAAAACACAAATGAATTCCGTCCTTGGCCGGGATGAAGGTGGATAGGCTATGTCATATTTTTGACTGGGTTTGAGAATCGGATCTTGTAAGAGCTGGAGATTATTGAAAGTTGTTCTGGTTTAAACAACTCTCAATAGAGCAATTTTTAGCCTTACCTCTATCCTGTTTAATTTCAACATGCACTACTGTATCATTAACAAATCCTCTGAAAGTTTAATTGTTTATGTATTTTTTTATTTGACTAGACTGTAACTGATGAATTGCTACTCCCCCCATCTCGATAGGGGAGTGATATCACTTCTGTTGACATAATCATAATAAATAAGCCAAATCAGATTACCTATCCGTTAGGTTAAATTCATAAATATTCCAAAATGTTCCTGATAACGCCGAATGTTTCACCCCCTGAATGGAATTTCGCACTGCCACCATGGACAACGAGTTCACGAGATAAATAAATGGTAGATACTCCTGACTAAGTTGTTGAATTTCTCCATAAATCTCCTGACGCTTGGATTCAGCCAATTCTCCTGCCCCCTCAATGTAAAGATCAGCAATTTTTTGTTCCCAATCCGCCACCTCTTGATTAGTAATCGGTGTTTGTCCGGCTTGGGGTTGGCGATTAAAAAAATGCCAGTTTCCTTCAGGAGACCAAAAATTTATGGTTTCGTTGGGTTCTATTGTCATGGGGAAACCATCCATAATCTGGCAATCCCAATCCAGACGATTCATTAACTTGTCTACAACTAATCCCACTGCGATGGTATTCACATCTACTTGAATCCCAATCTGACTCAAATCCTCTTGAATTAGTGGTGCCATATTCTGCAACACCTTATTACTGGCATTTGCGGTGAGGGTAAAGCGGACTCGATTGCCACTAGCATCAAATAATTGCCCTTGATTATTGTATAGAAAACCTGCTGTGATGAGTAACTCTTTTGCCTTCTGAGGGTTGTAGTCGTAGACTGGCAAACCTGCTTGGGGAGAGAGATAGTAAGGACTTTGCTGGGCAATGGGCGAATTTTGCAGTGCCCCTAGCCCCCCAAAAATAGTGTTAAGTAGACGCGGGCGATTGATGCTATAGGCAACTGCTTGGCGAAATTCTACCATATTGAACCAGCGAGATTTAATCGGATCGATCAGAGGTTGACCATTTCTGGTTCCTTTGTTCAAATTAAACATGATGGCTGTGGTTCCTGTTTGCGCACCTCCATTGTAAATTGTAAAGTTTCCCTTTTTTTTTTCTCGTTTTAATAAGGAAAAATAATGACTTTTCACTTGAAAAAAATCGAGACCTCCAGAACGAAATTGGATGAGCGCTGTATCATCACTACTCACAGTATTTTGCACAATGCGCTCGATATAGGGTTGAGGGTTACCTAGATCGTCTTTGCGCCAGTAATAGGGATTTTTCCTGAATATCATTCTCTCACCTGGAACATAGGTTTCCAACTGATAAGGACCGTTGGTAATAATTTGGTTGGGTGGAGTATCTGTACCCCAGGTTGAGAGGAATAGTGGTCTGCCTGCGGAGTCCTTATTTGTGATGGAAGATCTCAAGATGTGGGCGGGTAAAATTTCTAGTTTTGTGGTGCGGATAAAGGGGGCAAAAGGTTGTGGTAGGGTAAACTCAACGCGCCAATTATCCAGTTTTTTAACTGTGGGGAAACGGCGATTTTGTCCTATTTGCAAAAAATCTTTAGCATAGGAAGGAATGGCGGTATTCGTGTAAACATCTTTATAAGTAAATACCACATCATCAGCATTAAGGGGTACGCCATCTGACCATTTTAGGTTTTTTCTTAAATTAAAAATAATCTGCTTACTATCTTGAGAAATCTGCCAAGACTCGGCGAGGGCTGGTTGAATTTCTCCCTCACCATTTTCGCGAATTAGTCCTTCATAGAGGAAAGTCAAAATCCCAGATCCTTCTTGCATTAGTTGAGGATTAAAGGTAGAGGGTTCAGCAGAAGTACTCACAATGATTTGAGATTCTGGTATTGTTTTAGGGGTTAAATGAACTTGAACACAACTAACTAGAACGATCGCAATGATAAACTCAATTAAAGTCGGTAAGCGACGATGGAGAATAGTAATTAGCCTCATCAATTATCTCATTCCCTCGCATTCCACTAAACTTCTTTTCCCCATCCTACATTGTACTATATCCTCCATCTACCATCAAAATTGCCCCTGTAATATATGAGGCTGCCTCAGATGCGAGAAACACCACAGGTCCGATTAGTTCATCTGGTTTTCCGCGTCGTTTCATGGGAATTACGGCGTTAAGATGCTGCCGATCTTCCTCCGGAGGTTTGCGAAATTTTTCCGTACCTTCCATGATGTTATCGATATAACCGGGCGCAAAAGCATTGACTCGAATCTGACGATCCGCCCATTCCACTGCCAGGGATTGGACTAATAAATTCACCCCACCTTTTGATGCTGTATAAGCTGCTGAATCAGCAATGCCTACCACACCACCAATAGAGGAATTCATGATAATCGAGCCGCCCGTACCTTGTGCGATCATTTGTCGTGCAGCTAGTTGAGCTGCGTTAAAATATCCTTTGAGATTGACATTAATAATATCATCCCACTCTGATTCTTCCAAAGATATTGCTGGTTTGATGATGTCAATACCTGCATTACACACCATGATATCAAGTCGGTGGTAGTGGGCTACAGTTTGCTCGATCAAACGGGTGCAATCTTGGCGGTTTCTCACATCAGTAGAAATCGCTATTGCATCTCCTCCTGCTGTTTGAATCTTTTGTACGGTTTCTGCGGATTCTGGCACTTTGATATCAGCAATTACCACCTTTGCGCCCACTGCCGCCAATCCTTGGGCTAATGTTTTGCCAATACCCCGTGCTGCCCCTGTGACAATAGCCACTTTACCAGTTAAATCAAAAAGAGAGGATTCCACGATTATTTCTCCTGCGTCAGAATTATTTTTTATTGCTTTATGCCACAGAGATAGGAGGATCGATTGTTCCTGCTAACCTCGCAATTGTCGGATACTCAAAGAGATAATGTAAAGGAATTTCTCTTTGGCAAGCCTCTTGGAGTTTAGTCATTACTTCCAGGGTTTGCATTGAATGTCCTCCCAATTCAAAAAAGTTGTCATCGGTGCTAATCTCCTCCATTCCTAATACCTCTTGCCAAATCTCCAGCAAAATAGCTTCGATGGGATTTTTCGGCTCAACCAATTGCGGAGATTTTACTTCTTTAATTGATGCTGGAGAAATTGACTGTTCTCTGTTGGTTTGTCCAAGAATTGAACATATTTCTGCCAATCTTAAATCGGGATTAGCGGCAATATTTTTTAACAAGTTTTGAAAGTGTTCGACCATCTTAGCGATAGTTTCTGGGATAAACAAATCGCTTCTATAGCTTAAAACACCTTCAATACCTGTACCAGTTTCTTCCAGTGTTAAGTTCAAATCAAACTCAGCGATATCTGTATTTGCCTCAAGATACTCTTCTTTTAGGTTTAAATCTCCCATTTCCCACTTTTGTTCTGGAGTATTTTGGAAAACAAACATCACTTGCGCTAGCACCGTATAACCCGGTTCTCGAATTGGCTGAATTTCTGACACCAGCTTGATAAAAGGCATCTCTTGATGGGTATAGACTCCTAATGCCACTTCCCGCACTCGTTTGAGTAGTTGCCGAATGGTAGGATTATCTCCCAAATTAGTAGATAAAGGGAGTAAATTAACAAAAAATCCAATCAATCCCTCAGTTTCCGGGCGGCGGTTAGCAATAGGAGTAACTACCGCAATATCTTCCTGATTTGTATAGTAAAACAGCAAGGTTTGGAATGCCCCTAGCAAAGTCATAAACAGAGTTACCCCTTCCTCCTGACTCAGTAGCTTAAGCAATTTTGTTAAGGATTGAGAGAGGGTAATTGGGTATTTCCCTCCCGCAAATGTGCGCTTTGGGGGACGGGGATAATCGGTTGGTAGCTTCAGTAGAGTTGGCTTTTCCCCCAGCATCTTCTGCCAAAATGACATTTGAGATGCCAAAACTTCTCCCTGCAACCATTGCCGTTGCCAAACCGCAAAATCGGTATATTGTAACTGTAACTCCGGTAAGGGTGAAGGTTTACCTGCAGAAAAAGCTGTATAAAGGGCTGAAATTTCTTGGGTTATCACTCCAAATGACCAACCATCGGCAACGATGTGGTGCGTGGTGACAACCAATAAATGTTCTGTAGGATTCAACCGCCAAACTTTAGCGCGCAAAAAGAGTCCTTGTGCAAAGTCAAAAGGCTGCAAAATCTCTGCTTGTGCTTGTCGCCTGACTTCAGCCTCCTTGTCTGGGATTTCCTGAATATCTACCACAGAGAATCCTAAGATTGGTTGAGGAGAAATCGAATATACCACTTGTCCATCCACGCAGGCAAAGGTAGTGCGCAGCGTTTCATGTCGTCGGACAATTTCTCGCAAACTTTGTTCTAGTGCTTCTAGATTTAGCGTACCTGTCAAGCGACAAACTAAGGGCAGATGGTAGAGAGGATTCTTTGGGTATAACTGATTGAAAAACCAAAACTCTAGCTGAGTTAAAGAAATTGGTACTACCTGATTTTGCAAGTGCAAAGGTTGAATCGGTAGCACCATTCCTTCCTGAGTCTTATCGCTAGTAGTTTCAATCCTTTGGGCTATGTCAGCAATTGTCGGAGTGTCAAACAAAGCGATCAAAGGTAATTCTTTAGCAAATACTTTGCGAATGAGGGCAATCGCCTGCATTGCCCGTAAAGAATGTCCGCCTAAGTCAAAAAAGTTATCATAAATTCCTACTTTTTCTAACCCTAAAACATCCTGCCAGATACCTGCCAAAAGTTCTTCTGTTGGAGTGCGGGGATGGACAAATTTTATCGCTAATTCTGGTCTGTTGGTCGTTGGTTCCCTCAATGCGCGACGATCGACTTTACCATTGGGAGTGAGAGGAAAGGATTCCCTGGCTACAAAAGCAGAGGGAATCATGTATTCTGGTAATCGAGATTGGAGAAAAGCCCGGAGTTGTTCGACGGTAATTTTATCTCCCTGAATTGGTACAAAGTAAGCCACCAAATATTTTTCTCTGGCACTTTCGCCAAAAACTTTGGCTACTGCTTGACTGATTTGGGGATGTTTGCTCAAAACTGCTTCCACTTCGGTTAGTTCAATGCGAAAGCCCCGGACTTTTACTAAATCATCTATCCTTCCCAAAAATTCAATGTTACCATCGGGTAGGTATCGGGCTAAATCTCCTGTTTTATAAAATTTTGATTGAGGAAATAGGGAGTGGACAATGGAGAGTGGGGCATGGGTAATAGCAGAATTACCAATAACCAATTCAACAGGAATAAATTTCTGATCTGTTAAATCTGGGCGGTTAAGATAGCCACGGGCTAAACCATCACCACTCACATATATTTCCCCTGGCACACCAATGGGAACAGGTTGTAAATTTCTATCTAATAAATAGATTTGAACATTGACTGCTGGTTTGCCAATCGGTGCATAAATAGGCCATGCTTCTGGTTGATTGCTGAAGCGATAGGCGGTGACGAGATCTGCTTCCGATGGACCGTACATATTATAAAGCGAACAATTTTCTAAGCGCTTAAATAACTCGACCATTGGCTGGGTAATTTGCAGTTGTTCCCCACAAGCTACAGCTTCTCGAATATTGTGGAATAGATGTGGTTGTTCTCCGTATGTTTCGGCTAATTGCTGCCAAATGGTAACGGGAAGTATTACTTTGGCAATGGGGTTGAGGCTGAGGAAATTAATTAATTTATCTAAATCTTTGCGACTGTCTTCAGGTATCGTGTAGAGCGTACCTCCCAACCCCCAGGCGGCAAACATTTCGTGATAGCTGACATCAAAACTGAGGGAAGCAAATTGGAGGACACCAACCCCTGTCGCCATTTTTTCCTGATGGTGTTTGATTAAATTTGTCAGGGAAAGATGGGGAACCGCGACACCTTTAGGAGTTCCTGTAGAGCCAGAAGTGTAAATAATAAAAGCTAAATCATTGGCTGTAACTTGGCTTTGGGGATTGCGATCGCTTTCTTTGCTGATTTGCTCCCATCCATCATCTAATAATATCAGGGGTAAATCAGTTTTTAGTAGTGACTGCCAACACCCTTGAGTCAAAATTACTGGTGTCTGGCTATCTGAGATCATAAATGTTAGACGATCTGAGGGATAATTGGGATCGAGAGTCAGGCAAGTTCCGCCAGCTTTAAGAGTGCCTAAAATTGCGATCGCCGCCTCAATCGATCTTTCGATACAGATCCCCACTGGCACATCAGGTTTTACGCCTAAGCGTTGCAGGTGGTGCGCTAATTGATTGGCTTGTTGGTTTAACTCTCGATAGGTTAATTGTTGATTTTCATATACCACCGCTAAAACATCTGGTGTTTTTTCTACTTGTTCCTCAAACACCTGATGGATAGCACAGTTAATCGGATTATTTCCCTGGGTAGCATTCCAGTCTATTAAGAGTAACTGTTGTTCTGCTTGAGTTAGTAGTGGAATTTCTCCGGGGCGGCAATGCGGATTAGCAACAATTCCCTCTAGTAAGGTTTGGCAATGACCCAACATGCGATCTATGGTATCAACATCAAAGCGAGTCCCATCGTAGTTGATAATTAATTTTAGTTCTTCCCCTGGCATTGCCACCACAGTCAGGGGATAATGGGTTTGTCCAATATCTTGGCGATCTTTTATTTGCACAGATTGAACATTTTCTGTCTGCTGTAGTTCTGCGGTGACGGGATAATTCTCAAAAACTACAATACTTTCAAAGAGCGATTTCCCTCTTGGTATATCGCTAATACTTTGAATATCCACCAGCGAAGTGTAGGAATAATGCTCCCTTTCTACGTTTTGCTGTTGTAATTCTTTTAGCCAAGCTAATAAATCGCTTGTTTCCGGGATTTGTACTCGTGCGGGTAAAGTATTAATGAACAATCCTACTATCGATTCTACCCCAGATAATTCCGGAGGACGACCCGATACTACCGTCCCAAAAACTACGTCAGATTCACCACTGTAGCGACTTAAAAGTAGCGCCCAAGCTGCTTGTACTAATGTGGAAAGTGTCAGGTAATTTTCTTGGGCAAAAGATTTTAAAGTAGCAGTTGTCTGGGCTGATAGATATCGGTGTCGAATATAACAAGTAGATTCCTGCTGATTGCTCTGAGTTATGGCGCGATCGACTACTAAAGGAGTAGGATTAGTAAAACCTTTCAGAGTTTCTCGCCAAAATGTCTCGGCACTAGATAAGTCTTGCTGCTGTAACCAATTAATATAGTCTCGGTAAGGACGAGGTGGGGGTAAATATAAAGATTGACCGTTTTTTATAGATTCGTAGAAAGCCAATATTTCTTTTAATAAAATAGGCCAACTCCAACCATCTAGCAGCAGGTGATGAAAGCTCCAGACAAACTGATAAGTTTCATCGGCTACCCGAATTAAAGTACAGCGCATTAGGGGAGCCTTGTCAAGTTCAATTCCTTGGGATCTATCTGAATTTAAGAAAGACTTGAACTGCGTTTCTTGTTCTCGATTTGAGAGGGAGCGCCAATCTAAATTATGCCAAGGTAAAATTACCTGTTTCCGTACTATCTGAAGTGGATTTTTGCGGTTTTTCCAGACAAAAATAGTCCGCAAAGCTGCGTGTCTTTCTAATACCTTATTCCAGGCTTGCTCAAACGCACTTGGATCTAGTTTACCCTCAAGAGTAAATCTAAATTGGTCAAAGTATGCTCTCGATTCCGGTTGATAGAGGTTATGGAATAGCATCCCCTGCTGCGTGGGTGAGAGGGGGTAAATAGCTTCAATATCTTTATTTTTGTTTTGTTTCTCTAAGACTGCCATTCTTGTACTTTTTATAAAGAAATTAACTAACAACTAAGGAGGAAAGAAGTTCAGGAGTACGCTACGAGGGTAAAATACAGGATTCAAGCACCCTCATAAGTCATAATAACCAATAACCAATAACCAATAACTAACTAAAAAGCTCCCTTTGACAATCCGCCATCTACCGGAATAGTTACCCCTGTAATATAGCTAGCACATTCTGAGGCTAGAAAAGCGACTAAATTAGCAACTTCACTAGCAGCGCCTCTACGCCCTAGAGGAATAAGCTTATCAATTCTCTCTTTAATCGCATTAACTGTTTGCCCTTCTTTTTGGGCAACTACTTCTAAGTATTCTCTATGCCTTGGCGTATCAATAAGCCCAGGGTTAATCGAGTTAACCAAAACATTCCATTTCGCTACTTCCGTAGCTACAGCCTTAGTAAAGTTGATTAAGCCAGCGTTGGCTACTCCCGATTTTATCAAAGCACCAGCAGGTTCTTTCCCTGATGTCCCAATAATATTAATAATCCGCCCCCATTTTTGACTTTTCATACTAGGCAAAACCAAATTAGTCATGCGGATGTAGCCCATTAACTTTCTTTCAAAGACATTTCTCCACTCTTCATCATCAAATTCTTCTACAGCTTCGCTAGAAAATTTAGCGCCTTCTGAATTATTGATCGCAATATCAATTCTACCAAATTGCTTCAGAGACTCCTGTACTAAACTTATTGAATCATTCTCTTTGTGGACATCAGCAGCAATACTGATAATTTTAATCTGATAATGTCCCAGGGTTTCAACGGCTTTTTCTAGTCGTTCTGAATTTCTACCACAAATAATTAAGTGGCAACCTTCTCCTGCCAATTTTTCGGCTATAGCATAACCAATGCCAGCACTTGCTCCCGTTACTAACGCGACTCTTCCTGTTAGTCCTAAATCCACATTTTTCACTCCTTTATAGCCAGCTTAAATCAATTGTCAACTCTACTGTTGCCTATGCCCTTTCCTCGCCAGAGACACGAGGGGGAATTAAAATTTCAATCAAAGATACTGTTTCTGTTGAATAATTATATCCGCCATAGAGAACATTAGGAGGAGTATAGTAAATCTGCCCATATCTTAAAATCTCGTGTTCTTCTCCCACAGTCATAATTAACTCACCATTCACAATTATTCCCATTTGTTCACTCTGGGATTTGTGGATTGGTATTTTTTCTCCTGGAGGAATTTGGGTAATCGCAACTTCAAACCAAGAACCGACGACAGACTGACAAGCTAAACCTGTAGCTTCATCTGAGGTTGGCGATACTTTAAGGAAAGCCTTGTCAGTTTTCCCTGAAGATATTTCGGAAGTTATGACACGCTTGATATCAAATCCCAATGCTGGTTCTGAGAAAGGATTTATCGAACCATGAAGTACATTAGCCGCAGCAACGTAAACCTGATCTAGGGGTTCTAGAAATTCCTTAATCCCGTCGATATTCATTTCCAAGCTACCTGAGAATAACATCCCAATTTGACTTTCAGGGTGTTGGTGTAATTCAAAAGTAGCCCCGGCGGCAACAGAGGCTAATTGCAGGACTGTATCTTCACATTGAAATGCGATTAATTCCACATCTGGATTAACATTAATAATTTGGGGATATGGAAAAAATTTACACATGAACTTCCTCTGATTTTTTCTGAAAAATAGACCAACTCATATGGATTTTTCCATAAGTGGAAATGAACTCTAAATCATAGATTTGAGCCGCTTTCTCATTAGTAATCGCTAGATCAGCTAAACCCTCCTTGACTTGAATTGCGGCATCGCTGGTAGAAAGGGATAAATCTACTTTAATTTCGGACTCGTCTTGGGAATCTGGTAAAAGTTTTGACAGTAGAGGTAGGGGGGCTGGATGGGTAACCAGTCTAGATCCTTTAAAAATTACTGAGCTATTTTTTTTCTTAGCCAATCCATAAATAGGAGTTGGATATGTAAAAATAAATCCTAATTCTAAACTAGGCTCCATGTAAAACTCATTAATCTGATCGTAAGCATGAGGGACTAAAGCCAGATCCACTTGGTTGTGCAGCAAAGCTTCCTTAAGTTCTGGGAAACTATTAAATAACTGAGTTGATATACTTAATTCCTCGGATATCAATTGGCTAACTACATGGATTAAAGCATATTCGCTACTTGTACCACTAGGGCCTAATGTTCCTAAAGTCAAAGTATTTGAGGGAGGGATACGGGGTCTAAATTCAATGTTAAACTTCAGCATGATTTTAGCCAAGGAGTAATTTATTAATTATGGATATCCTAGTAATTGGGACGGTTTCTTTTGGTGGCGAGTAACAGTTAGCTTAGTTTGAATAGCTTCCTGAAATTTCGCCACGTCTAATTCCGCAATGCTGAATACTCCTAACTTATCAAAAAGTCGTGATGAAACGCTATCTTGAGTAATATAGTTAACTCGAATGTCTTCGTGTAAAGATTCCCAAAGCAGTTGAATATTTGCCAGACGAGCGGCTCGAATAGCTTCGGCATTCGGTGAATTTGGATCTACTAAATGACCATAACTGCGCACATGAAAACAACTTTCACGGGGTCCTCTGGGCACTAAGGAAAAAGTTTGGACATGTTCGGGAAATACACTTAAAGAAAAGGGCATTGGCATTTGCTCTTGAGATGCCATTGAGCAGAAGGCTGAATAACACAAAGGTTCTGGTAAGGAGCGATCTCTAGCAGCCACAGCTTGTAGCTGCTTCTCACGCTCCCAATCATGCCGCCCTAGTGCTTTGGCACAATCATAATATTTTCGCTCCACCGGGTTTAATTTTGGTGAAGCTGGATCGCGCATGGGGATAATCATACCGTTGATCCCTTCACAATCACTGGAAACACCAAACCGTCGCGTTAGTCCTTTGTGCATCATAGGGAAGTGGTAGTCTTCCAAAAAGTTTTCCCAAAGTAATTTGTAGTCAACTTCAATATTGATGTCATATCTACCAGGACCGCCAATCAGTTGCATTTCTTCCAGTTTGTAAGGGTCTAATAAACCGGGCTGATACCAAATATCAGCCAGTCTAGGTCCAGACCAACTCAAACGAATAAATACAAACCCGTAAAAAATTTCAATATCAATTGGTTCTAAACCGTAGTCGGGTAAATTGAAGTTAGGACAACTTTTGCGATCGTCTACATCCTTTAGCTTCCCAGCAAATAATTCACCATTTGCTGTCCGGATAGCATAGGCTCGTTCGCCAATAATATCAAGCCAGGTGAAGTTTCCCGGCTGAGGAATTTCATTCATATGGCAAACAAATTGCCATGTTGGTGCGATTAATTTTTCTACTTCTAAGGCAAATAGTTCCGCATCTCCATAGATCCAAATTGGCAAGGCTTGCCTCTTTTCTTCAGATGTATTTGTCGAAACTTCTTTGGGCAATTCCCTGTCAATACTATCAGTTTCTGGATTATCGGTATTCTCCTCAATCATTAAATCATCTGCCACATCTCCATGGCAAATATGATGAAAAATCTCGCGAATTTTTAGTGTTGCCGAACGATCTACAGTGAGGATTGCCTGTTTTAATTCCCGGATCAATGACTCAAGCAATAATTCGCGTTCACCAAGTGTGGGCGTAGCACAATCGCCTGTGTTCTCGGCACTGACTAAATTACTTGACTCAAGTACCTCTAGACGGGAAATTTTTCTGCGGTGGGCAATCCTAGCCACTAGGTATTTAATTTCCTCCGCTAAATAGCCAATTCTTAGCGAGAGGCGGATTTCATCTGGCAGTGATGCCGTTTCCCCTTCTATATAGCCGGGACTAACGGCTTGGAGAAGATTGGCAATCTCTACTCCAACATTCTCAGGAGTTTGCTGTTGTAATGCGACGCTGGGTATTTTAGTATCAGTTGTACTATTTGCCAATAAATTGACAAAAACGCCCTCCCCATCAACCTTAATTTCTAACTCTTGCAGGCTGTAATTTTTCAGATCAAAATCATCACCAAATTCTCCTCTGTTTGCCCCAGGGGCATTCAGACATTGACCACTTACACCAAATGCCCAGCCATGGTATGGACAAAGAACAGATTTGTCGGCTTCAATACAACCATGACCTTCAAAAACTGGTGATTGGCGGTGCGGACAGACGTTGAGAAATGAGCGAATTTTTCCGTCTACTTGGCGCACTACCACCAGAGGTTCCTGAAAAATCTGAACAGTAATAAAATCTCCTGGTTTAGGAATTTCTGTTGTCTGACAAACAAAGTACCAGTTTTTTGCCAACTCTGATGGGGCAACTACAACTGAACGAATTATTTTGGCAGCCAAGTATTTTTGTACGCCACTGTAATTAACTTCTGTTTTGTTAATCTGGTTATATTCTGCTACTGCACTAGCTAAATCTTGATGGGCTTTTTCAATAGCTGGAGATCCCTTTTCCTGCAACAAATTCTTTACAAAAATATGCCATGAACCTTGGGACTCCTTAGCAAGCTTGCTGGCCGTAACCATCAAGCAATATTGTTGCTGTCCTATTTCCAAGAAAAGCTGGATTAATTCATTTTGTTTGATTTTGGTCATCGATAACTTTTATTTCCTATACTGCTGGTCTAAACTCTACTAACTCTCTAAAACTGGTTCAGGAATCGCGGGTACTGGGTGATCGAGACGATAAGCATTCCACGCTTTACTAAACCTGGCTTTTCTCGCCTCAGAAAGTTGGTCTAGTTGCTGATGAAATAGATGTTCGTAGTAGTGCAAATCTTGCTTGAGATAGTAGGGGGCTTTTTCTCCATACACTTTGACAAACATGCGATAAGTGTTGTAATGATTAGTTTCTACATCTTCTTGGTAAGACATTAAATCGTCTTCCATATCATTTAGCACTTCCATCGGCCACATCAAACTTAACTCTTCGTTCAACTCTTCCTGGGTGTAATTTAACCCCAACATTTTGAGTAGCGTACAATGGAGAACGCGATAGTCAGAAGATCGTAACTCAGCCGCCTGGGTAATCAGTGAATGGGTTATATGGGTAGTCATTAATAATTGACTCTCTAATTCAAAGTATTCACCTAACTTGTTTAAGTGGGATTCTACTTTAAAGTGTCGCAGATTATGTTCGTCTAGAACCGACAATATGATCTTTTTCTTGGCTTCCCAAGGAGACGATTGATTTGCTCTATACCCGTTACTTTGAATCTGCTCCACTTCTTCATCTGTTTCATAAACTAGAGCTTCAATAAAACCCAGGATGGGAGAAAACTTGAAAAAGTCCTGCATGGAGAGATTATACAATGGGAAATAGTAAAGGACAAACTCCCTTAATACTCGACAAGATCTGTACATACTGTGACAGGAAATGCAAGATATTTTAGAAGCCTGTTGCTTAACTCGACTATCAGGATCGAACAAGTTAACTACAGATTTAGAGGGGTTTTTCAAAGCTGACATGACTGGTATTCCTTTTTATCTGAATTGGTGAAATTATGATTTGATCGTTGGCAAGTAATCCTGTTATTCTAGTTCCGCCAGAAGCTCATCTAATTCTGCCTGATTCATTTCCACTTCAAAATCGGAAGGAGTATATCCACCAGCTTCTGATGATAAGCAGTGAGAGATGAGTACATCCAAAGCGTTGATATAAGCATTAGTCAAACCCTCAATTGCACTTTGTTGATGAATGTTGTGGCTATACTTCCACTCCATTTGCAACCTGCCATCAACAACTAAGCCATTTACACTTAATAAATGATGCCGCTGTCCTCTGGGACTGTGGATGTCACCGCTGGACTCTTGGGCATATTTCCATCCCAATCCAGCTAACTCGGTTTGGTCAAATTGACCTAAGTAGTTAAAGCTTACCTGGGCTTGGGGCATTGCTTGCAGTTGCTGGCGGCTATTTATATCCGGGCTGAGGTAGCGCAGGATACCATGACCGATACCGCGCTGCGGGATACGCCGCAGTTGCTCTTTAATTGATTTGAGGGCATCTCCGGGATGGTTAATTCCTTCAAGTTTTAACAGCACGGGGAATATACTGGTAAACCAGCCTACAGTGCGCGATAAATCTAGATCCTCAAACAGGTCTTCCCGTCCATGACCTTCTAGGTCAATCAGTAGGGATGGAGAACCTGTCCAAGCTTGAAAACTCTGCACTAATGCGGTCAGGAGGACATCGTTAATTTGAGTGTTGTAGACTTCCGGAACTTCTTGCAATAGAAGGCGAGTCTGTTGGGCACTCAAAGATAGCGATATAGTTCCACAGGATGATACGGTGTTGGACTCTGTGATACCTTGATTATTCACTGGTAGAACAATAACATGAGATGGGAATGATGGCACCCAGTAATTTAACTCAGAGTGAATTTTTTGTCCTTTAGCGTAATCGGTGAGTCGCTGCGCCCAATCTTTGAAGGAAGTTGTTTTCGTCGGGAGTTGGATGGGTTCCCCACGGTTTAATTGTTGGTAGGCCTCAGCGAGGTCTGCTAATAAAATCCGCCAAGACACTCCATCCACTGCTAAGTGATGAATCACTATCAGCAAACGTCCGGAGGCCGCCTTACCTAACTTGAAGAGAACCACCTGGATTAATGGTCCTTGTGCAAGGTGCAGCGCCCTTTGTTGTTCGTTGGCCTTTTCCTCAATTGTCTTTAACTGTTGTGCTTGGGGAAAGTCTGATAAATCAATGACCTGGAAAGGCACAATCTCCCATTCATCGCTATTAATTTGCTGCCAATTACCATTTTTCTGCACAAACCGCAAGCGTAAGGCATCGTGATGGTAAAGCAATTTTTGCACTGCCTGCTGTAATAAATCTGGCTTAATCTCCGCTGGGACTTCCAGCAACACAGCTTGGTTAAAGTGATGAGGTTCGGGGGAATTCTGTGCAAAAAACCAATGCTGAATCGGTGTTAGAGGTATTTCTCCTGTTACTAACCCTTGTTCTGCTTGGACAGTTAGAATTGTGCCAGCAACAGCAGCTAATTCAGCAATAGTTTGGTGTCCAAATAGTTGTTTGGGAGTGAGTTTGAGTCCAGCTTGATTGGCGCGGGCAATAATTTGGATGGCAATAATGGAATCTCCACCCAATGCAAAAAAGTTGTCGGAGATGCCAACTTGTTTTAGCCCCAAAACATCTTGCCATATCTGGACTAATATCTCTTCACTGGGCGTGCGAGGAGAGAGGTAATTATTGGCATCATCAAGCTCAATTTCTGGTACAGGTAAGGCGCGACGGTCCACTTTGCCATTGGGGGTAATCGGGAGAGCATCTAAGATAGTAAAGGATGCTGGTACCATGTAGTCAGGCAGCTTTTCCTTGAGAAATTGACGCAGTGTGTTAGCCGTGGGCTGGGGCTGTTCTGGGACAATGTAAGCTGCTAATCTTTTAATACCCGGTCGATCTTCCCTCGCCAGAACCACAACACGGCGCACCTGGGGATGTTGTTTTAAGACTGCGGCAATTTCTTCTAGTTCAATGCGGAAACCGCGAATTTTCACCTGATTGTCAATGCGACCAATAAACTCGATATTACCGTCTGGTAGGTAACGAACTAAGTCTCCTGTCTTGTATAAGCGTTGGCTAGAAGCGAGACAGTGTTGGATAAACTTTTCTTCAGTTAAATCAGGACGGTTGAGATAACCTTTAGCTAAACCATCACCTGCGATACATAGTTCCCCTGGAACACCGATAGGTACTGGTTGGAGATGACTGTTGAGAATATAAATTCTTGTATTAGCAATGGGACGACCAATAGGCAGATTTGTTGCTGTTTCTGGGACTTCCTGCACCAAGTACCAGGATGAGAAAGTGGTACTTTCTGTTGGCCCGTAAACATGAAGCAACCGCCGAGGTGGTCCTTGTTGTAGCAATGTTCTCACCCAAGAGAGGTCAACGGCTTCGCCTCCAAATAGCAAGATTTCCAGGGTTTGGAAAATTCCAGGCACTTGACTAACCAACTCGTTAAATAAGGCTGTGGTGACGAACAAAACATTAATCTGTTTTTGCCGCAGTTGGATAACAAGTTCTGATGGTGAAAGAAGTACCTCTTTACTGATGCCTACTAGCTTGCCTCCATTAAGCAAGGCTCCCCAAATTTCAAATGTAGCAGCATCAAAAGCAGGATTGGAAGCTTGAGCGATGGAGTGATTCGGTGTCAATTTTACATAGTCAGTATTGCACACTAGCCGATTTACAGCCTGATGAGTAACAGCGACACCTTTAGGTTGACCTGTAGAACCAGAGGTATAAATTACATAAGCCAGATGATTAGCTTCAGACTCACTAATGGTTTTTTCCTGGCTATAGTTGCTAATTAACTGCCAGTCAGTATCTAAAATCACTACTCTAGCTTGAGTTTTAGGCAAATGGGCTACCAATTTCTCTTGAGTTAGCAACACTGACACCCCCGCATCTTGCAACATATAAGCCAATCGTTCAGGGGGATAGTCAGAGTCTAACGGCACATAAGCGCCACCTGCTTTAAGAATTGCTAAAAATCCTACTATCATTAAAAGCGATCGCTCTACACAAATCCCCACTAAAGTTTCTGTTGTTACTCCCAAACTTTGTAGATAGTGTGCTAACTGATTCGCCTGTCCATTTAACTCGCCATAGGTGAGAGATTCGTTCTCGTAAACAACCGCCACTGCATCTGGTGTTTTTTCTACCTGTTCTTCAAACAATTCATGGATAGATTTATTGTCAGGATAGGGGCGTTTTGTATCATTCCATGTCACCAGTAACTGATGTCGTTCCTGTTCAGTCAGTAATGGTAATTCACCGACTAAATGTTCAGGATTCGCCACAATTCCTGCCAATAATGTCTGGAAATGACCCGTCATTCTGGCAATTCTGTCCCGATCAAATAGGTCGCTATTATATTGCCAGAAGCCTTCTAGAGCAGTTCCTTTGTCTGTTTTTACTTGCCACAATTGTAAGGCAATGTCAAACTTAGCGTTAACGTTTTCCAGGAACATCTCATCAATGGTCAAACCAGTTATTTCTATTTGTGATATTGGCGTATTCTGCAAGGCAAGCACGACTTGGAAAAGAGGAGTATGGCTGAGATTGCGCTCTAACTGCAAGCCTTCTACCACTTGTTCAAAAGGAACATCCTGGTTAGTATAAGCTTTGAGAGAATAGGCACGGACTTGTTGGAGTAGTTGGGCAAAACTGGGATTTCCTGCTAAACGAGTTCGCAAGACTAAAGTATTGACAAAAAAACCAATTAATGGTTCGATTTCTTGGTGATTGCGGTTGGCAATCGGCGTACCCACGAGAACATCTTCTTCCCCACTGTAACGATAGAGTAAAATTGCCAAAGCCGCCTGCAAAGTCATAAACAAAGTAACATCTGACTTTTGGCTGATAAGGTTAAGTTTTTCTGTCAGTTGTTCATCAATTTGGCAAGGAAAACAGCGACCTTTGAAGGTTTGCACTGGCGGACGGGGACGATCTGTGGGAAGTTCTAATAAAGGGGGCGCATCTGCTAATTCTTCCTTCCAGTAGTTAATCTGGTTTTGTAGTAATTCCCCTTGCAACCACTGTCGCTGCCATAGAGTAAAGTCTACATACTGAATCGGTAATTCAGTTAAAGTAGAAATAGAACCAGACAAAAACCCTTGATATAAGCGAAATAACTCCTCAATAAACACTCCCAGAGACCAACCATCAGAGATGATATGGTGCATCGTCAAAAGGAGGACATGGGATTCTTGTCCCAATTGCACTACAGTAACTCGTAATAACAAATCTTGGCTAATATCAAAAGGTTGTAATTGCTGCTGAGTTGCTACCTGTTGTAACTGTTCCGATTGTTGGGTTTCTGATAATTTTTGCAAGTCTACCACAGCCAACTCCATAGTTCCCTTGGCAGCAATAACCTGCATTGGTGTTCCGTCTACCATTGTGAAAGTAGTGCGGAGGCTTTCTTGACGACGGATAATTTCGTTGAGACTCCGTTGGAGAATTGCTATATTCAGGCTACCATTTAGACGGACAGCTTTGAACATATTATAGAAGGGGCTTTCCGGTTCCAATTGTGCCAAAACCCATAGCCGTTGTTGGGCAAAAGAAAGGGGAAATTTATCTTCAGTTTTCCGCTCAATTTTGGTAATTTCACCAGCTTTATGGCTGGGTTGATTTTCCTGTCTTTGGTATCCCAATTCTCCTGCTATCTGCCAAGTTATATCCCCCAGAAAGTCAATCGTATAATATTTTTTCCATGTATCTGCGGTTTGAGCTTCAATTCCCTGGTATTGGTTAAACTTAATATCCCCCAACATTTTCGAGTGAGTATAGACAGGATCAGTCATGCGCTGCTGCTTCTCTTGGTAGGGTTGCAGCATATCGGGATAGAAGTCTATACCCAGGAATTCACAAATGCCCTCAACAGAATTTCTGGGTTGCTTGACTAAATCTTCAAACTTAATTGTATATTGGCGTTCAGGGGGAATATCATGCAAGAAATTGAGGATGTTTTCCTGACAAACCAACCAAATTAGCTCACCTACTTCTTGTCTAGAGAAAGAATTTTCGTAGGGGAAGAAGATTTGTTCTAATCTCGCTTCTTCAAAGGATCGCAACATGCCGTAGGGGTGACGCTGCAAGTGAATGTAAAGCGGGTTATCAAAGTCTATTTCCGCACGCTTGAGTATTTCTAAATCCAAAGCATAGGAAGGAGTTTTATCCACCAACCTTCTATCTCCTAGCCACTTTTGGATTTGGTAATAGCACTGCTTAGTAGTCAAATTTTGACTCTCTAAGTCCGCCATTAATGCAGTGGCTTCATCAGGATTGCATCCCTTAATTTCCATGATAGCCCGGATAGTGCCTTCTAGTCTAAAGCCATAGCGTTCAGCAAAACCAGCCTTTCTTTCTGCCAGGGTATTGAAAGATAGCAATTCTAATTCAGGAGGGGCAAATAACTGCGGATGTCCACCTAAAATTACCCGTAGCAAAGTAGAACCGCTACGGGGTGGAGAAAGGACGAAGATAGCTGGTGGATTTTTGCCACTATGGTCAATATGGGGAGCTAAGGAAGGTATAATTTCCCGCAGTTGCAAGACTTTAGCCGAATTAATCCGTTCTCGCGGTCCAATACTGGTGGAGGTAATTTCCTGACCCAGTATTTTGGCGATCGCTTGGGGATAGTCATGTTCTAAGTACCTGGCAAATTCAGCAACTGTTTTGCTATCAAAAAGGGCAACAAAGTGAATAATTTCGTTTAATTGCGCCTGAAGCTTATTTATCAAAATAGCACCACGAATAGAATCGCCGCCTAACTCAAAAAAGTTATCATAGATTCCTACTTTCTCTAATCTGAGAACTTCCGCAAACAACCTGGCGATAAATTCTTCCAAAGGTGTGCGTGGCGCGACAAAATTGGTGGCTAACTCAGGACGTTGACGTTGTTTTTTTGCTAAAATCTCCTTGAGGATGAGTTCTGGAGTGTAAAGCTGGTTCCCAATAGTTTCAAACAACCCTGCTGAGGCGGTTAAAGCACTAAAATGAACCTCTGGCTTCTGTGATTCTGTTGTCGTGATTATGGTTTGCTGATTGTTGGGTTTAAAGGTTAAGTCAGCCACCATCACAACCGGAAACTGAAACAGCAAGCCGTCATTTAATTCTTGTTTATATTCTCTCCCAACAGTTTCCACAAAATCTAAAGCAGGTTGATTCTTTTTGCTGGTTTGATAAAGAAGCTCAACTCGGCTTAATCCCCTTTCCCTTGCCATATTTCCCAGATAAGCCAGCATCCGATGTTCTACACCTCGACCCAGTACCCGACAACTGAGTAAAAATGTATCAACCCTCAAGGCTTGATCGTCAGATGTAAATAACAGCAAACCCACCAAACCATAATCGCCAAAACGGTCTTTAACTTTGACCACACGACATTCTAAATTACCGAATTCACAAAGTTGTTGAATCTCGCTTTCAGACCGCCGTATGGTCGTAAAATTAAATTGGTTAGTGCGCTGGGTAAGTTGACTAACCCGTGGTAATTCTTCGGATTCCATTGGGTTAATTTTAATATCTAAGCCCAATCCTGCCAGGAAATCGGCAAAGGTTAATGTCTCGTGACGCAACCTTTCCCGCTGCACATTTTGCTGATAAAGTTCGGTACGTTTTTGATCTTCTTTGGTTACTGTTAGCTGGTCAAATGCCCAGATATGTTTGATAAATAGAGGAATATGATTGATATCTTGCGGAAGTTGGAGGGTTAGCACTTCTGGACAATTCGCCCTTACCTCCATACATTCCACTGGATTATCATCAATAAAGATAAAGCTATCTAAACCCAGTTGTAGTTCCGATGCTAAGGATTTTATATTTTCTGATTTAGCTGCCCAGTTAATCCGCCAGCTAACCAAATGATGGCGTTGCAGAGGCATATTTTGATAGTGTGAAAAGACAGCAAAAACATCCTCTTCATTATTTTTGCTGCAAAGACAGATAAGTTTTCCCGCCTGTTGTTGAGAGATGATAAACTCTTGCAAAGCTTGGCGAGGGGGATCTATTTCTACTCCAGTAACTCCATCTTCTCCGCAAACTCCCTGCCATAAAGTACGATCGCAGTCGAGGACAATTACCTTATAAGGATTACTTTTGATAGCATGAATTTTCCGCGCTATCATTGTACCCAAAGCACTGAAAAATGTAGGTGTATAGGGGATGTGACCAAACTCATCTCCATAAGGATCGTAGTAATCCGTCACTGGATATATCGCCGCCAATTCTGTACTAGTTACTAAATATATGTTATTAATTCCATCCAGATAGGAAGCTAACAAGTCTTCCATTCTTTGATAGAAAATGCGATCGCTTGTGGGTGCTGCTGGACAAATACAAACTAAGTGCGGTATGCTTGAACGTTGAGTAGATGTTTTGAGGGCTATGCCCAACTCCTGTACATTCTGCTCAATTTGTGCTACATTTTTTACGGCTTCTGACTGGGCTAATTTTTGTTTGTGTTCTGGGCGAGTTGCATATATATTGTACAAACCAGATCCCTGGAGAAAACTCACATCATCGACTACAAATTCAAACCCTTTGGCTGTTAGTATATTTGTCACCTCATTGAGGGTACTGCCTCCTTGATCGTGTACCTCCATGACTATTTGTTTGATTCTCGACCAGTGATCTTCTGCTATGCCTCGGAGGATTGCCAATTCACTTTTTTCTGCATCCAGTTTCAGTAAATCAATTTGTTGAATATTCTTCTCTTCTATTATTCCTGAAAGATTGCGTAATTTTGCCGTATAGGTATTTTTTTCTAGTCTACCAGAGAGGAATTCATCAGCTAAAGTATTTAAGGCTGCTTCCTCAAGGGAATTATCCCGTTGCAGCATATTGATGATGATCGATCGTAAAGCCTTTTCATCGTCCTGACTGTCAGCCGCGAAACTTGAAAAAACTGACGATTTTGGATAGAAAGTAAAGGTCTCTTCTTTGTCTTCAGCACCTAATCCACAATTGAAAACAGTAGCATTAGGGCAATAAAGCTTGGCGTTAGTTTCTAATTTCCTAAAAACGTGATGGGCTGGCTCAAAGGCATATACAGAAGCTTGGGGACATTTTTGTTGGACAAATAGAGTAAATAAACCAATATTAGCCCCAATATCAATAACACAATCCCCATCATTCAGGATAATTCCCTGCTTTAAATAAACTTGTTCTATAAAAATTTCTTGATATAAATATTTAGTTTCATACTCGTGAAGATGCGCGATTTCTAATCCATTCGGCAAGGTATAACACGATTGATTAACAAGGAGATGTTTTTGCTTAGATATATCCAGATCTACTTCTAGGTTTTTCTGGTCTCTCTCCCAATCCTCAAACCTGACTAAAACAACATTCGCTCCCTCTTGATTCCTGGCAAATAGGCTGGCTGGATTCAGCAATTCTTGGAATATTTGGTTATAGGGAGCAAGCTTTATTTTGGAGGTAATATTTAATTTTTGTAACCAAAAAGATAGAGAATCTTCTATTGGTTCGCTGGTAAATGTAGCGGCGATTGCCATTTGTTGGATTTTTTGGGGTTCTGCCCCCCGATCTTCTACTTCGTTTTCATTTGTATTGACGGATAAATTCATCTTAAGTTTCATTTGTATCTTCAGAATTTTCGATTATACCACACTCTGTAGCATAAATGCTCCGATGACAAAAATATTTTTCTAAATGGACAAATAGGGAGGGATATTGACACTCCCCGTTCTCCCATAGCGGAACTTAGATCCCACATTCCGTACTTCAATTTGTAATGTGTCAAGTAGTAGGTCAATCTTGGGTAGCAATGGGATCATCCATCCTTCCTTCATTATCGCGGTATTCTAATAACAAATAAGTTTCATTTTCCCGCTGTACGAATCTTTGTTTATAAATCATATATTCAGAAGCATTCTCAAAGAATATGAATAATAGTTTTTTTTCCAATTTATCGGGATCTTGAGACTTATCGTTAACCACATGAAAATTGATATATTCTGGCCTGTTAGGATTAGACGCTCTTGCTATTCCTTTAAGTTCAAAACTTTCATACTCTTTGGTAATGACTTTTAGTAAAATATCTTCAATTCCGATAAATTCAGGGAACCCCTCTTGTAATGGCATCCCAATTTTGATAAATTCTGGATAATCAGAATAATTGACAACTCCTTCTGATAGATTCTGAATAATCCAATTTTGATCGATGGCAAGATATTCTATTGATTGAGATGCTAAAAAATTTTTTATAACATAGGCGGGAGGCAATTTAGCAGATTGGCTCTGTTTATTTATATTTAAGTTTTTCAATCGATAGCCAATCCCATGAACGGTTTCAATGATATCATCCTCGCAGTTTGCATCTCTTAATGCTTTTCTCAATCCTTTGATATGCGCTCTCAAATTCCCTGGAGTAGGTGTCCGCTCTAAATCCCAAATATTGCCTGCTATCACATCGTAGGTTAATACATGATTAGGGTATTCTAAAAACAATTTTAACAAACAATATTGTTTGTGATTTAGATCGACAGGGGTGTCATCGTAAGTCACAATATGTGACTCTATGTCAATAGTAAGCTTATCGTAGACTAACATCTCTCTGTGTTCCTGTTAAAGTGCTATGCTCTCTCTTAAAATTCAAACCCTTTTGAGGATATTTGACTTTTGAGGATAGTTGAGAAGCATTTCACAAATTTTTCATACAACTATTCTAGACTAGCAGATATCAACAAAATATAGCTAACTAAGATGGTAAATTTTTTGTTTCTTTTCATTAATGTGACATTTCTTTTTTTAAGATAGCACTCAAAAAATACTAATTTTTATCGCCGAGATCGCGAAACGAGTAAAGCGCTATGCCTGGTGCAAGTTAAGCCATCGCAGATTGAATCAAACTTGAGGAAAATAAATAAATAAACCTCAACCATAATTTATATACTGCTTCTCAGTTAAATACAAAGTACAGTGTACAGGGATAGGAGAAGAAGGAGAAAGGGGAGCTATCTTTCATCCTGTTAGGAGAAGCGCTATAATAATTATTATTGCGTGGAATGGAGTCATGAATACAGAGCAATTGAGTGAAACATCTCAGACAAGTTTAACTCTATATGAAAAAGATTTCTATGCTTGGACACAAGAACAAGCAAAATTACTGCAAGATGGGATATGGGATAGTCTAGATATTGTCAATCTGGTTGAGGAAATTGAATCCTTGGGAAAACAACAACGGCAGGAATTAAGGAATCGCTTAGGTATTTTACTAGGTCATCTACTTAAATGGGAGTTTCAACCTAATAAGCGCTCGAAAAGCTGGTTTGTGACGTTACGAGAACAACGTCGTAGGATTCTTCAACTCCTCAAGGAAAATCCTAGCTTAAAACCCTATCTTCCTGAAGCGTTACAGGAAGCATATCAAGATGCTATAGATTTAGCTGTACGGGAAACACCCCTGAAAGATCGAGACTTTCCACCTGAGTGTCTCTACAGTCTAGAAGAAATTCTGGATAGTGCTTTTTTCCCAGGACAACCTGTTGAATCAGATCGAGATTGGTGATAATTATATAGCAACCGCGCACTAGTGTAAGCTGCTGTGCATCTAAATTGGATATTTACATTTTTGAAAGGGTTTTTGGTGTGGAGTGATGAAAATTAAATGCGTGATAGCTTATTTACAAATTCGAGATGGAATAGAATCATGAATACAGAGCAATTGAGCGAAACATCTCAGACAAGCTTAACTCTATATGAAAAAGATTTCTATGCTTGGACACAAGAACAAGCAAAACTATTGCAAGATGGAGTATGGGATAGTCTAGATATTGTCAATCTGGTTGAGGAAATTGAATCCTTGGGCAAGCAACAACGGCAAGAATTAAGGAATCGTCTAGGTATTTTACTAGGTCATCTACTAAAATGGGAGTTTCAACCTAATAAGCGCTCGAAAAGTTGGTTTGTGACGCTACGAGAACAACGTCGCGAGATCCGCTATATCTTAGAGCAAAATACTAGCTTAAAACCCTATCTTCCGGAAGCTTTACAGAAAGCTTACCAGTCTGGAATAGACTTAGTTGTCAGGGAAACACCCCTAAAAGATAGAGACTTGCCACCTGAGTGTCTCTATAGTCTAGAAGAAATTCTGGATAGTGCTTTTTTCCCTGGACAACCTGTAGAATCAGATCGAGATTGGTGATAAATAAACAAATATACTTTAATGAATAAAAGGAGAATCAAAGGCAATGTTAACTACTACAATTATTTCAAATAACTCGGAACTTATCTCTCTAGAAGAATGGCTAGAAAATCCTCCAGTTGCTACAGAATGGGTAGAGGGTAAACTACTAGAGAAAAATGGCATGACGCTAAAGCATAGTCGGATTCAATCCAGACTCTCTTTTTCCTGGAGAAGTTACATCAACTCCAACACAGAAGGTGGTGAAGTTTACACAGATGTACCTTGTCGCACTAATAAACAAGGTCGTTCTCCTGATGTTGCCTATCTTACCCCAGAATTAGTTGCTCAATATGGTAATGAAAAAGTATTACCTCAGAGTTTTCCCTTGAGTGCGGAGATTATTTTACCCACAGATTTAGCTGAAGATGTTATTGCCAAAGCAGCAGAATATTTGGCATCTGGCGGTGAAGAAGTTTGGTTAATATTTCCTGAAAATCGCTGGATTATTATTGTCACTCAAAATCAAAGAATTGTATTCGTGTCTGGTGAAGTTGTTTCCACCCAAACCGTATTACCTGGTTTTAGTATCGCCGTTGATGACTTATTAGCTTAAGATTGAACTAGATCTTATTCTCTCTCACCTCTAACCTCTTTATACCATCGTGGTGCATCTGAAAACTCCCTTACTCAACTACATTAACGGAAAGTGGTGTCCTTCCCAAGCAACCGAATTGCTTGATGTGGTAAATCCTGCTACCGCCCAATCCCTTACCCAAGTGCCTTTATCCCTAAAAAGTGATGTGGATGCTGCTGCGGTTGCTGCTGCTGCTGCTTTCACTAGTTGGCGCACTACTCCACCCACTGCACGGGTGCAATATCTCTTCAAACTAAAATACTTACTTGAAGAAAATTTAGATGAATTATCCCGCACGATTACGATGGAATGCGGGAAAACATTTGCGGAATCGAAAGCTGAATTAGAAAGGGCAATTGAGAATGTGGAAGTTGCCTGTGGTATTCCAATGTTAATGCAGGGTTATAACTTAGAAGATATTGCCCGTGGCATCGATGAAATTATGATTCGCCAACCCGTAGGTGTGACTGCGATTATTGCCCCATTTAATTTTCCTGGGATGATTCCCTTTTGGTTTTTACCTTATGCTATTGCCTGCGGGAATACTTCCATTATTAAACCTTCGGAAAAAGTCCCCCTCACCATGGCAAAGATATTTCAATTATTAGAAGCCACGGGATTGCCTCAAGGTGTAGTAAATTTAGTACATGGGGCAAAAGAGGTAGTGGATGCTATTTTAGAACACCCTACTATTCGAGCGATTAGTTTTGTCGGCTCTTCACCTATCGCCCACTATGTATATAGTAAAGGAGCAGCTTATGGTAAGCGAATGCAGTGTCAAGGTGGAGCGAAAAATCCCTTAATTGTCTTGCCAGATGCCGATATGGAAATGACAACTAGAATTGCCGCTGATAGCGCTTTTGGTTGTGCGGGGCAACGTTGTTTAGCCGCCTCTCTTGCAGTGACAGTGGGGGAAGCACGTCATAGTTTCACAAATGCGATTGCTTCTTCTGCCCAAAATAGAATTGTGGGTTATGGTTTAGATTCAGGTGTAGAAATGGGTCCAGTTATTACTCCTGAAAGTAAATACCGAATTGAAGGTTTAATTGCACAAGGTATAGATGAAGGAGCAAAATTATTAATCGATGGACGAAATACTAAGATTTCCGGTTACGAAGAGGGGAACTTTATTCGCCCAACGATTCTGGAAAACGTAAATCCTAATAGTATTGTTGCTCAGACGGAAATTTTTGGTCCTGTATTAAGTTTAATGCACCTGGACACGATTGAAGATGCGATCGCACTCGTGAATAGTGGTAAATGGGGTAACATGGCATGTCTATTTACCAGGAGTGGTGCAGCAGCGCGGCAGTTTCGTTATGAGGCAGAAGCAGGTAATATTGGGATTAATATTGGGGTAGCTGCACCCATGGCATTTTTTCCTTTTAGTGGCTGGAAAGATAGTTTTTACGGAGATTTACATGGACAAGGAAGAGATGCAGTAGAGTTTTTTACCCAGACTAAAGTGGTGGTTGAAAGGTGGCCTAAAGATTGGTCCCGTCAGTTTTAATACCCCAATCGCTTTGGCGGTTGAAACCGCGTCTACACAAACGAAACCCGCCTGCGCGGGTTAGTCAATAACCGACTTTTAGTCTGCGGAGGCAGACTTTGTTTGTCTAGCTGCGATTTCCAATCGCTTTGGCGGTTGAAACCGCGATTTCCAATCGCTTTGGCGGTTGAAACCGCGTCTACACAAACGAAACCCGCCTGCGCGG
>NZ_JAMZMM010000019.1:0-2714 GCF_024178385.1 Limnofasciculus baicalensis BBK-W-15 | reverse complement strand
CGGAGGCAGACTTTGTTTGTCTAGCTGCGATTTCCAATCGCTTTGGCGGTTGAAAGCGGTAGTCAGGCTACGTCTTGATCCAATCGCACCCATCACCCGTTCCCCACCCAGGCGAGCCACAATTCGTTATTTAAAGTTTTTTATCTTTTTCTTTTCCATCAGACTCGGTTATGCTATTCTTCTAATTCAATGAATTGGTCAAACTGATTAAGTTAGACCACATAAAACAATCTTCAACCTTAATATATTGTAACAGATACCGATGAAACACTTTTGTAAAGATTGGCTCAATGAATGGTGCTATAACAACAACTGGAGCGATTTATATATTGAAGGGCATCAATACTGGGCTTTTCCACCAGGAGCTGTAATGCCTGAGCCTATTCCCCCTGAAGTGCTGCGGAAGCTGAAAGCAGAAAAAGGCTTGAGTGGTGAAGAAAAACTCTGGTCCATTGGCGCGGTATTACTAAGCCTTGTTGCTGCTATATTAAGCTATTTTTTAAAATCACCCATGCCCATAGGATTAGCCTTTGCTTTTGATGCTGTCACGGTAGCTCTTTTAGAAGTTGAGATTGGTTGAAGTTATCAATCATCATCATCAATCTACCCTCAATTCCCTCCCATCTGGGGGAATTTTTTTGCATCCCTCTCCTGACGGGTGAAGGGTTATTGATATTTTTGTCATAAATTGTAATAAAATGTTAAAGCCAATCAATGGCTTAAGCTCTGGTGGCAAGTATAGCAAGCGCCACAGCGGTTAGGACATTCTGAGCTAGCAAATTTTAACAAGGGGCTTAAGCCCCGCTTAAGCCCCTTGTTAAAACCGCCTTGGCGACTGCTATAAAGGCTTGGGATTCGCCCTCAGCCGACAACCTATCCGAAAACTGGGTGGCTTTATAGTTAAAACAGCAGATGGAAAAGAGATAGACAAGAGAGATGAATAGAGATGCTTGGGAACATAATTTTTCGGATAGGAGATAATAATTTTGGGTACAGAATTGCGAGCTTATGTATTTCTAGACAGCTTGCAGCCTCAACATGCGGCTTACATGGGAACAGTAGCATTAGGGTTTTTGCCCTTGCCGGGAGATGCTTCTCTGTGGATTGAAATATCACCAGGAATTGAAATTAATCGAATTACAGATATTGCATTAAAATCTACTTCTGTTCGGCCAGCGGTGCAAATGGTGGAACGACTTTACGGTGTTCTCGAAGTTCATTCTAGCAAACAGGGAGATACCAGAGCAGCAGGGAGAGCGATTCTAGAAGCTTTAGGAGTTAGTGAAAGGGAACGTCTTAAACCTCGTGTTATTTCCAGCCAAATTATCCGCAATATCGATCCTCACCACACCCAATTAATTAATCGCAGCCGTCGGGGGCAAATGATTTTAGCAGGGGAAACTCTTTATGTTTTAGAAGTTGAACCTGCTGCTTATGCGGCTTTGGCTGCAAATGAAGCTGAGAAAGCTGCATCAATTAATATCCTCCAAATTTCAGCAATTGGTAGCTTTGGACGGCTTTATTTAGGTGGTGAAGAACAGGATATTTTAGCTGCGGCACGAGCTGTGCTGACAGCATTAGAAAATGTATATGGCAGGGAAAATCCGGCAATGATTAGGAAGGAATAGTTATTGGTTATTGGTTATTGGTTATTGGTTTGGCGACAAACAACAAACAACAAACAACAAACAACAAACAACAAACATTAGATGGCAAATTTAGAACATTTAAAACTCCTCCAACAGGGAGCAGTGAGATGGATAAAATGGAGAAACCAAAACCCGACAATAGAACCGGATTTTAGCGATGCAAACCTTAGCGAGATTAACCTCAGAGGGGCTAATTTGATAGGAAGTAATCTGAAACAAGCAGATCTGAGTTTGGCTAGATTGATTGCGGCGAATCTAAATCAGGCGAATCTAAATCAAGCTAATCTCAGTCAGGCTAATCTTAGTCAAGCTAACTTAATTGAAGTATCTCTAATTGACGCTAACTTAATTGAAGCAGATCTCAGTCACGCCGATTTGAGGGAAGCTAATTTAATTGGAGCTGATCTTACGGGTGCTAATCTGAAAGGAGCTGATTTGAGCAACGCTAATCTAATTGGCGCTAACCTCAGAGGTGCTAATTTGAAAGGTGCGGATCTCGATGAGGCTAATCTGAGACGGGCTAATCTGAGTTTTGCTAATTTAGTTGATGCAAATCTGAATCAAGCTAACCTTTGTAACGCTAATCTTCACGAAGCAGAATTAATTGGGGCACACCTTTATAAAGTTGACTTAATTGGGGCTAATGTTAGTTTTACTCATTTAAGTGGGAGTTACCTTTTTGGCGCTAATCTGAGTAATGCTGACTTAGAAGGAGCCGATTTCCGGTGGGCGAATTTGACTAAAGCGAACTTACAAGGAGCTAATCTCAGAGGAGTAAAGTTAGAAGGGGCTAAATTGAATTGCGTTGTTGGGAATGGGGAATATAAAATGGGGAATAGCTAATATCATATCTGGTTGTGTTGGTATTGTTTATACGGAAGCTATCTCTTGTGAGGGTGCTGAGATGTGGTTTTATTGAAATGTGCTTTTAACTGCCAGGTGAGAATGGTGCAATATTTCAATTTCAATTTAAAAAAATATATTTATCTGACTTATTAGATATGGTTGGGAACATATTTATAAAAAACTCGTCTTTGATAATTTGGGATTATAATAGTATTTATA
>NZ_JAMZMM010000194.1 GCF_024178385.1 Limnofasciculus baicalensis BBK-W-15 | reverse complement strand
AGAGTGTTGTATCGCGGTCACGAGCGTGTCCTGCTAGAACATCTGTATTTTTTTTTATAAGCAAGGCGCACCCCCCAGATCGTCACAAGGGGAATAGCGGGAGAAGCGACAGTCGTCTAACAGGCACACCGGTGTCTAAAAAAAAGCCCCATCCCCCCCCCGCGCCCCCCCCCCCCCCCCCTCTCCGTACCTCTGCGTTTCAAAAAAAAAACCACATCAACACCCTCAACCCCATGACAGACACCAACACCCTCTGGATTATCACCGACGAAACCCCCGATGGCGCAAGAGATGGCACTAAAGATATCGGCACAACACTTAAATCCAAAACCCCTCCCACATCCAAAAACAAAAGAGTACCAATTCCCTTTAATCAGTTAAAAAAGGAAATGACTGATTTCCTCCAAGTGGTGGAAGATTTATTCACCGAAGCCGAAAATCGCCAATCGGGGATGGTCTTGGATGAAGTAGAACTGTCAGTTAAGATTAATGGAGAAGGGCAAGTCAGTCTTTTAGGTATCGGCGGCGGTAAGTTAGCCGAGGAAGGCGGGATTCTCCTGAGATTCAAGCGCAAAGATTCTGGACAAAATCCCTAAACTCATATTTTGCACCAGTTGCCATCATCCGCCAGTGGTTAAAACCACTGTCTCACAGCTAAAGTCGTCTTTAGACGACTGCATAATATATATATTTTTTTTGTCCATTTCAATGGACTTTCACTGTTAGCCGTGGAATTTATTCCACGGCTGGTTTGAGGAGTTAAGGTAGGATATGGCTAAAAATTGGGCGATCGCAATCGGCATTAACGAGTATAATAATTTGCGATCGCTCCGCTATGCCAAACGCGATGCGGAGTCGATGCGGGATTTTTTCCTGGAAGAGGTAGGTTTTGATAAGGTATTCCTCTTTACTGAAGATTCGCCTAAAATCGCAGGTGCGATTCCCAGTCAACCTAGTTTTGCTAATCTCAGGCGGTTTCTGCGGAGTAACTTTGAGCAACCTTTACTGGAAGCAGGAGATAATCTCTGGTTTTTCTTTGCAGGTCACGGTCAGCGTCATAATGAGAGAGATTATCTCATGCCCTTTGATGTCGATCCAGGGGATATCGAACATACTGCCATTTCCGTTAGTTATGTTTCCGAACGATTGCGGCGATCGGGTGCCGATAATGTCATATTATTATTAGATGCTTGTCGTAATGAAGGTAGTCGGGATGGCTTGGGGATTGGCGAGGAAAGGCATACAGGCATAATTACTATTTCTGCTTGTAGTCCGAAGGAAGTATCTTGGGAAATTAAGGAGTTAGCCCAAGGCGCTTTTACCCATTCCCTCTTGGAAGCTTTGCGGATTCAGGGTGAGGGTAATTGTGCTACGGTGGAGCGATTATATCAGCATTTACAGTATCGAGTGCCGGAAATTAATCGTTATTACGGGAAACTGCGCCAAACTCCTTATGCGATAGCGGAACCTGCGACGAAACTCCATCTTATTTTATTACCGCGACAAGCAACTGGAAATGATATTGCCACTCTGATAAAAGATGCACTCACGGCTGAAGTTGAAGATGAGCTAGAATTAGCAGAACAGTTATGGATTCGGGTTTTAGCTGTATCTCCTGCTAACCCAGAGGCTTTGAAAGGTTATAAACGAATTATCCGCAAAATATACTCAAGAGAAACCACTTCGTCGCCAATTATAACCAATCCATCAGGCTCTAGATCCCAAACTTCCAGCCAAAAGCCAGTATCTCCATCAGGGGAATTGTCGCCAAAATCAGAGAAGGGTGAAGCATTGGCTGATAAAAATCCTGATTCTCCGAATGATTTAGTCGCGCCAATGCTTCACCCCTACACCCAAATATCGACTTTTCCCAGAGATTCCTTACAGATATTTCAATTTGATGTAATTACAGTAGATAGAGAGGGAAAAGAAACAAACCGCACTACCAGTAAAGCTGAGTATTTTCCCGAAAATCTCGGTAATGGTGTCACCTTGGAAATGGTTTCTATCCCCGGTGGTACATTTATGATGGGTTCACCGGAATCAGAAGAAGGACATCTTAACTATGAAAGTCCCCAACATAAAGTAACAGTACCACCCTTCTTCATGGGCAAATACCCCGTAACCCAAGCACAGTGGCGAGTTGTGGCGGGTTTACCTCAAGTAAATCGCTCATTAGAACCCAATCCATCCCACTTTAAAGGAGATAATTTGCCAGTAGAACAAATTTCATGGTATGATTCAGAAGAATTTTGTGCTAGACTGAGTAAGTCTACAGGACGGAATTATCGACTACCTAGCGAGTCGGAATGGGAATATGCCTGTCGAGCGGGTACGACCACACCCTTTCACTTCGGCGAAACCATTACTACCGATTTAGCTAATTACAACGGTAATTATGTCTATGGTAAAGAGCCAAAAGGAATTTATCGAAAATCAACTACTGAAGTAGGTAGCTCTGGTTTAGCTAATTCTTTCGGGCTATACGATATGCACGGGAATATTTGGGAGTGGTGTGCCGATACGTGGCGAGGCAATTACACGAACGCTCCTAATGATGGAAGTCCGTGGATAGATAAAAATAATATAAATATCCGGCTCCTGCGCGGTGGTTCGTGGTATAACTATCCGAGGTACTGTCGCAGTTAGAATCGCAATAGGTACAATTGGGACGAGAGGTTGTACAACGGCATCGGATTCCGTATTGTCTGCGGTGTGCCGAGGACTAAGTAGCGCTTTGCTCTTTTGTCCTCTTACACTTTACACTTCTTAACTTTTCACTCTTTTGTCGCCTTGTGCGGATCGATAAAAATAAACTTCGGTAGTAAAGGGAAGAATAAAATGATAGCCGAGTTTATTCTGGGGTTAAAAACTCACTTTACAGGAACCCACAGATTCCCACTATCCCATAATAACTTAGCGACAGTCAAATGTCAAGAGGCTTGGGCAACGGATGGGGTAACGGATGTAACGGATGGGGTTTTGGTGAGTGGCGGAAACAAAAAAAAGATTACGCTGCCACTAAACTGCCCAAATGCCTCAAAATCTTCAAAACCTCACACAAGTTATTCCGATGTTGAGAACGAGTGCCGAATAAATCAGAAACGCCATACTCCTTACCCAAAAGCTTCACAAACAAGTAACTGCTACCATTAGTAATCAATCCAAACAGAGGTTTCTCTAGTTCAGGATTTCCAGCCATATAAGCCAAGGTTTGCGGTAGCGCTAATTCCAAATCAAACGTCGCTTTCTTCGCCTCAATCAATACCACCCACAGCCGATTTTGCACGACTAGCGCATCAATTCTGCCTCGCAATACCTCATCCCCATCTCCTATTGCCTCTACTTCCACACTCACTTCCGCCCGAAACTTGTAGGGTGCTTGGTAAAATCCCGCCAATTCCAGTAATGGAGATAATATAACCATTTTAATGGTTTCTTCCAAGAGGATACCATCTCCACTCTGATACAGGTAATTGTGGCGCACCCGATCTAGTCTATCGCGATCGCCACCCGATAATTCAGGCAATGTCCCCAGCCATTCGGTGAAAAAAGAGGAATCTTCTGAGAGACGGATACCCAGCTTTGCCTCAATCTGCCCAAGGGTTTTGATTGCTTCGGTTATCGTTAAGACTCTTGCCATGCGATCGCGTCTTTTTTAATTTTAGTCGGGTAGGTTAAGCTTAACGCACACCAATTTTGGGCTTAAGTTATGGTAGCAGGGCAGGTTTGAGGTTTTTTGATTAATCCGATTGTTATTGCTGTTATGTAGGGGCGGCTCGGAAAAATAATCGTTGAGGTTATTTAGGTTATTCAAAGGTATTTTTTAGGGCGCACAGTTTCCCATTCTTTTAGTTTAGCTGTGAAAATGTCAACTGTCAAGAGGTGTGGTGGAAAATTTGGCAACGGATGGGGTAGCGGATATAGCGGATATTATCGGGAAAATCAGTAATATGCGATCAAAACCAGTCCTGATGCGATATCGCAAAAACCAATAGTTCCATCTTAAATAGAGATATTAGCGTATCGCGTAAATTGCGATCGCCCCTTCCCCATCCCAAATAACACACACAAACCTTTGCGCTAACCTTTGCGCTATGAGCGTTAAAACCCAAATCCCGATCAAAAAGAACTATATATTAAAAGCGCAGTGCTTTCTGGAAAAACCGACAAGTGAGATTATTTTCGCGATGGAAACACACCTTCCAGGAACCCACAGATTCCCACTCTACTATAATAACCCCACAGAAGTCAAATGTCAAGGGGATCGGAGAATCATTTAGAGATGGGTAAATTTAATACTGGAATAATTTCTGCCAGGTATGGTTCAAATTTACTTAACTTGGCATCTTCAGAAAACGTACCACTGTAATCTCCAGGTGTCAGCCCTGCCATACCGGGGAGTGTCAATTCTGCTGTCACCTATTACAGCAGATTGCAAGTTTATGAAGTACACCTCATCCGTTACATCCGTTACCCATCCGTTGCCCAAGCCCTTCGCGCCACATGCTTTAAAATACTCATCGGACCTAAATCTTTCAACAATTTCATCTGTGCCTCATTCCGCACCAGCATCGCACCTGCAAAACCCAAGGCATTAACGGGGATGGACTGGAAATCTTCTTGCGATCGCGGTACAATCATCATCCACTCTCTTGTAGCCAGCAGATTGTATGGACGGGAATCCTGCCCATAATTAATTGAGTCATTCCCAATTAATCCGACATGGAGGAGTAGGCTGTGATAATATTCCATTGTGGCTTCAGCCGCGTCGGTGGGAGATTCTGCCCAAGTAGGGTTTAGTTTGGCGATCGCGTGATTAAAGGGAAACTGTGATATTTTGCCAATACCATCTTCAAATTTAGCAGATGCGATCGCAGGTTGAATGGGAATTTTCGCTCCATCAGGCGCTAGTGGTAATGGCACTAATTGTAAATGCTTGTGTCGCTGACTTGCACCTGCCATTTTTCCACTATTGTAGAATACCAAGCCATCAATTTCTGCTAAACATGCCCACATCGCCTCAAAATCTTGTCCTGTGAGGAAGCTTTCCTGTTCTTCAAAGGCACGAGTAACTATCAGGAGATGATGGTCGATAACATTAAATTTATTCAGCAAACATAGATGTGTATCGGAAATATCAGCTACAAATAAATCTTCTTCGTATGGCAGAAATGGATTGAATTCTTTGCCAGAGGTAGTAGTTTTTTTATCTTGTTGTTTCTTTGCTTCGTCTTTACGTTGTAGGCTGGTGAGAATTCGCACCAGGAAACGAATCCCGTCTTGTTCGACAAATTCATATTCTGTAGGTATTGATAGAAGTGCGCCGCAGTTGATGGCGTGTTCAGTTTGCTGAATGGTGCTATTCCATAATGTACCTGGTTCTAGCTTCCGTTTGTCTTGTGAATATCGATCGCACATCTTAATTATCTGAACTGAATATAGAGTTAAATTTGTTATTGATTATGCCAGAAGCACTATCCATTTTTTCAGATTGAATCAGATTGAGTTCTTCATCCATAATTGACTTGCAATAGGTAGAGTAAACAAGGATGCTTCTAGTAGCAGGGATGAATACAGTAGCTCTTGTATCTTCTATTCATGTTAATTTGCGATGTATATTAGGCTAATAGCTGCGATTGCGGCTATGCCTATTCTGTGTCTATTGTTTTAGAGTCTATAGTGCTGTAGTCACCGAGAAGGTTAGCCGCAATTAAGCGAGCTGCACCACGACTATTCCAGTAGTAGTTATGAGCAAAGGAAATGGGTGATTTTTTTTAATAAATTCATCTTTAACTAAAGTCTCTAATTCTTTTGAATAACCAGCATTTTTGGTTGCAACTCCGTGGATAAAAAACACAAGCATTATAAATGATTACTCCTTACCAAAGCCAGATCTGTTACATCTGTCTATTATAACCCTTCAGGAAAAGCCGGATCGAGAATTTGTGCAGTAGAGTAGGGGCATTCTAAAGGAAGCTGCGGATAATCCAATGGAGTTTCTCTCACAACAAGAGCCAGCCCTGACTCATAAGCATCAGTAATCGCTTCTCCCAGATAAGACTTCAAACTAGGGTTTTCTTTTAATAATCTCAATACTTCTTTGCGCTGTTCACGAATTGTTGCCTTCCAGCTTTTGCTCTGCATTTCAGACTGATACTCCCACTTCAAGAGATGTCCAATCAAAATACCAAGTCTATTTCTTAATTCTTGCCTTTGTTGCTTACCCAACGACTCGATTTCCTCCACCAAATTTGTAATATCCAATGATTGCCACTTACCCTCTTGCAAAAGCTGTGATTGCTCCAAAGTCCAAGCATAAAAATCTATATCATAAAGTTTTGATGTCATGATTTTGTCCTATATTTCTGAAGCATGACTATAAATCCTTACCAATATCTTCCTCCCTTCCCTCTGTGTACCTCTGTGAAAACCTCTGCGTACCTCTGTGTTAAAAAAATACTACACGAAAGGATTCAATACTACCCCCATGTGTTAAAAAAATACTACACGAAAGGATTCAATACTACCCCCATTATACAAAATTGAAATATCCCACCAAGTCTCAAAAAAAAATCCCCCACCCGAAGGCAGAGGATATTTTTAAATTACCTAACAAAACTAGGATTCAACTAACCTTAGCCGAACTTACCAGCAGTAGAGGCAATCAAGAAGGCCGCATAGGTAACGAAGTAACCAATTGTGAAGTGGGTTAAACCAACCACGCGAGCCTGAACAATGGACAGAGCCACTGGCTTATCCTTCCAGCGAACCAAGCTCGCTAGAGGAGTGCGCTCGTGTGCCCAAACCAGAGTTTCGATTAACTCTTGCCAGTAACCGCGCCAGCTAATCAGGAACATGAAACCAGTTGCCCAAGCTAGGTGTCCGAGTAGGAATATCCAAGCCCAGATAGACAGGTTATTAGTTCCGTAGGCGTTGTAACCGTTAATCAACTGAGAAGAATTCAGCCAGAGGTAATCGCGGAGCCAGCCCATGATGTAAGTAGAACTTTCATTGAACTGAGCCACGTTACCTTGCCAGACACAGAGATGCTTCCAATGCCAGTAGAAGGTTACCCAACCAATGGTGTTCAGCATCCAGAACATGGAGAGGTAGAAGGAATCCCAAGCAGAGATATCGCATGTACCGCCACGGCCAGGACCATCGCAAGGGAAAGCATAGCCGAAGTCTTTCTTATCCGGCATCAGCTTGGAACCCCGTGCATCCAACGCACCCTTGACCAGAATCAAAGTGGTGGTGTGGAGACCAAGTGCGATCGCATGGTGAACCAAGAAATCGCCAGGTCCTATAGTTAGGAACAGAGAGTTAGTGCCACTGTTAATGGCATCTAGCCAACCCGATAACCAGACGTTGCCGTGGTTGGGGAAGGCAGTGTAAGCAATACTGTCAGGATTAGATAGTAAAGTATCAAATCCATAGAGGAGCTTACCGTGAGCGCCTTGAATCCACTGCGCAAAAACAGGCTCGATTAGAATCTGCTTTTCAGGAGTGCCGAAGGCAACTACTACGTCGTTGTGGACGTATATACCTAATGTGTGGAAGCCCAGGAACAAGGATACCCAGCTCAAGTGAGAGATGATAGCTTCCTTGTGATCCAGAACCCGTGCCAACACGTTGTTCTTATTGCTGACAGGATCGTAATCCCGTACTAGGAATATTGCACCATGAGCAAAAGCACCAACCATCAGGAATCCAGCAATGTACTGGTGATGGGTATAGAGTGCTGCCATGGTGGTGTAATCCTTGGCAATAAAAGCGTAAGGAGGCAGAGAGTACATGTGTTGAGCCACCAGAGAGGTGACTACACCCAAACATGCCAAGTGCCAGCCTAATTGGAAGTGAAGGGAATTGTTGTAAGTGTCATACATTCCCTTGTGACCATCACCCAACTTACCACTAGGAGGTCTGTGAGCATCCATGATGGTCTTCATGCTGTGACCAATACCGAAGTTGGTCTTGTACATGTGACCAGCAACGATGAACAGCACAGCGATCGCCAAATGGTGGTGAGCCATGTCAGTCAGCCACAGGGACTCAGTTTGAGGATGGAAACCACCCAAGAACGTGAGAATTGCTGTGCCTGCGCCTTCAGAGGTGCCGAATATTTGTCCAGCCGTATCGGGATTTTCTGCATATACACCCCAGTTCCCTGTGAAGAAGGGAGCCAAGCCTGCTGGGTGGGGCATAACGGACAGGAAGTTATCCCAGCCTACGTGCTGTCCGCGAGATTCGGGGATCGCAACGTGAACTAGGTGTCCAGTCCAAGCCAAAGAGCTGACACCAAACAAACCAGCTAGGTGGTGGTTTAGGCGAGATTCAGCATTCTTGAACCAAGCAAGACTAGGGCGGAACTTGGGTTGTAAGTGCAACCAACCAGCGAACAGTAAGATCGCTGACAGGATTAGCAGGAACACAGAACCTTGGTAAAGGTCACCGTTTGTCCGCATCCCGATGGTGTACCACCAGTGATAAACACCGGAGTAGGCAATATCAACAGGGCTAGTAGCTCCTGCTTGGGTAAAGGCATCAACTGCCCCTTGACCGAATTGGGGGTCCCAAATCGCATGGGCGATAGGACGGACGCTTAGGGGATCTTTGATCCACTCTTCAAAGTTACCTTGCCAGGCCACATGGAAGAGGTTGCCGGAAACCCATAAGAAAATGATTGCTAGATGACCGAAGTGAGAGGCAAAAATCTTTTGATATAGATTTTCCTCTGTCATGCCATCGTGGCTTTCAAAGTCGTGAGCCGTGGCAATTCCATACCAGATCCGACGTGTTGTGGGATCTTGAGCGAGGTCCTGGCTAAATTTTGGAAATTTTGTTGCCATCTTTCTTAGGAAATCCTACTCGCTGACTTTTGAGACTAATGCTTGATAGAGCTGCTCATTTTTCCTGTGACCCCCTGGAACCGAAGTTCCAGGTTTACTTGGGTCTAGGGGAGGTAAGACACATTGATTATGTCTTACTTAATAGATTCGCTATCAGTTCAAACAGCCGTCATCCTACTGATAGGATTCGTGCCAGGAAGAACGACCATGTGGTAACGATTCCTCCTAGGAGGTAGTGAGCTACCCCCACAGCGCGACCCTGAACGATGCTCAGAGCGCGGGGTTGAATTGCTGGACCAACTTTTAATTTGTTGTGTGCCCAAACAATCGATTCGATCAATTCCTGCCAGTAGCCGCGACCACTGAACAAGAACATTAGGCTGAAAGCCCAAATGAAGTGAGCGCCTAGGAACAGAATGCCATAAGCAGACAGAGCAGTTCCGTAGGAGTTAATTACCTGAGAAGCTTGCGCCCACAGGAAGTCGCGCAACCAACCGTTAATGGTGATGGCGCTAGTAGCAAAGTTGCCACCAGTGAGGTGGTATACCGAGCCATCTGGTAATACCGATCCCCAAACATCTGATTGCATCTTCCACGAGAAGTGGAAAATCACAATTGAGATGGAGTTGTACATCCAGAACAGACCTAGGAACACATGGTCCCAAGCCGATACCTGGCAAGTACCACCGCGACCCGGACCATCGCAAGGGAAGCGGAAGCCGAGCTGGGCTTTGTCTGGAACTAAACGAGAACTACGGGCATATAAAACGCCCTTGAGGAGAATGAGAACTGTAACGTGGATGGTAAAGGCATGAATATGGTGAACCATAAAGTCCGCCGTACCCAGAGCGATTGGCATCATTGCCACTTTACCGCCCACAGCGATGACATCGCCGCCAAAGGCATAGCTAGCTGGAGCCAGCGCATGGGGAGCAGTTCCGCCAGGTGCTAAGGCATGGATATTTTGTAACCACTGGGCGAATACGGGTTGTAGTTGAATTGCCGTATCGGAGAACATATCCTGTGTCCGACCCCAAGCCCGCATCGTGTCGTTGTGAACGTACAGACCGAAGCTATGGAAGCCTAGGAATATGCACACCCAGTTCAGGTGAGAGATAATGGCATCCCGGTGACGGAGTACCCGATCCAGGAGGTTGTTTTGGTGTTGTGATGGGATATAGTCCCGCACCATGAAGATTGCTGCGTGAGCAGCAGCTCCCACGATACAGAATGCCCCAATCCACATGTGATGGGTGAAGATGGATAGCTGTGTGCCGTAATCTGTGGCTAGGTACGGATACGGAGGCATCGCGTACATGTGGTGAGCCACGATAATTGTCAGAGAACCAAGCATTGCTAAGTTCCAAGACAACTGGCAGTGCCAGGAATTCGTGAAGATTTCATACATTCCCTTGTGGCCTTCGCCAGTAAAGGGACCTTTATGAGCTTCCAGAACTTCTTTAAAGCTATGACCAATTCCCCAGTTTGTCCGATAGAAGTGACCAGCAACGATAAACAGTACTGCGATCGCTAAGTGATGGTGCGCTGTATCGGACAACCACAATCCGCCCGTTACTGGGTTCAAACCACCTTTGAATGTCAGGAAGTCTGAATAGACACCCCAATTCAATGTAAAGAATGGTGTTAAACCTTGGGCAAAACTGGGATATAGTTCCGCCATCCAAGCTTTGTCAAACAGGAACTCGTGGGGCAAAGGAATGTCCTTCGGTGCCACGCCTGCATCCAATAGCTGGTTGATAGGCAGAGAAACATGGATCTGGTGACCTGCCCAACCTAGAGAGCCGCAACCAAGCAACCCGGCTAAGTGGTGGTTCATCATCGATTCCACGTTTTGGAACCATTCCAGCTTTGGAGCTTTCTTATGGTAGTGGAACCAACCAGCGAACAGCATTAGGCCAGCCATTACTAGACCACCGATTGCTGTGCAGTAGAGCTGGTAGGAATTAGTAATACCAGAAGCACGCCAAATCTGGAAGAACCCAGATGTGATTTGGATGCCGTGGAATCCTCCACCGACATCCGCGTTCAAAATTCCTTGACCGACAACAGGCCAAACAACTTGAGCGCTAGGTTTGATGTTGAGCGGATCGCTTAACCAAGCTTCGTAGTTGGAAAACTTAGCGCCATGAAAATACATGCCGCTCAACCAGACAAAAACAACTGCTAGGTGACCGAAGTGCGCACTGAAGATCTTGCGCGAAACATCTTCGAGGTCACTTGTATGACTATCAAAATCGTGAGCGTTGGCGTGAAGGTTCCAAATCCAAGTTGTGGTTTTGGGACCTTTAGCTAAGGTACGGTCAAAATGACCTGGCTTAGACCACTTCTCAAAGGAAGTGGGAACCGGGTCTTTATCGACTACTACCTTGGCTTTTGCCTCCCGCTCAGGAGGGCGAGCTACCATGAGGAATCTCCTCTCTAGACAAGGAACTAGAAATACCCAAAGGGAAGTTGGATTTTACTAAAGAGAGGAAAGCACCGCCAATAGCGCCACTTTCCCTGGGAAACAAACATCCCCGTTCTGAATGAATCATTCATTTAGGGATTAGCTTCTGTTGTTAGATGATATGTCGTTAGTTACCAACTCTTTAGAATCAGTTAACAAAAATTAAAATTTTACTGATTCTACCTAATCAACTTCTCTTTATGGCTTTAACAACGCAAGCCTTTAGACAAAAGTCAAGAGTCTGTAGCATAAAATTTATAAATCGCAACATAAGGGG
>NZ_JAMZMM010000193.1:7629-11603 GCF_024178385.1 Limnofasciculus baicalensis BBK-W-15 | reverse complement strand
GGGTAAAAGAATCTATTGGAGTTGCGGTTTTTGCCTATTGAAGGGAATAAAGATTGTTTTAAGGTGAGTGTGGAGGGTGCTTCGGGAGAAGTCCATTACCAACCTGATTTGCCTTTTGTTGATGGTGAAACTACCGATATTCAGGATAGAAGTTTTACTGTTGTTAAGGTGTTAGAGTCAACTAAGTTTAATGGGGATAATTTTCCGGAAGCTGAAGAAGATTGGATGGTAAGAGAGGGACTTTTACTGTCTGATAAGAGTGCTTTTCCTCCTCAATATTTGGCTAATATTGGGCGTAGATTATATCAAATATTAGGTCAAAAGATTCAGCAAGTGATTGAGATGGGGGTAAGAGATGCAAAACGCGATCGCACTTTTTTACATATTCGCTTGCGGTTCCCTTCAGATGCTCCTAAATATATCCGTTTGACTGATTATCGTTGGGAGTTACTTCATAATGATTATGATTTTTTAGCTCATCAAGGTGTAACTTTTTCTCGCTATATTGCTTATCAAAGTCCTCCTCCTAATTTACCATCAGTTGCTCGTCTTAATATCTTATTGATTTCTTCGGGTATTGGCGATAAGAATATAGGGCTGCCATCTTTACCTCCTCTTGAACGAAAAGCGATTGCTTCTGGATTGCAAAAGGCTGAGGCGGAAGGGAAAGTTAAACTGGATTTTCTTGATCCTCCCACATTGGATGGATTGCGGCAAATAACAGGGAAACTTCCTCATGTTATCCATTTTGATGGGCATGGCTTTTTTGGCAAGCGGTGTAATGAAATGGGATGTCGGAAAGCTTATAAACAAAAGGAAACTCAGTGTGGATGTGGTGCTACATTGGGAGAAGCTCAAGGTTATTTGGTATTTCAGAAATCAGCGAGAAAAGCTGATTTTGTAAGTGCTAGAGAAATTGGTGAATTATTAGGTAATTTACAGCGTCGAGAAGAAGGTAATTCAGGAGAGGGAATTGCTTTGGTTGTGTTGAGTAGTTGCCGGAGTGGGATGTCTCGTTTGAGTGAGAGTGTTTTTAATGGGGTGGCGCAGAATTTGATTGGTAAAGGTATTCCGGCTGTGGTGGCAATGACTTATTCTGTTAGTGTATCTGCTGCTAGTGCTTTTTCTGAATATTTTTATCGTTCTTTGGGAGAAAAAGATTCCTTAGCTGTGGCTTTGCGGCGGGGACAAAGTGCGATGGGAATTGAATGGAATCAGTGGTATCGTCCCATTTTGTATCTCCGTTGGGCGGATAATCAGGGAGGGCAATTGTTTAATTTGGATGAATCTGATGTTTTACCGACTCAACCCGCTATTTCAGTTACTCTTCCTCAATCTCCACCACTACCCGATAATCCCCATAATGAGTTTTATAAGAAACGTATAGCTGCCAAGGAAGCAGAATTAGCTAAAGTTTAATCTCAGTTGGAGGAAGTTATCAGTCAAGATGAAGAATTAAAATTTGAAAGAAGGGCAGAAAGGCTTTTGCAGGAAATTCAAAATCTCAAAGCTAAACTGAATCCCTGATAAATTTTATTGCTAGATCTGGACTTATGGAGCTACATTATATATAGTGGGAATGGTGCATTAGCGTAGCATAACTGATAACTTGTCTAATTGTCAGTAGAGCAAGAAAATCCGCCATGGAATTAATTCAACACCTAATAACTTAAGTCCATTAAAATGGACTAACACTCTCATTCAGTCGGTTTCAACCGACTTGAGCTATTAGACAGTGGTTTTAACCACTGTCGGGTTATCGGAAGGCGTGCAAGTTATTGGCATAACGCACCCTACGGATAATAGATTTTATTTGGTTAATTGAGTATATAATAAATAGCTGCAATCATGACAGTAGGTACTGAGATAACAAGAGAATATCTGACAAAGCGTATAGCGACAAAACAAGAAGAACTTGCTAAGGTAGAGTATCAGTTGGAGGAAGTTATCAATCACGATGATGAATTAAAACTGGAAAGAAAAGCACAAAGGCTTTTGAAGGATATCCAAGATATAGACAAGCAGCTTAAGGAATTGGAACGCAGTAATTATAGCCCAAATATCCGTTACTTAAACTTAGAGAAAAGCTTTCAAAAGATTGACTTTCATCAAGCCAAAAAGATTGCCAATTCAATTAATAATAAATTGGATGATGCTAGTGGGGCGATTCTTTTGTTTTTACAAAGAAGTACAAAACAGAAGGGCTGTTACTGTCTTGATGAAGTGTTAGATTTGATGGTTCGCGATCGCAAAGTGGGAGATGATATTATTGGGGATTTCCGATCTTATCCCATCGACTTAGGTTCGCCAATTTCTGAATTTAATGAGGTGGAGTTTTCTAAACGATTGGCAAGTCATTTAAGCTCAGATTCAGGAGCATGTTTGCCAAAGAGTATAGAGAGACTTTGCTTATCTCTCCGGGGTGGTAGTACTATATTTATTAGAGTTGAAAATTGGGATAGTGTAATTGACCAAGAAAATTTCTTAGATTGGTTTATCAAGGAATTTTGGCATCCTTTAATTAGCGATCTTAATCCTATCTTTGGAGAATTTGGTAAAATTAGATTTATCGTGGCACTTGTCGCCAAAAGTAAAGTTTTCGATGATTGTTCGTATTTGTCACCTTGTTTTTGTACAGCAGATACATTTCAATCAGGCAAGGCTATTGAACTACCACTACCAGATTGGACAGTGGAGGATATCAAAAAATGGTTAATTAATTTTCGAGGATTGTCTAATGCAGAAAGTTTAAAGTTAGCCAAGCAGATTCATCGCGAAAGTGAAGGTACGCCAGATACTATTTGTTCTATTTTGGAGAGGGATTTTAAGATATGACAGGATGGCAAAGATTAGAATTTACAGGTAATTTTAATTACCAAATGGAAAATCCACACCCAGATTCACCAACTAAACCAGAACCTTATGTGGTTTCTCCACAATTAAAGAAAGCTGTAAACTTAGCAATCTATCTCAGACGACCATTATTATTAGAAGGAGATGCTGGGTGCGGAAAAACTCGCCTAGCTTCAGCGGTGGCTTATGAATTAGGAATACCCCTTTATCGTTGGGATATACGCTCAACAACTAAAGCACAAGATGGACTTTATGAATATGATGCTATCCTCCGATTGCATGATGTTCAAACTCAGAAAGTAGCACCAGTCGAGTTAGTAAATGAAACTGAAACTGATGATGGGGAAAAGGAGGTAAGGATAAATCGCAATCCTGCTAACGCCAAACATTATCGTAAATTTGGGGCTTTAGGGAAAGCATTTAGATTGCAGGATTCTCCCGCAGTAGTGTTAATTGATGAAATAGATAAAGCTGACTTAGATTTTCCCAATGACTTGCTAGCTGTATTAGATGAGCCTTGGGAATTCAAAATTAAGGAAACAGGAGAAACAGTTACGGCTAGGGAAAAACCAATTACGATTATTACTAGTAATAAAGAAAAAGGTAATTTGCCCGCACCATTTCTCCGCCGTTGTCTCTATCACTATCTAGACTTTCCTAACAATCCGGAACAATTGCAGGAAATTGTGGATAAACACTACCAACTTTCTGGAGAAACACCACCATCGTCTGATTTGGTAACGATAGCAATTAATCGCTTTCTCCATGTATGGAATGAAGGTGGACTGTTTAAGAAACCGGGAACCAGCGAATTTTTGGATTGGCTGAAAGCACTCCATACATTTGATTCAAAGCCTTATAATCCTAAACAACTGGAAAAAGATCAACTGTTGCCTTATCGAGAGTTGTTGTTTAAGCTTCAGCAAGATTGGAAAAAATATGCTAAGGCTTGATAATATTAAGTGTTTAGGCGATAATCCGACAGAGAATAAATTCTTCGGCGATAATCCGACAGAGAATAAATTCTCTGTCTCATAGCTAAAGTCGGTTGAAACCGACTAAAATTCTTCTTCAGTCGGTTTCAACCGACTTTAGCTGTTAGACAGTGGTTTTAACCACTG
>NZ_JAMZMM010000193.1:0-7529 GCF_024178385.1 Limnofasciculus baicalensis BBK-W-15 | reverse complement strand
TCGGGTTGTCGGGTTGTCGGGTTGTCGGGTTGTCGGGTTGTCGGGTTGTCGGGTTGTCGGGTTATCTGGTTATCTGGTTATCTGGTTATCGGGTTATCGGGTTATCAGGTTATCAGATTATCTAAATTAATGCCAAATTTACCTGAAAATAGTGCAAAATTTCAGTATGAACTCTTTTAACCCCCAAAATTTGCTACCTCGTGCCTTCCTTCGCTTACGCCAAGAAGGATTTAAACTTGGTGTGGGAGAACTTTTGGCAGCGCGAAAAACAATTGAGGGTGGGTTTGGAGAGGATGAAAAAGCATTAGGAGAAACATTAAAAATTTTATGGTGTCACTCGCGAGTGCAACAAAGTCAGTTTGAGGAAATCTGGCAATCTCTCCTCACTATTACTACACCTAAACAGCCGGAAAAGTTTCCTACTTCACCACCCGAATCTCAGTCTCATCGCAAGAGGGTGGAAGAAGCCATGGAATTACCACCAGCAACTACTGAAGTTGTTACTGACATACAACCTCAACCAGAATTAGCATCAATACCGATTCAATCACCCCCGATACTGATAGAAAATGAGGATAACTCTGAATTACAAACTTATTATCCCATTTCGCGTCGTTCCATGGTTTATCGTTGGCGATATTTGCGCAAACCAGTGGCTGATGGCATAATGGATGTACTGGATGAAGCAGCGACAATTGAGCAAGCTACTCATCAAGGATTTTACCTCTTTCCTCTCTATCGTCGCCGAGAAAGAAATCATGCCCATTTGTTGCTATTGCTCGATCAAAATGGCTCCATGACTCCCTTTCATCGCTTTAGTCGCGATTTAGTTGAAACAGCACTTTATGAAAGTTCTCTCCAACCAGAAAAAGTCGATATTTTCTATTTTCATAATGTGCCAGCCGCTAGTCTTTATCAAGATATTTATCTAACACAACCTATTCCCCTCAAAACCGCATTAGCAAGCTGCGATAATGAAACTAGTATATTGATTGTCAGCGATGGAGGTGCAGCACGAGGGTATCGGGAGTTAAAACGAATTCGGGCAACTACTAGTTTTTTATTTCAATTAAAGCGATATACTGCTTTAATTGCCTGGTTAAATCCGATGCCTGAAACACGGTGGATTGGTACTTCCGCAGAAATTATTGCTAATTTGGTGTCAATGTATGAAATGGATGATAATGGATTAAGTAATGCGATTGATATTATCCGAGGTCAACCCCTACCACACCTCCACTCGCCTCTCTCATGACAAATACGACTGATTCAGCACAATTACCAGAATTGCGGGAACAGGCACAGCAAACTGTTGATAGATTTGTGCGGCGTTTTGATGAATCTTATCGGTTATTGGCTTATCATGCGGCATTGCCTTTGGTATTAACTCCAGAATTAGTTAATTACTTACGAAATGAATTTTTGCGAGGTGAGAAAGTTCCTTGGGTAGCGGAAGTTGATTTATTACTATCTGATTTATGTTCTCCGGTAGGCTATGAACTCTACGCGATGGATACTCATGTGCGGGGATATTTGCTGGAGGAAATGGCAAAAAATCCTCGTTTTGGCAAGCGGCGGATGGCGGAAGTTGCCCGGGTTTTAATTAACTATGTTAGTTATTTAGGTAGGCTTAATCCTGGAGTACGGCAAGAGGAATTAGAGGCACAACGCTGGGCGGCAATGGTGTATTTGGGAGATGAAAAGTGTAAGGAGGTAGTACGGGAGATTGCTAATAAGTTATTAGAAATTAGTAGTGGTAATAGTGGAGAAAACCGAAGTGAGTCAGAAATTCGGGCGGAATTAGCGCGATTGATTCGGATTACTGAAGAATTATCACCTCAGTTACAGGAAGAGCCAAGTTTATTGGAGTACGCAAGGCTGATGGAGCGAATTTTAAGAACACCAGCGGCAGTTAATCCATCAGAGTTGCTTCCTACTTATTTAGTAGATGATGTAGAATTGAATTTCCCTACTAGAGTCTTGCGAGAATTACTTCAAAGAAAGGTACTCTTCTCTCAAGAGACAGTTACTCAGGTTGAAGGTTACCCACCTCTACAAACTTTTGATTTTGAAGTGGCAACTATCGAGTTTGATACAGAAACTACCCAAACAGAAATAAACCCACAATTTGACCTAAACCCATTTCAATTTAAAGTCGCCACCATCGAACTGAAACAAACAGGCTGGTTAAGAAGAAAAACAAAACTGATAATCAACTATCATCAGCAAGAAGCTTTGAGTTTTACCGAAGAATTAGACAATGAAATTCAACTAGAAATGGTAGCCATTCCCGGAGGTAGTTTTATGATGGGTTCCCCAGAAAATGAACTTGAACGCCGTAATTCTGAATCTCCCCAACATAGAGTAACAATTAAACCCTTCTTTATGGGAAAATATTCAGTCACTCAGGCACAATGGCAAGCTGTCGCATTTCTACCACAGGTGAATCGAGAACTAAACTCAGATCCATCTTATTTTAAAGGAGCAGACCGTCCTGTAGAATCTGTATCTTGGTATGATGCTGTGGAATTTTGCTCCCGCCTCTCTATCAAAACCGGACAACCCTATCGCCTCCCTAGTGAAGCTGAGTGGGAATATGCTTGTCGGGCTGGCACAACTACGCCATTTCATTTTGGGGAAACAATTACCACTAAATTAGCCAACTATAACGGTAACTATACTTACGGGAAGGGTTTTAAAGGAGAATATCGTCAGGAAACAACTCCTGTAGGAAGCTTTGGTGTAGCAAATGAATTTGGATTATACGATATGCACGGGAATGTGTGGGAATGGTGTGGTGACGAGTGGCACGATAATTATGAAGGAGCGCCGATAGATGGTAGTGTGTGGGGAGAAAACAACGAGAATGATCATCATTCCCGGCTGTTGCGTGGTGGTTCCTGCTGCGAATATCCTGGTTTCTGCCGTTCCGTGTTTCGCGGCAACTATATTCCGAGCGACAGGGACCTCAACACTCTCGGTTTTCGGCTTGTGTGCGGCGTGGCGTGGACTTTGTAACCCTTTACATTTTTGCCCTTTTGCCTTTTACCCTTGATTATTTTTCACGAATTATTTTTGGATGTTTTCTGCTTTTGTTATCGCAAGGTAGGGCGAAGGATTTTGAGAGATTATTGCGATGCTTGGGTTATTGTTAATGTCAGGCAGGGCGAAAAATTATTGCGATCGCGAGGGGCAGGGCGAAGCATTCCGATATAAATATTTGGGTGAAATACAAAGGTTATCCCCGGAATGCTTCGCCCATACAAGGTTGTTCGTATGTATATTGAAATAGGTGGGATATATTAGCCTTAGTTAATTAATTAGGCTTTTTAAGATACTCAGTAAGTATCGTCCTATAAAATGCAACAAAAGAGCGATCGCAAAGCCCGCCGCATCCCACTCTATTAAAGGAATACCGCTGGCGAAACATTAAAAAAATGACCTAACTCTTTTGCTTGGGCTTTACTAATGCTTCTTTTTCCATTGATCACCTCTGAGGCAATTCCTTTAGATTTGAACACACCAATGAGATCTTTTTGCTTGAGATTTCGCTCTGCCATCAGCTCATTTAATATTTCATGGGGTGTCGCTTGTTTTAATTGATAATGCTGATCTTCAAAGTTCTCTATCAGCGTTACCAACAGTTTCAGTAACTCCTCTTGTTCCGGAGTTAGATCTACTTCCAGTTCCATGAGTTTTTCTACTACAGAAAGGAAAAATTCATTCTCTTCCTCTGTAGTAATTACTCTAGGCTGAATATCTGAGAGTAATTCTGCGTATGCCTGACGATCTAGTACAGAGTTCATCTTTTCCACTTCCCTTTGTCATAATCTACATGGGTTAATATATCTCTGACATAAATTATTTGGTAGCGAAAGTTAATCCAAACAATTAGTCTGTAATCATTCCCCTTGATGTTAAAAACTACATGTTCACCGACTAAATCCGCAGAAGGATAGGTTTCTCTAATCTCTGCTAAGTTTTTCCACGTCGCTTTTTTGGCTACTCGATACCAAGTATCAAGAGGGATTTCAGCTTGAGGATATTTTGCTGAGAAATCTAAAAGAGGCTGACGTTTGATAATACGCATAATTTACCATAAAAAATAAAATAATTATATTTATCTGTTTATTATTTCCCCTTCTATGTTCTCTTTTTGAGAACTTACTGTCAATAAGTCTAATTACTTACAGAGTCCACGCAACGCCGCACACAACCCGAAAACCGATATCGTTGACGCGCCTGCCGCCGGGATCATAGAAGCCGCGAAACGCGGAACGGCAGTAATCAGGATTGTAGAACCAGGAACCACCACGCAACAGCCACAAATAATTATCATTAGAGATCTCATTTACCTGCTCTTCCTCCCACGCACTACCATCTATCGGCGCTGCTTCATAATTTGAGTGCCACTTGTCAGCACACCATTCCCAGACATTCCCGTGCATATCGTATAATCCAAAATTATTCGCTACGCCAAAGCTTCCTACAGGTGTTGTTTCGCGCCGATAAATCCCCTTTGGTCCCTTACCATAAGAACCTTTCCATTTACCCAGTTCATCGTCTCTTCCATCATAATTAGCCAAATCTGTAGTAATCGTTTCGCCAAAATGAAACGGAGTAGTTGTTCCCGCACGACAAGCGTATTCCCACTCAGCTTCACTAGGGAGGCGATATTGTCGTCTAGTTTTGATAGAGAGGCGGGAGCAAAACTCCATCGCATCATACCAAGAAACACATTCTACAGGGCGATTTTCTCCTTTAAACCTGGATGGATTTGGCTCTAATTCCCGATTAACTTGAGGTAGAGAAGCTACAGCTTGCCATTGCGCCTGAGTAACTGGGTATTTACCTATGAAAAAAGATTTTACCGTTACCTCATGCTGCGGAGATTCATTGTCTCTATGCCCCTCTTCCGTATCTGGGGAACCCATCAGGAAAGTACCGTTTGGGATAGCTACCATTTCTAGGGTGATATTATTACCTAATTCTTCAATAAAATATTGAGCTTGTCGCCGCTGACGGTTGATGACTAAGCGAGGGGGAGGTTGTTCATTGGTTACTTGTTTAAGTTCCACAATCTCACATGCTTATGATGGGAATTCTTGGATAATCGCCTATTTTAGCAGTAAAATTGAAAGTAATTCTTCTCCCGCCCTTACCTATATGCTGAAAACCGTTGCAGGTATTTATCAAAACGGACAAATCGAACTCACTGAAATACCACAGAATGTGATAGCTCGAACTCAAGTACTTGTTACCTTTCTCGATCCCGAAAAACTTGACCCCATCAAACTGCGCCAACTAATCGAGCAACTGGAAACAATCGCCGGAATCCATCAGGGCTTCGAGGAACTTAAGGCTGGAAAAACCCGCCCGATGTCCAATTTCATTCAAGAGATGCAACAAAAATATGACATTTCAGGTTGAAATTACCCCTATCGCTGAAGCCCAAATCGAACAAGCTTATCAGTGGTATCGAGAATGGAATCCCGAATTTGCCGATTGCTGGTTTCGCAGTTTGATGAATGGAATTGCTACTCTCCAAGAGAAACCCCGTCGCTGTACCTTAGCAATTGAACACGAGATTTTTCCCGAAGAAGTGCGCCAACTCCTTCACGGTAAAGCCAAAAACATCTATCGAGTTTTGTTTACTATTCGAGAGGCTACAGTTTATGTGCTGTACGTGCGCCACACTTCCCAGGCTCCGCTAACCACTGACGATCTTGAAGATGAGGGCTAGAAAGATAGGATGATGGGAATAGGTTGGGTAATTGCGATCGCAAGCAATGGTGTTAGATTTTGATATAGGATAGCGATCGCAAGCAATGGTGTTAGATTTTGATATAGGATGGCGATCGTTAGGTTATTGTTATCGTAAAGCAGGGCGAAGCATTGCGATATAAATATTCGGGTAAAAGGCAAAGTTTGTCGCTGCAATGCTACTCTAGCCTTCGGCAACCCCTTCGGGGAACGAGAACGCTTCGCGAACGCCCCTACACAAAAAAATCGCTAATTTAGCGTAAATCTTGTTATTTATCCTTAGTCAATCGGAAAAACAAACTATCCCAATCAAAATCGCTATTTTCCCCTTCCTTCACTTCAAAAGTGACATTAGCAGCCTTCGGTTGTTCCAGCGTCTGCAAGCAAAGTTCAGCAATATCTTCCCTACTCACCTTACCCCGAATATTATCCCCCTGGTCAAACATTAAAGCTTTACCCCCCGCCTCTTCAGTCAAAGCACAAGGTCTGATAATTGTATAAGGAATACCACTTTCTCTCACTGCATCTTCTCCCCGCAATTTCCAAGTGAGAATCCCTCCCAATTGCTCGTTCATTCTTACTGCGGGTGGTTCTTCTGCTAAATTAATACCAGGACGATTTGGACGAGTAACACCAGCCGAACTTATCATCATGAATTGTGGCTTAATCGCACCACCATAAGCCTTAATTGTTTCCACTTCCAGGGCAAAACCTCCCGATTGAAAGTGCGGATTTAGTCCCCCATCATATTCAAACTTACTTAGCATAAGTTGCACGGCATAGACTTGACTAGCATCAAAAGGCGGTGCATCCTTCAAAGTCTTGGCACGAAATACAGGAATCAGCGCACTAAAAGGAATCAGCACATCAATCCAACTATCTTTTTGAGTATCGAAAGAATAGCAATAGGAAATTCCATCCCACTTAGATTCGCAGCGCAAGATAAACTTATAACGTTGACCATCACCTTTCACTCGTATTTCCATTCCCTCATAACCCGCTAAATTCAAAGATGGGTTAAAATTGCGAGTGCGAACCGAAACAAAACCCCCAGAATTAGCAGTGGAAACAATACCAGTAAAAAGTGCCGCCTTATCGATTAAACGAATTGAACTTTCGCTGACACCTCCCATTACCACATCATCCACAGCCCCCCAAGTTTCTTTCAAATCCTCTGAAGGGTTTCGGAAATCAAAAAGTAATTGTTTACCTGCTTCTAGACTCTTAGCAGCAACTTGTACCAGATTTTTGATACCTTGATAGTCCACAATTTCTGGGCTATCTACCACTTCTGGCATATAAAATTTAATGCCCTGATAATATTTTTCACGGGTGGGAGTATCTCCTTCCACAGGTTGGACTCTGACACCAGTACAACAGATTACCGCTGAGACATTATTCATCAATCCTGCGGTTAATGTTTCAGGCATGGTAATATCTGCCTCAAACAGTTCCACCTTATCGCCTAGGAGCGAGCGTCCTTTTTGGCTATCCCTGACTAAAGCGCGTACCTGATAATTCTGTTCGATTAAACGCCGCACAACTCGCTTGCCAACGCCACCCGTTGCCCCTGCTACCAGTATGATTCCCATGTTTTTTACTTGACTATGATTATTTTTTTTATTATTCTCACCACGGGCAAACAGCCGCTGAAGGCAATTTAGGAAAGGGATCACCTCAAAATAAGTTACAGTTTGGAAGAATCTGCCAAAATCCCATTGAGAGCGACTTTTTTCTGTCATCACCATCTCCTTCATCTTTTCTTT
>NZ_JAMZMM010000192.1 GCF_024178385.1 Limnofasciculus baicalensis BBK-W-15 | reverse complement strand
CCCATTCCCCATTCCCTATTCCCCATTCCCCTCACTCAAAATTGCCAATCCCGCTGCGATAACTTCTGCGAGAATACTGACAATCCGAAATAGGGCAACAACTGTGAGAATCAAACCTCCAGAGAAGTGGTTATCTAAAAGTGCGATCGCAGTTGCTTCAAAGACTCCCAAACCTCCCGGCGCTCCTGGTACAATTAATCCCATCAACCAGGCAAAACTAAATGCACTCAATAACTGAGGAATTTGATTAAGCTCAACAGGAATAAGTACCAGAAAAGTAAATAAAAATCCAGTTCCCCGTAAGCATAAAAAACCCATTTCTCCCAGTAAAGGTAATAGAGGATAGCGTTCAATCCGAACTGGTTCAGTTTTGCCAATATTTCCCTTAGAGCGGTTTAATCGCTGAATTACTGGGTTAAGAATTCGAGGATGAATCCCTAATAAAACCATAGTTAAAGCAAAAATTTGCAGTCCCAAAGTCCGGTGATCTGATCCAGTTACTATCCAACCTAATCCATTACTAACTAGGGCAATAATTAAAGCCGCAGCAGCCATTAAAAGCGGTTCTAATAATACACTGAGAGTTGCAACACCGACAGAACCACCTACACGAGTCACCGCTGAAATGCGACCATAGTAATGCCAAACATTACCCGGTAAATACTTAGCAATATTAGTTTTAAGATAAACTTGAATCGCCCATAACCGTCCCACAGGTTGCTTAAATCCGCGTAAAATACCAGTCCATACCCAGCCAGAAAAAGTATGAGCGAGTAACGTAATAACTAGGGCGATAGTTAACATGAGCCATCCCCTAGTATCAATGCGAATTAGAGCAACTTCACGCCAGCGATCTTTGAAAGTTTTTGCTATAAAAAATAGGGTTATACCCAGAATCACCCAGCGTAAGTAGGGTTTAACAAAAGACAAAATATTCTTCATGAACTGAGAGATTGAAGGTGTATAGTAGAAGATGAGATATGGCAGATGCCCATTGAAGTCTTTCAGTCAAGAACTACTTCAAGATAGTTAAGTAAGTTGGCACAAATCTACACGAGTTTGTAACATAATGTAAATTACAAAAATTAATTATTAGCCTTGATGAGAGATTATTTACATAACTATACATATTTGGGTTTAATTATACCCACCTAAATGTAAATCACAAAACTTAATTATTAGCCTTGATGAGAGATTGTTTACATAACTAAACATAGTTTTGGGAACTTCCAGAAGACTATGTAAAGATTAATTAATAAATTTTTGCTTTTTTCCTTAGCTTATTGTAAAATCCACTTACTTAAGATTTCCGTTTTATTGATTGATGGTTCTCAAGGAATCAAAGCCTTGGGTATTTAAAAAGCTGGCTAAAATAAGAAGAAGGTAAAGGAATGCTAAACCAATTGCCTGACATACAGACTGCCTGCGTTGAACTTTCCATCGTTATGCCTTGCCTAAACGAGGCAGAAACTTTAGAAACCTGCATCAATAAGGCGCAATACTACTTAGCCCAACAGGATATTTCTGGTGAAATCATTGTAGCCGATAACGGCAGCACAGACGGATCTCAAGGGATCGCAAAACAGATGGGAGCGCGTGTTGTTCCGATTAAAGCCAAAGGATACGGCAGCGCCCTAATGGGCGGTATTTCTGCCGCACGCGGTCAATACATTATTATGGGAGATGCTGACGATAGTTATGACTTCACCAACCTAACTCCATTTATCAAAAAGTTGAGGGAGGGCTACGACTTAGTAATGGGAAATCGCTTCAAAGGTGGTATCAAACCTGGTGCTATGCCACCTCTACATAGATATCTAGGAAATCCTGTCTTAACATTCATAGGAAGGTTGCTCTTCCCCGCTCCCTGTGGTGATTTTCACTGCGGGCTACGGGGTTTTAGGAAAGACGCGATAGAACAACTAAACTTGCGTACAACAGGTATGGAATTCGCCAGTGAAATGGTAGTCAAAGCTACCCTACACAAAATGCGAATTACTGAAGTACCAACAACTCTATCTCCTGATGGTAGGAGTCGTCCTCCTCATTTGCGGAGTTGGCGAGATGGTTGGCGACATCTGCGATTTATGCTACTATATAGTCCCCGATGGCTGTTCCTGTATCCCGGTGGATTGCTAATGCTTCTTGGTTTAATAATTACCTTGTGGTTATTACCTGGCTCTAGAGGTATTTTTGATATACACACTCTGCTATTTGCAGCCACAGCTATTATTGTTGGATTTCAGGCAGTCGCTTTCGCTATATTTACTAAAATATTTGCTATCAGTGAAGGATTGCTTCCTGAAGACAATCGATTAAACAAGGTATTTCGCTATATCAACTTGGAGGTCGGATTGATTGTTGGTAGTATACTTTTATTATTAGGTATCACTGGATCGATCTATGCTTTTGGCATCTGGAAGGTACATTTATTTGGTTCGCTGAAGCCTTCCCAGACGATGCGGATAGTGATTCCATCAGTTACCTGTCTTGCTTTAGGTTTTGAAGTTATTCTGTCAAGTTTCTTTTTGAGTGTTTTGGGGTTGAAACGGCAATGAGTATTATTGATATGCCTATATTACTACCGAAAAAAGTTTAATTATGACTGACTATAAAAAACATGAAAATAGCCCTTATATTGGACCAAAATTATCTGGTTTAGGGACTAAGCTATCTTGGTATGCTCGCCAAAAAATGTTTAAGTCATTGATGGAAATGGCGGACATAACACCCGAAATAACTGTGTTAGACGTTGGGGTAACTTCGGATCGTCGTTTGGATTGCAATTTTTTTGAGAAGCTATATCCATATCCTCACAAACTTACAGCAGTTGGCTTAGAGGATGCTTCCTTTCTAGAGCAGGATTATCCTGGTTTAACTTTTGTTAAAACGGATGGTTTGAGACTACCTTTCCCCGATAAAAGTTTTGATTTGGGGGTCAGTTTTGCTGTGATTGAGCATGTGGGTAGTCGCGATAATCAACGTGCTTTTATTCATGAACTATGTCGGGTTAGTCGTACTTGTTTTATTACTACTCCCAATCGTTGGTATCCCATAGAATTTCATACGGCTTTGCCTCTGATTCACTGGCTGCCACATTCCTGGTTTCGCCAAATTCTCAGATGGTTAGGCAAAGAGTTTTGGGCGAAAGAGGCAAACCTTAACCTTTTATCTGAAAAAAATATGTTAAGTCTTTTTCCAGTAGATGCTAAAGTGCGTAAAAAACATTTCCGACTTTTGGGATTGATATCAAATTTAGTTTTTTATATTGAAAATTAAACATAGGTAATATAATTTTGACTACTAATGAAAACTCTTATCAAGGTATCTCTAATTGCCCTGTTGTGGATTAGCGCCATTAACTCAGGAACGATTAATGCAGATGCACGCCTCAGATTGGAAATGGCTCACGCCTGGTGGAGAGGTACTGAAGAAGTCGATCCCGATTATCAGCCGCAGAGTCGGGAAGAGTTTTTTGCTCTAGTCAAGGGGGTAGACGGTAAGCGTTATATCCCTTACGATGTCGGACAGCCTATGCTCATGCTTCCTGGTGATTGGTTGGGCACTCAACTACACCGATGGTTTCCTAAAGTAGGGGAAAGAGATTTTCGGAGTTTAGTTATTAACTTCGTAATTTTTGTGCCATTGAATGTTGCTGCTGTCGTCTCTTGTTTCTGGCTGCTGCGGCTTTTTGATTTTAATGAGAGAATTGCTGGGTTAGGGAGTATTACTTGGTTACTTGGTACAACATTTTTGCACTACGCCCAAGTGCCTCAACAGAATAATCAAGTGCTACTCTTTGTTACCATCGGTTACGCCGCAGCTTTAGCTTTTGTAAAGCGTGGAATTCCTCACTTTGCTGTCATCAGCGGCATCGGGTTAGGTGCTGCTTTCCTAATCCGCCTAACCAGTATTATTCATGTTTTGACTGTATTGCTTTTTCTAGTGGGCTGTGTAGCCTATCAAAGCCGCGACAAGCTAAAAATTATTCAGGTTATGGGATTGTGGCTAGGTGGTTTTCTGCCTTTGGCTTTGGTGGAAAGAGTCTTGACTTACAACCGCTATGGGAGTTTTTTGGTTAATCCCCAAAGCCTTTCTCTAAAACAATTAACTACGGAGCCAATCTGGGCTAATCTACCAGAGCTACCTGCTAATTATCCCTTTATTAATCCACCTTATGTCGGGATTCTTGGACCACTATTCTCACCAGCGAAAAGTATTTTTATTTACGATCCGTTACTATTACCTTGTTTAGTGTTAGGAATTGTTATCTGGAAAAGACTCTCACCTTACATACAGTGGTACTTAGTGACTGGAATTTTTAATCTTGGCTTACATCTACTTCTCACCAGTCGTCTCGATTTCTGGCATGGTGATGCTGCCTGGGGAGCTAGGTATCATGTTACCTCTGTCCAACTATTACTTATTCCTCTAGTTGCCTTATTTATACAGGATATCCTAGCTGCAAAACGGTTGAAGCTTTGGCTAATGCGAGGGATTATTACTTTAGCAATTATAGTCCAAATTTCTTCGGTTATATTACTTTTCTCTCTGGAGTCTGCTCAAGCTTTGTCTCTTCCATCAGCATCTCAGTATCTTCAATTTCGTTTAGGTGAGCGTTGGACGAATATTGCGTGTGAGATTGACTCTTATTTCTCTAATAGTTCTTTTCCCGAACACTGCCTTAATAAAAACATTAGTTTCGTGAACTCTCGTCAGGAGTATTTTCTAAAAGATCGCCATCAAGTAGCACTTTTACCATTTAACTACGCTCGGTTTGGATTTAATCGAAAGTGGGTATTTATTCTGTGGGGATTAGTATTGACACTGGCGATTGTAACTACTTTACGCTTCTGTCTGAAGACAGGGTAATGGCTAATAGCTAATCGCTAATTGAGAAGTTTATAAACCCGGTTTCTTAAAAAAACCGGGTTTCTTGGTTAAGTCAATCAACTGGTTAAAGATGCGATCGCGTTTTCCAGCAAATGAACCGCTTTCTCAATTTCCTCAGCAGAAACAATCAATGGTGGCACAAACCGCAGTACTTTAGGTCCTGCTGGCACTAGCAATAAGCCTTGCTCCATCGCCGCTTTCACTACATCTATTGAAGTTAACTCAATATCAGCTTTTAATTCCATCCCATTCATCAAACCCCAACCCCGTACTTCTGTGAAAAGATCGGGATATCGATCCGCAATCGCAGTTAATTTCATCCGCAACTGTTCGCCCCTTTCCTGGACATTTTGCAGAATATTTTCCTTTTCCAAGGTTTGAGCAACCGTCAAGCCTACAGCACAGGCAAAAGGATTTCCACCAAAGGTGCTAGCATGTTCTCCCGGGCCAAAAACATCGCAGAATTTCTTGCACATCAGCGCCCCAATTGGGATACCACCAGCTAATCCCTTGGCGCTGGTAAAAATATCTGGTTCAATACCCAGATTTTCATAACCCCAATATTTCCCTGTGCGACCCATACCTACCTGAACTTCATCTAAAATTAGGAGGATGCCCGTATCGTCACAGATTTCCCGCAATTCCTGGAAGTATTCTTTATTGCCAGGGCAAACGCCACCTTCTCCCTGCAAAGCTTCCAGCATAATTGCCGCCACCCGCTGATTACCTTCATCAATTTCTGCGATCGCATTTTTTAGTGCTTCAATATCGTTGTAAGGGACATAACTGAATCCCGGCACTAAGGGATCGAAATACTTCTGATACTTTGGCTGACCAGTAGCTGTAACCGTCGCTAGCGTCCGTCCATGGAAACTGGCTTTTGCCGTCAAAATTACAGGTTTCTCAAGATCTAAGACCGTATGGGCGTATTTCCGTGCTAGTTTGATTGCCCCTTCGTTTGCCTCTGCCCCAGAATTACAGAAAAATACTCGATCCGCACAGGAATGCTCGACCAACCATTTCCCTAAGTCCCCTTGCTGTGGTATGTAGTATAAATTAGACACATGGTGAAGGGTTTGAATTTGGCGCGTCACGGCTTCCACCATTCCTGGATGGGCATGTCCCAGAGTACAGGTAGCAATCCCAGCCACAAAGTCGAGATATTCCCGCCCCGACGTATCCCAGACACGGCAACCCAGTCCCCTTTCCAGGGCAAGGGGAAAGCGTCCGTAAGTTGTCATGATGTATTTATCAAAGTCACTTGAGTTATAGGGGATATTCACTCCTGACTCTATTGCTATAGGGAGTTTCTCAACGATAGTTTCTGCGATCACGGATTAATGCTCCTAAATTTTGATTCTCTTCTGGCAATATTAGACAAAAAGGACGGGAGAAAGAAAGCCCACGCCTTTCTGAGGTGGAATCGATATTGATAACCATATCTAATCCTATTCGATTGTAATGAATCTTACATTTCCCAATTTTTTACGAAACACGGCGATGTCAACCACAAGCTGGGTGGGGCAAAAGTCGGAAAATTTTTTTACTATAGATAGAGAATCTCCCTCGATCTCAATGACCCTCAAAACACTACGATCCGGGCTTTCCAGGCAAATGCTTTGAGCCTTAAAGATCGTGCTTTTATGCAAATGTGTTACCATTGTATCGCTTAAATGTGCCACAACAACTACCTAAATTGGTAATCGCAGCCTTACCGTCAGTATTTTCTGCTCCTTAAGTTTGAAGAGGGCTATGCTAGGATTGATTAATTCTTCTAAACCAAACCTTATATATCCTTGGTAGCTCTCCCAGGCACTAGTTACAGTCCTTTTTGAAAAATTACCCATATTTCTTACATCCGTCATGTAAATATCATCAGGGTCTTTTTATCACAATCCTCAATAACACTCAAAACTCAAACCCGACTATGAATAGTTTTGAATTAAACCAAACTGATACACTCAAGTTGACAGAAGATACAGAATTTTCTGACAATAACAACCATGAGATAGAAGAAAATGACTGGCATACCGTGGAAGTAGAATTTTCCGAATCAGTCCAGACTTTAGGGGCAAGTCGTTCATTGGGATACCGTAAAGGTGGCATTGATGATACAGTCGGTGCATTTTTTAAAGAAATGGCTCGTTACCCTCTCCTTAAGCCCGAAGAAGAGGTGGAATTGGCTCATGCGGTTAAGTTTCTAGTGGAAGTCGAAGAAATTCAGGAAAACTGGCAAGAGGAAATGGGGCGCAAAGCAAGCCAAGCCGAAGTTGCCCAATCCCTAAATCTGACACAAAGTCAGTTGGAAAATCGCCTCTATCGGGGTCGAGTAGCCAAGCGTAAAATGATTCGTTCCAACTTGCGATTGGTGGTTTCCATTGCTAAACGATATCTCAACCGGGGTGTTCCTTTCCTAGATTTAATTCAAGAAGGTGCATTAGGCTTAAATCGCGCTGCGGAAAAATTTGACCCTACTAAAGGTTACAAATTCTCCACCTATGCCTACTGGTGGATTCGTCAGGCAATTACCCGTACTATTGCTAACGATGCTCGCACGATACGCTTGCCCATCCACATTGTCGAAAAACTCAATAAACTGAAAAAAGTCCAACGGGAACTTAAGCAAACATTACAACGAAATCCTAGTGAAACTGAACTTGCTAAAGCTCTCGATATTAGTTGTACCCATTTGCGGCAGTTACTAGAATTGCGACGGAGATCCCTCTCCCTCAACCATCGCGTAGGTAAAGCAGAAGATACTGAATTAGTCGATTTACTCGAAGATAACGATCTGAAATTGCCCGAAGATCAAATGAATGAAGTCATGATGCGTCAAGAGATTTGGGATGTCTTGACTGACGTATTGACAGAGCGAGAAAGAGATGTAATATCTCTCCGCTATGGTTTAGTTGGTACAGAATCCTATACCCTAGAAGAAGTGGGGAATATCTTCAATCTCTCTCGCGAAAGGGTGCGTCAGATTCAAAGCAAAGCCATGCGAAAGCTGCGCCGCCCCCAAGTTGCCAGACGCTTGCAAGGTTGGTTGACTTAGGTTTGTTATTGGTTATTAGTTATTAGTTATTAGTTATTGGTTATTGGTTTGCCAAGAAACAAGAAACAAAAAAGAACAAACAAGAAACAACAAAGAACAAACAACAAAGAACAAACAACAAACAACAAACAACAAATAACAAATAACAAACAACAAACAACAAACAACAAATAACAAATAACAAATAACAAACAACAAATAACAAACAACAAATAACAAATAACAAACAACAAACAACAAATAACAAATAACAAACAACAAATGACTGATAACTTCAGATTACGACAAGCCACACCTTCCGATGTACCCATGTTGTTTGCATTGATTCTGGCACTGGCAGAGTACGAAAAACTATCTCACACAGTCACTGGTAATATAGATAATCTCAAAGAACACCTATTCGGTGCTAAACCCTATGGAGAAGCAATTATAGCAGACTATGGAGGGAAAGGAGTAGGATTTGCCCTATTTTTTCACAACTATTCCACATTTTTGACCAAGCCAGGAATTTATATTGAAGATATATTTGTTTTACCAGAATTTAGGCGTATGGGTATTGGCAAGGCAATCCTAAAATACATTGCTGAGTTAGCAGTGAACCGTAGCTGTGGACGTTTGGAGTGGAGCGTTTTAGACTGGAATCAACCTGCGATCGCATTTTACGAGGAAATGGGGGCTTCTGTCTTACCTGACTGGCGGATTTGCCGGGTGACTGGCGATGCTCTCACCCAACTAGCAGGGAAAACATCTGTGGTATTTTGAACTGTTATTGGTTATTGGCAAAATAACAAACAACAAACAACAAATAACAAACAACAATGATTTGGGTAAACGAACAGATTGATCCGTCAGGTCTGATTTATTCTTGTATTGCCACCTGTAATGAAGAGGAAGCACAAGACTGTCACAAGTCTTTCCAACAGAATTTGACACAACAGCAAAAGTCGGCTGGGTGGGTAGCAAGGTTAAGAAAAGTTAATTCCTGGGATGAAGTACCAGTTAACTCTTTGAAGCTTAACTAAAATCAATAGTACTTTACCGTTCGTAGTAGGCGCTTAAGCGCCTCCTATAGGTTACAACTGTAGTAAGGGTAACGTCGCGGTTCCGATTTTCCCCGTTACCCCAACAAAAATATGCGTATTCATACAATATTGGGCACAACAATAGCATTAACAGCAACCTTTACAGGAGTTGCTGTACCCTTTGCTGAAGCAATTCAGCTAGCTAATGGCACAGTTGCCTTTGTAAGATCGCCTCATTTAATTGCAGCTAGCACTACTTTTAATGAAGCGTATGCTTGGGGTGCGACTTACTATTTCACCGTCGAATTACCAGAAAATATTGGTGAACCCCTCGGGATGGTGAAGATTCAACAGCGTGAAGGATTTGAGACGATTAGATTCAATCTGGAAGAGAGTTTTGTATTTGAAGGAAAGCATCGGCATAAAGGTGATAAATTAGCGATTGTAGAGGTAACTGAAGACAAAGAAACAAAGACGATTTCCCTGACTTTTGATCCACCAATTTCTCCAGGAAAAATAGTCACAATTGGACTTCGCCCTGTGCGAAATCCAATTGATGGAATATATCTTTTTGGCGTTGCAGCATTTCCGGCGGGTGAAAAACCCTACGGTTTATATTTAGGAGTGGGAAGGCTACATTTCTACGATGATTTTGACAGACACTTTCCTTTTATCGACTTATGGAGATAGCAATTGATTTTCGCTAATTAGGGCTTGCTGAATAACTATTTAATCCATTGGCTATCTAAATCTGACTTATTCAGCAAACCCTAATTCCTCTACTAGGTTCAAATTTTGAAAGGGTGACTTTTGCCTGTTGGCACTAGGAATTTCCTGGATAAAGAGGAAGTTTAATTACAAATTCTGTCCCTCTACCAGGATGAGAATTACATTCTAATTCTCCTTGATGTTTCTCTACTATAATTGATTGACTAATCGACAATCCTAAACCACTTCCACTACCAACAGCTTTAGTGGTAAAAAAAGGATCGAATAAGCGCTGTTTTACAGCAGATGGTATACCATATCCATTGTCAGAAATGCCAATAATAACTGCTGTTTTACAGTCACTTAGTCCGGTACGAATCCGAATCGAGGGTATTAAAAATGAATCATCCTCAAGTCTTTTTACTAAAGCATCAATCGCATTAGAAAAGATATTCATAAAGACTTGATTGATTTGACCTGGATAGCATTTCACCATCGGGATTTGACCGTACTCTTTAACCACCTGAATCGCCTGTCTGTTATATTGTTTTTTAAGGCGGTGCTTTAAAATCATCAAGGTGGTATCAATTCCAGCGTGGAGATCGACAGTTTTTTTCTCGGCTTTATCTAGATGGGAGAAATTCCGCAAAGATATCACAATTTCCTGAATGCGGTTTGCTCCTTCTCTCATAGACATCAATAATTGAGGGAAGTCTTCCTTGACGAAATTGAGGTCAATAGCTTCAATCTCCTCTTGAATTTCTCGCGGAGGATTCGGATATTGCCGTTGGTAAAGCTCAATTAAATGCAAAAGGTCAGCAGCATATTCGCTAGCTGGGGTAATATTACTATAGATAAAGCCAATGGGATTATTGATTTCGTGAGCGACACCCGCTACCAATTGACCTAAACTAATCATCTTTTCATTCTGAACTAGTTGGGATTCAGTACGTTTAATTTCGTACAGAGCTAATTCTAATTCTTTTGCTTTTTGGCGTTCTCGTGCCTCTGACTGACGTAAAGCTTCTTGAGCAAGTTTTTCTTCAGTGATGTCGTTTAATGTGCCAGTAGTTCCGGAAATTGTTCGATCTGGAGCAAAAGTTAAACGCGCCTGAACCTCAAGCCAACGAAAGCGTCCAGAATTAGTTAGATAGCGGATTTGATAGCGACAGTCGCCTTTTTTTCCTTCAATCAGAGTCCGAAATACGACGAGATTTCGAGGACGGTCATCTGGATAGATATAATTTGAAATGGGAGTACCTAAACTTGCCCCAACAGAAAATCCAGTAATTTCTTTCCAAGCTGGATTTAAGAATGTCCAATTGCCGTTGACATCGGTTTGAAAAATGACTTCTTTAATGTTATTAACGACAGAGCGATATTTCTCTTCGCTAAGGCGCAAGGCTTCTAGGGACATTTGACGCTGCGCCGCGTAACGGAGGGAGCGAATCAGCAATTCGCCACAAACCTTCCCTTTCACTAAATAATCCTGCGCTCCAGCTTGGATTGCCTGAATAGCAAGTTCTTGATCTTGACAAGCTGTCAGAACTACAATTGGTGTATTTAGACCATACTCTTTAAACCTAGAAATCGTATCCAGTCCCTGGCTGTCAGGCAGTGATAGATCTAGCAAAATAACATCAAACGTGTTTTTATGCAGCAGTTGTATGGCTTGACTCACGAGTCTGACACGGGTTAACTCAACTTGGATATTATTCGTTTGCGATAGCAAATCTTGGATTAGCTTGGCTTCCGTCGTATTGTCTTCAAGAAGGAGTACATTTAGGTAAATACAATTAACCGTTGCTTTCAAAGGAGATTTCATGGCGCTATTTATTCAATTTTTTGTATTATTATTATAATCTTACTTAAGATAAGTTTAACTTTATATAAAGTTCCTGTAAAGTAAAGTAAAATAAACTTAATGTCAGTTCTGTAATC
>NZ_JAMZMM010000639.1 GCF_024178385.1 Limnofasciculus baicalensis BBK-W-15 | reverse complement strand
GTGTAGCAACAGGTTTTAACCTGTTGCTGTGGGAGAATGAAACAGCCCTGCTTGTTAAAGGGGGGAGGAAGAATATAACTTGGGTTTTTGTCAAATTGGGATGCTCCCTGCGGATTTCTATATGATGGAGAAATGAAAACAATACCGTTAATTTTTTATCTACGACAAATAACCTACCCATCCCCTCATTTTCTCAGTCCGTACTCCGTACAAATAGCTTGTAGTGGGCGATCCCAATCTTCTATCGGTAACTGAGGCAAGCAAGCAAAATCAAAGACAATTCCTATAGTAGGTTTAAATACCCAATCAGTGTAACTCAATAAGCGATCGTAAAACCCACCACCGTATCCCAAGCGATACCCTCGTACATCGCAAGCCACTGCTGGTACGAGAATTAAATCTACCCGATCGGCTTCTAAGATAGGTGCATCAGGATGTGGTTCTAAAATGCCATAATTTCCCTTTTGTAAGGTTTCTCCAGGCTGCCAGCTATGCCAGATTAGGGATTTACCAACACATCGAGGCAAACCCCAGCGATGTTGCGTGTCTGTAAATAATGAACTGAGATCCGGCTCTTGGCGAAAACTAAAATAAGCGAGGATAGTTTTCGATTGGGTAAATAAGGGGGAGGTTTGGAGATGGGCAGAAATGCGATCGCTCTTTTGTTGCCATTCTTCTACAGTCATGGCTTGTCGCTGTTTTAGGAGTTTTTTTCTTAATTCAGATTTGGTTTGATTCACTCTCTATTGGTAATTGTTAATTGTTAATTAATTTATCTTCTTATTTTATACGGAAGTTCCCTACTCTGGGGAGCATCCTGATTTGGAAGAAATGCAGGTTGTATTCTTTCTCCCCCCTTTGACAAGGGGGGCTGGGGGGGTAAAAACTTTGTCAAAAAACGAGTATCTTTGCCAAAGTGGGATGCTCCCCTGCTCCGTGCAAGATGGTGCATTAGCAAAGGATGACACACTGTACAAATAGCTTTATTTCTGACTTGTATAAGCCTGCCAAGATAATTCGATTGTGGCTAATTCACTCCAAAAATCATTAGTATTTCGCACCTCTAATAATCTATCAGCACATTCATTTCGTCCCAGGATACTGCAAGCCCAAGCCAATAAACTTTTAAAGTCACCAAAATTGCCGTTAGGATAATTCCAAGTTGAGCCAAATTTGGCGGTTTGCCCGTTAGGATAATTCCAAGTTGAGCCGAATTTGGCGGTTTGCCCGTTAGGATAATTCCAAGTTGAGCCAAATTTGGCAGTTTGCCCATTGGGATAATTCCAAGTTGAGCCGAATTTAGCAGTTTGCCCGTTAGGATAAGATATTGACGATTTGTCCGATTCTGTAGTAAATTGGCAAGCAATTAACTGTTGGCTATCTACTAAATTGATAAGATTACTATCACCTCCACCAATACGTGCAAGTCGCATCATAATTGTTAAATCAATACAATCTTGTGTCGCATTAGGTGGTGGGACTATATTATTAGTGGGAGGTTGTGCTGCGGCACAGTATCGCTCTTCTAGAGTAGCGAGATCCCGATTATCTAAACGTTCCCCAATCGCAAGTCTACGCACCTCGCGAATTTTACGACAAATATCGGTTATATTAGATCTACGATCGGCGATTAGCTCTTGACTTACTACTATATCGCTCTTCGCTCCCAGAAGTAGTAGTGGGAATAATATTGAGATTACTAATCGGATAACAGGCTTCATAATAAGCAAAATCCTAACTATGTAATCTTAAAGATTTTGTTATTATATAATATGTTCCTTAATCTGAGATCTTGCACAAATATCAATAACTGTAGGGATGTAACATCAAATCTGAGATCTCTCGATCCCCAATAGAG
>NZ_JAMZMM010000191.1 GCF_024178385.1 Limnofasciculus baicalensis BBK-W-15 | reverse complement strand
TTTCTGCGATCGCATTTCGGTCTACTAAGCGTCCCAATCCTGGATATACTAGTGCTAGCAAGGTGAGTAAGGCGCGGATTGCAGGTGAGCTGATTAAGGGGCGTTGGTCGTTGAGGGGTTCTAGGGGAATGCCTTGCTCAGTCAAGATTTCGTTGAGGGTGTAACGTGCGATCGCGTCTAAACCAGGTGCGATAATGGCAATATCTGCTGGTTCTACTCGATTGGACTTAACTGATTCAATAATTATCTGGGCTGTCTGGCGCAACATTTGGGCGCGGGAGGTGGTTTGAAATGATTGGACTGATTCGGGTAAACTCGATAGAAACATCGGCTCGCTAATTAGTTCCACGGCAATTTGTCCTAGCTCATTAGCTAAAGATTCGCTAACTTGCCCAGTTAAGGTTTCTACCTGACAGCGAGATGCTAAAAGGGCGAGATAATTAGGATCGGCATTTAAACCAAGGCGTACTTGACCATCCTGATTATAGGTAAAAGCGCCAACTGCGCCATTATCTAAGAGCAGTTCAAATAAGTCACGCGCGATCGCAGGATAATCATCTACATCATCAGCGAGTATGGCTCGGTATCGCTCTGTCAAATATGCCTGATATTTGGGATCGGGTAATAATTCTCGCCAGTACAGTTCGCAAATTATGCCATAAGTCAGGAATCCCTGCGCCAAACACCAGCGCCGCCACTCTAATAATAACCCTCCGATACTATCCCAAACTTCTGGCTCCCCCTCCTCTTCTGGTATCCCTTGTTTGAGAATACTGGAAATATCTTCAGTGGGCGTACCGCTAACTGCTGCTAATTGAAATAAGTCGAGGAGACGACGTACCCTAGCCGCTTCATTTGCTCCCGGTAACTGCAATAGACTATTATCTAATTCACTCCGCCAGAATTGAGTCGCTAACTCCTGCTCAGTTTCTGGGCGCAAGAAGAGGGGAAATTGTGCCACCAGATTCAACCGCTGAATTAACAAAGGCCAAAATAGCCTCACCTCATCCTGAAAAAATCCTAAAGGCGTTTTCCCTAACACCGGATACTTCCCGCCAATTGCTGCGGTGAGTCTATCCGTCAAATCCCGCCGATTATCGTCATTTGCAGCAAATACTAAAATAGCCGGAGCCAAATTGCGATCGCGCCTCCCTAGGTGTCGGCTGTTGAGCCTCACTAAGCCAGACATCTTGCCTAAGCCCGCTTCCACCCATTGACTAAACAAGTTTACCAGCCGAGTGGTTTTGCCACTGCGAGTCGATCCGACAATCCAGAGCGAATTGTTCACCACGAATGTTTCCTCTGGCTAAATCTGATAATATACCACATACTAGATCTGATCGGTCTTTTGGTCAGCCCCCTCTTTTGTCATACTAATACTAGCTATTTTCATGAAGCTACCCTCTTTTTTACGTTTTGCCAATCAATGGTTCTCGCGTACACCGGAAAGAGCCTTAGATCAAGCATATAGAGCGGCTTTAAAAATTAAAGCCATTGAAGATGAGCATTTTAATGGTGAGAAAATATCTACCAAGTCCAGAAATTACGGTAACAACACCATTTCCTATTTTAAATCTGACTTAAATAAGTATTTAAACATTATTCGAGTCAGGCTGGGAGAATTTAAGACTAGTCGTTCCTTTGTGGCGCTTTATTCTCCTCAGAGTGCCAACGAGCTTAATGGAAGAGCCAGAATAAATCTAGATCGCTCTGAAGAATTTGACATAGAAAGTCAAGCGATTATTATTGAAAAACTCAACTTCATTGATGAAATAATAGCAAAATACTCACGCTCTAATACTGTAGATCGATCGTTATCTTTAATCCCCTTATCGCCAAACCAAGTTGTGCCATCGAATCCAGAACGACAAGTATCTACGAATACAGATAGAGATCGATCTCAGGGATGGCAAAGGGAGGCAATGTCCCAAAACAATTCCTTAGAATCCATGTCTGATAAAACGGGGGCTGTGCCCAGATCGATTATCAGAACAGTCAATAGAATTCAAAAAGAACTAGATCCAAAAGCAGAAGAGGAAGTTGTTCAAAAGTTTCGCAATTCTAGGGATAAAACCATAATTTCGATTAAGTTTATCCTAACATTAATCATAGTTCCTATTTTAACTCAACAGATTTCTAAAACCTTCGTGGTTGGTCCGATTGTCGAGCATTACAGAAGTCATATAGAACCAGTCCAGTTTTTGAATATTGACTTAGAAGAAGAATTTGTACAAGAGTTAGAACGATACGAACAAAAACTGCACTTTCAAAGCTTACTCTTATCCGCTCCCGAAATCTCTCATGAAGAAATAGAAGGGAAAGTCAGGGAAAAAGCACAGGAACTTAATCATGAATATCAGGAACGTGGCACTAATTCTGTAAAGAATGTCTTTTCTGATCTCATGTCGTTGCTAGCTTTTGGAGTTGTTCTCCTGACAAATCGTGTTGAATTGACAGTTTTAAAATCTTTCATGGATGATATTGTCTATGGCTTGAGCGATAGTGCTAAGGCATTTATCATTATTTTGTTTACAGATATGTTTGTCGGATTCCACTCACCCCACGGTTGGGAGGTGATTCTGGAAGCTGTTTCCCGACATTTAGGCATACCAGAGAATCGCGATTTTATATTTCTATTTATTGCTACTTTTCCTGTTATTTTAGATTCCGTCATTAAGTATTGGATTTTCCGCTATCTGAATCGGATATCTCCTTCTGCTGTGGCTACTTATAAGAATATGAATGAATAGTTGTTGATGGTTGGTTGTTGGTTGTTGGTTGTTGGTTGTTGGTTATTAGTTGTTGGTTGTTGGTTGCTCAAATAACAAATAACAAATAACAAATAACAAAGTTTAAGAAGTGGGGTTTCTCATAACAGAGGAAATATCCAGATTGCCAAAATTGACCATAAAAGCAACATTTAAGTTCTCCATAGACTCAACCAACCAGATAATTTCATCGATGGTTTGCTGTTCATAGTGATTAAACAAAACTGAAAATCGCTTTTCCAGATCTGGCTTTACTTTAGCTGATAGTAACACAATTTTAAGCAATAAACCTATCGTCTGAATTGGACCAAGATTAGAAATCAAATCGATAAAAATATAGTGATTTGGATGTTGAGGATTTCCCACAAGAAAACTGAGTAATTGACTACAAGTTCGCACGATCAAGAAATCATTTAATTTATAAGAATCGCTATCAGCAAATGTATTCTTAAGCTGTTCATATAAACTTTGATTAAATTGATGCTTACCATATTCTGGTTCAACTGATGCAATTAGATATTCGTATAAATCTGTTTTAAAGTGGCGGTAAGATTGGGTGTTATTTTGTTGGTTGAGGAAAACTCGTGCTGAGTCTCGGTAGGTGTGGGAACCTTCAACTTTACCCATAAATTGTTTAAGAGATAAATAAAGATCGCGATCGCTCAATAGGGTAGGATTTGCTACTGGGGGGATAATTCGTCCTTGGGGAGAACCTTCAGAGTGCATTTTGACTCGCCGCAACAAGTAAGTCGTATATTGGGACAAATTCATTTCAAATTGGAATTGTTTTTGTGTCTGAATGTGGCGGATAGTTTGCTGGTGTTCGTAAGAACTATCCTGCTTTAATAGAGAATGGGTATATAAATAAGGATATCGAGAAATTAATTTACTTAAAGTGGGATTCTTCTTATCTTGGTGATTAGAATCTGGAGATGGTTCTACTACTTGGACTAAACGTTGTAAGTTTTGATATTCTTCACTCTGGGTAAATTCCCAGACTAATTCATGTAAGCGTTTGATAAAGCCAGAACGAATTATCGATCTACTAAATTGATTAGTTTTTTTAAATAAAGCTACCAAATCGGCAAGCGCACTTTGTTGGTGCGATTGCATTTGCCAGCGGTTGATCAAAATATGACAGCAGCGATTGAGAATATAGGTAAAATCTTCTTTGCTAGTATTGGCAATAATAATTCGATGTAAGGCTGCGGAAACTTCTGCGTCTGGATAATCGATTCCTTTAATAAATAACTGTTCAAAGCGATCAATTAAATCTTTTCCGGATTCTCTTTGTACCCAGTAGATGATGCGATCGTATAATATCTGCTCATCTGAGCTTGTAGCTCGGTTCCGATAAGGATTAACGGTATCTTTATAGTCCGAATTAGACCATTTCAATTCTTGTTTTATTGATTTATTTCGTGCTTCTATTACTTTTATTTCCTGAATTTTCTGAGAAGTTTCTAAAACTTTTTGCCGACTAGCACTCAAGAATTGATAATCTTGATGGTTTAATCGCTTACCCTTTGCCCAAGCGAAAGCCTCTTGTAATTTAGATCCTGTCAACAACTGCGACTCATCCCGTGCCTCAGAAGCAAACCAAGCTGCCATTGCTGATTGATAGGGGCGCAAAGAAGCTAATTCCTTTGCTACCCAATTAGGATTAAAAATCTCTGCATAAATGCGGTTATAAACTCTGAGAATAGCATGGCCATACTTTTCAGAGATGGATTGTTTCACCACCAAACCAGACAATCTTAATTCTCTTTGTTCCGGAGTATCATCTGCGGGAATTTCACCTTGCTGTAAAATTTGCTTATATAGTGTCAGTAGCCGACGAGTGCTAGATTGGGAGTGCAACAAGCGATCGCGAATTGTTTTTAAGTGTTCTGGTTCATCTTGAGCCTCCCAGTTTTCAATGATATGCGATCGCACTAATTTTTCAACCCACTCAGAGATTTGGGAGGAAGTCGGAAGATTACCCATCTTTACATCCGCTGTTCCATATTGCAACACCAACTGACACAGTTTTTGAGTAAGAAAAGGTTTCCCACCTGTCCAAGATAGAATCTCTTTGAGGATAATTTCTGGATCGCTTACTTTAGACGCTAACCCTTGAGCAAGGGGAAGACATTCGTGGAGTTTAAACCCATTGAGTTCAATCGATTTCCCGATATTAAAGGGAGTGCGATTTTTATCTTGAATTAATTCTGATGGTGTGGCGACTCCTAATAGTGCAAAGGTAAGACGTTTGTAGGCTGGATGATCCGCACGATTATCATATAAAGCACGAATAGTCGCTAAAAAATCATCGACGCGGAAATTTAAGCTGAGAACACTATCAATTTCATCGATAAAAATAACGATAGGTTGGGGAATATTGGGGAGGACTACTTGTTCAATAAATTCACTAAAACGTTGGACAGGAGAAAGTAAATCGCGCTCCCGCCACCAGGTTCGTAAATTCACCCTATTTCCCAAGTTGAAACTAATCACCAATCGCCTTACTATACCAGCATACCATTGTTCAGCGGTGAGATTTTGACAACCAATTTTAGTTAAATCAACTGCTGCACAAGCGACACCTTCTTCTTCCAAGCGCCGCATAGTTTGCACTCGCAAGCTAGATTTACCCATCTGTCGCGAGTTTAAAACATAACAAAATTCCCCAGCCTTTAAGCCTTCATAGAGTTGGGTGTCTGCTTGTCGCTCCACGTAACTTGGGGCTTCAGGGGGTAGACAGCCTCCAAATTGATAGTTGTAGACGGAGGTATCGCTAGGATTCATCTTAATCAGACATGGATCTATCTATTTTAAATTTTAGATCCAAATGTTTTTGCTTTTGGCAGCCCCAGTAGCATCTAATCCTTACCACGAGGCAGCTTCAGTTAATTTATCGGCAATTTGCAACGGGAGTATCACGATGAAGGCAAAGATACTTGTTTCTCGCCAAATTTTTACCCCCCCCAGGGTTGTTTCATCATTCTGGCAAGTAATCGAGATTGAGAATGTCATCTTGGCGGAAAGGACATTTTTCTGGGAAAGTCTTAATGCTTAAGCCACTTTCATCGGCAGCTAATTCTCGCCCATCTTGGTAAGACTCATTAAACACAGTATGGGAGTAGTTTTTTAGGCTAAGACTTTTTTTGAATGCTTTGAGAATTCTTTTGCGATGTTCTCTGATAGTATACAGCCAGGAATTAGAGCGTTTAGATGACTGGTATTTATATTTGAGTAAGTGCATTAATAAAACCCTAAGATTGCTTTCTAGTGCATCTTTTTGGCTATTTCCCATATCTTCTAATTCTTCAATTAGATTCCCAATATCTATATCATTAAATCTGCCACAGCGTAACTGATTCAAAGTTGTCTCAATCCAAAGACAATAATCAGTATCATAAAGAGTTGATGTAGTTGGTAATTGAGTAGTCATCGCTTGCTCCTAGTGGTTCGCTACAACAAAGGAGTAGGGAAAAGTTGAATACAGATATCTGTAAGGGCGGGAAAGCTTAATTAATTTGGTTACCTCACCAATAAATTATATTCAAAACCACCCTTCACTTTTCCTATTCCTTACGCCCGTTGCCTAGCGCTATATTAAATATTGTGTTAGCAAAGCATAAAGCACCCTACAGATAGAAACTATTAACAAACAAATAATAATTAAAGCAACCAAGTATTTTTGGCAAAATCAGGAGGCGTATCGTCTGATTTTTGCACTGGCCTTACAATCTGTTGATTCTTTGGCTGTAAAGTACGATTCGGAGTTCCTTTGAGTGTTTCATTCTCCTTTTTCAGTGCATCTATTTCTTTAGAGAGTTTTTCATTGACTTGGGCTAATTGAATAGCAGCTTGTTTCGCTTGGTCTAATTCTGTTTTCAAATGCTCGATTTTATCTACTTTTTCTACTTCTTTTTGTAGTGTTGCTACTGATTGCTTTTGCTGTTGCAGATCTTTTTGTAAATCTGTAATTTGTTTTTGTAAAGATGCTTCTTTTTGGTTCGATTCTGCTAAAGATTCTTGCAATTGGGTTAATACTTTTTCTTTCTGTTGGGCTGCTGCTAAAGCAGATTTCAACTCATCTACTGTTTTGTCCAAGTCTTTGGGATTTAATGACTGAGTTTCTGGTATTACTTCTGTTGCCATGGCTGATTCCTCCACTGGATCTCCATCCTGGTTTACACCTAGATCTGAAGTTATTTCATTGTTAAATTCAGGAGATTTTGCTACCTCTTCTCGCAGCAAATCTGTTAATTTTTTTCTCGCCATTAGTTCCCCTTGTTACGTTTTAACGATTAGCCAATCGCGCTGTAGTTCATCTGCCACGCGGCAATAGTCCGATTTGGCTTCACGGGCATTTTCTCCCCGCCATTTAGTAATGGAAACGCCCTGAAGTGCTGCTCTTTCATGAGCCTTATAAGCTCTAACAAAAGTATGAAATATGGGAACGCCCAATTCCATCAAAGTATTTTGCGCCTCCAACGCTTCTCTGAGACTGCGAGAATCCACCCGTGTTAATAATACCCGATGTGTTGTACCTACTGGCGCGATCGCATTTCGCACTGTTTCGATTAGTACTGCTAAGTCCATTGGTGCGGGCGGTGTGGGCAAAATGATATAGTCTGCGATCGCAATTACCGCCTCTAAAGCTTCCGATCTCAGTGCTGGCGGTGTATCCACTACTAAGAAATCGTAATCTTTAATTGTCCGCAAACGCTTTAATAGAGTTGGATTTGTCTCTTGAGTCAAGTCAAAATCCATTTTACCTTTACTGCGATCGCTCCACCAACTTGCGGAACCTTGAGGATCTGTATCCACAAGGAGGACAGGTTTTTTCTCGCCAAGGGCTGCGGCTAAATTGATTGAGGTAGTTGTTTTGCCAACTCCTCCTTTACCATTAATAATAGCGACGATCCTGGTTTTTTCCAACAAAATTGATACTTCTTTTAAATTTGCGATCTGCGATCTGCGAGCTGCTTGCTGCACGCGCAACGCTCTCGCCAAGTTTGGGATATTTAGATATCATCCCACTCAATGGGAGCCAATGCAATACTAATTTTAATTCTTAACATCTCTATCCAGATGCCTAATACCCCATTCGTGCATTGATTGAATAATTGGTTTCAAGCTCTCCCCTAACGGTGTCAGAGAATATTCTACTTTTGGCGGCACTTGCAAGTAAACCTCCCGATGGACAATTCCATCAGACTCCATTTCCCGCAATTGTTGCGTCAACATTTTTTGGGTAATTCCGCTTAACGCCCGGTGCAATTGCCCAAAACGCTTTATACCACCAAACAACTCCCGCAGAATCAAGACTTTCCACCTTCCCCCAATCACCTCTAAAGTTCTTTCTACCGGGCAATTCGCCCTCTCGCTTCCTACCGCTTGAGCTTCCATAGTATCTTTTTGGGTACTACCTTACTTTTTTGTATGTACTTGCTATAATAACATTGTTGAGTATAAAGTGGAAGAAGGAATTGGTTATTTGTTATTGGTTATTTGTTATTGGTTATTTGTTGTTAGCAATTGGCTTATTATCTAGGGTGCGTTATCCCGGGAAGAGCAGAGCGTTACTACGATATATAATATAAATATAGCTACCAACAACCAACAACCAACAACTAACAACTAACAACTAACAACTAACAACCAACAACCAACAATCAACAACAATGATTAAACTTCGCCAATCCCAACAACGAGGACACGCTATTCACAGTTGGCTAGATAGTTACCATACATTTTCCTTTGCCAACTACTACAATCCCGAATATATGGGATTTCGTGCCCTGCGAGTAATTAATGAAGATAAAATTATTCCGAGTGCCGGATTCGATACCCATGGACATAAGGATATGGAAATTATCACCTATGTATTAGAAGGAGAGCTAGAACATAAAGATAGTATCGGTAATGGTTCGATAATTTATCCAGGTGATGTTCAGCGAATGAGTGCAGGCACGGGTATTTTTCATAGCGAATTCAATCATTCCCAAACCCAACCTGTCCACTTATTACAAATTTGGTTACTACCGGAAACTAACGGGATTTCACCTAGCTACGAACAGGATAACTTTGCCATAGCAAAGAATCCAGGTAAACTCCACTTACTTGCTGCACGAGATGGTAGGGAAGGTGCAGTTACCGTCCATCAGGATGTATATTTATATGGGGGAATTTTAGGAAAGCGCGATCGCATTTCTCATATCCTAGAGCCTCAACGTCATGCCTGGGTGCAAGTTGCCCGTGGTGGAATTAACCTCAATGGTTTGTCCCTGAATCAAGGAGATGGTGCAGCGATTAGCGATGAAACAAATATCGTAATTCAAGGGACGACAGATGCAGAAATTCTCCTGTTCGATTTAGCTTGATATCAAGTCCGTGAATTTACATCTGTATCTTAGACTACAGATAGGGTGTCAGACAAACGCTCTAATTGAGCCTGAATCTAAGGATGCAGGAGTATAAAATGTCAACCTCAGCAATTACCGAGAAACTGTTAACTGCCAAGAAAGCAAAAGGGATAACATTTGCCGATTTAGAAAAAATACTTGGACGTGATGAGGTATGGATTGCTGCCGTCATCTACCGTCAAGCAAGTGCATCTCAGGAGGAAGCCAGCAAAATAGTTTCCACATTGGGTTTAGAGCCTGAATTAGCTGAATCTTTGACAGAATCCCCATTAAAAGGCTCTTTAGAGCAAACTATTCCTACTGATCCCCTAATTTATCGATTCTACGAGATTATGCAGGTTTATGGAATGCCGATTAAAGCCATCATCCATGAGAAGTTTGGTGATGGAATTATGAGTGCGATTGACTTTACCTTAGATATAGAGAAAGAAGAAGATCCAAAAGGCGATCGTGTTAAAGTTATTATGTCTGGTAAATTCTTGCCTTATAAGAAGTGGTGATAACTGATAACTTCGAGGAGTAGCGACAACCGACAGTGGTTCAAACCACTGTCTCATCGCTCAAGTCAGTTAAAACTGACTGGAATAATAATGAGAGTCCATTTTAATGGACTTAAGCTATTAGCCGTAGAATTAATTCTCCGGCGGGTGTTGTTGTTTACTGACGATGGTGCAAGTTGTGAGTTAAAACTGATAACTTCGAGGAGTAGCGACAACCGACAGTGGTTAAAACCACTGTCTCATCGCTCAAGTCAGTTAAAACTGACTGGAATAATAATGAGAGTCCATTTTAATGGACTTAAGCTATTAGCCGTAGAATTAATTCTCCGGCGGGTGTTGTTGTTTACTGACGATGGTGCAAGTTGTGAGTTAAAACTGATAACTTCGAGGAGTAGCGACAACCGACAGTGGTTAAAACCACTGTCTCATCGCTCAAGTCAGTTAAAACTGACTGGAATAATAATGAGAGTCCATTTTAATGGACTTGAGCTATTAGCCGTAGAATTAATTCTACGGCGGGTGTTGTTGTTTACTGAGAATCGTGTAATATCTGAATCCTGAAAAAAATAATTGCACCTACCACAAGTAAGTGCAGCTACTATTCGATTGTATTTGGTATTAGTTTAGATTATTATCTTGAGTATTTTGTCCCTTTTTGCGCTTTAGGGCTGAAGTAGCACCCATTGCACTTAATGCTAATAATCCTAAAGTGGAAGCGGGTTCGGGAACATCCTTAATAGGTGTGTCAGAGCCTAGAGTGATATTATCAAACCCAACCTGATTAACTGTTCCACCGAAGTTAACAGACTTAGCAATACCGTTAAACGCCACACCAATTGGGACAAATGGGCTGAATACGCCAGTTGGATCCGGAGCGCCGTTGAAGGGAGTCACTGGCAATTGCAGACTGGCAAGTATGTTTCCAGTTCCGTTCAAGTCATCCCAAACAGTGATAAATCCTGGTTGATTAATCGCTGCATAGAAGAATGAGAAACCAGTGTTGAATCCATTTAGGACGTTCATTGTTGCCGCTGGTCCGTCTAGGAAAAATGCAATGGTGCTGGGGCTGGGTTCACCACCAAAGTTTCCGCCGCCGCCAGCATCGATATCCACGATAGCCAGTGCATTACCAGAAAAAGTAATATCAAAGTCATGGGGAGCTGTATCGTAGAAGTTTCCAATGGGCTGAAAATTTCCGATGCCTTCAAAGTCAAGAACGATAGGGCTGGCCTCAGCTTTAGGAGTTGCTAAAGTGCAGGCTGCGAGTAGTGCAATAGTAGCAGTAGCTTGGGGGATGAGCTTTTTGATAAGAGTTGAATTAGTCATTTTATTTATTCCTTTAACTAGGTATCTGTTGGCAGTCGTGTGTTTTTTCTCTTTCCTGTTACTATCTAACTTAAACTGCAAATTAAATCCTGTCAGTAGCAAAAAGTAGCGACATTTACCAAGATAGTTTTATAAAGCCCCTGTAAAAAAGTAGCCTCAATTATGAAGCTGCGATGAAGAAGTGGCCTCAATTATGCAGTTCCGATGAAGAAGTAGCATCTGACTCACTTAAAGTAAATTTTTTTATCACTTAGCCCATGATTCCGTCACGAAGCTCAGGCAACGCTATATACTTTTGGCAAGAGAAGTCAAATGGTTCATTTGCCAGTGCCTTTATCGGACAGACACATTAGTATGAATATTGAAGAAGGATTAGAATTGCTGCAATCAGTAGTGTTTGCCAAAACTCACCAGCACTTGCATAACCTGCAAATCGCTGTGCTGCGGGGATCGTGCGATAATCAAAGCTATGAGGAAATTGCTGAGACTTACTGCTTTTCTGCTGCCCATGCTAAAAGAGTGGGTGCTAAGTTATGGGATTTCCTCTCCCAAGCGATTGGCGTAAAGGTTAATAAAAAGAATTTTTGCACTATTCTGGAACGGAAAGTGAAAG
>NZ_JAMZMM010000190.1 GCF_024178385.1 Limnofasciculus baicalensis BBK-W-15 | reverse complement strand
CCCAACTCCCAAGGAACAAAAGAAGCAGATAATAGTAAAACTGGCGAAAAAGTGCTTCCCCCATCACAAACATCGCCCCCATCACCAAAACCTATTTCCCCTAATCCTACTAACAGCCCGCAGGTAAATCCATCACCAAATCCCGCCCCAAGCCAGTCATCCGGGAAATCCACAGAAGAATCAGCCGCCAATCCTCAAAAAGGAATTTTCGTCACCCCAGTCGGGCTTAACCTTACCGATGGTAGCCGGGATATCCCCAGCCAACCAGCCAAACCTAAATCAGATAATAAAACAGAATTTGCGATCGACGATCTCAATGGACTAGGAATTAAGTCGGGACAAGTTATACAATTGAAAGTGACTATATTAATTGATGAGACAGGTAAAGCCAGACTGCCCAGTCAAGAGGAAGACGCAAATCCCACCCAAATCCTATCGGGAAACATCAGTATCGAAAACGCCAAGCAACTCGCCAACCGGATTATTGAGGGGTGGCGCTTCCAACCCACCTACATGGAAAATACACCCGTTACACAAGCCTATAACCTAGAAATTAGGGTTAGCGTACCTTGAAACCGATACTTGCACCAGTTGCGATAACCCGCCAGTGGTTAAAACCACTGTCTAATAGCTAAAGTCGTCTAAAGACGACTGGGGAAGAATTTTAGTCCATTTCAATGAACTAAGCTATTAGCCGTAGACTTAAGTCTACGGCTTGTTTTCTTCCTCTACTGACAATGGTGCAAGTTATAGCAACCGCCACAGCGGTTAGGACATTCTTCGCAAAGCCAAGTTAACAAGGGGCTTAAGCGGGGCTTAAGCCCCTTGTCCTAATCGCCTTGGCGACTGCTATATCAGGGAATTGTAACCAAATCAAAAAAACTGTGCTATCCTAAGAAGAGTATGATATAATCAAAAAACCACTGCGGGCGTAGTTTAGTGGTAAAACCTCAGCCTTCCAAGCTGATGATGCGAGTTCGATTCTCGCCGCCCGCTTAGAAACTTTAGTGACTTAGTGCCTTAGTGGTTTTCCAGCACCAACTACCCAATACCTTACTTCAAAGGATGATGATCGCTAAGAATCTTCTCAACCCTGGCTTCCTCAACCTTAGCGATAATACTTTTAGACTCGTGCATATCTCTAGTAGTTTTCGATAAACTAATCGTAGAGCCAACCGAGAAAGCCAACCCCATCCCCATAAAACTTTTTGTCCAAGCATCTACAGGAAGATATAAAATTCCAATAGCAGTCGCGGAAATAGAAAGAATAAAAGAAGCCCAAACTTGGAAAACCCAAGCGGAGCTATGCGATTGGTTGTTATATGATGATGATGACATATTTCCTCTCCCGTTGCTACAATCAGTTAACTTAATTAATTCCATGATATTCCTGGCAACTCAGGGAATAGGTACAGGGAAAGGACAGTTTATCGAATTGCACAGAACAAACCGCGATCGCAATTCCCTCAAATCCGCCATTTCCCGTCATCTCTCCTCCCTCATCTCTGTGACAGTTACAAAATTGGCGATTGCCCAACGACAAAGATGAGGAATAGAGTTTGGCAACAGATTTTGCGATCGCCTATTAACCATTATCGGACTTACCGATCCGGAGTACAGAGTTTTCCCCTCAGCCCCAACCCCTGTTTCAACAAAAAGTAATTAACATAATTTAACAAAAGAAAGTACTTAACATAACTTAACAAATTAGAAAACGGCTGAAAGCCTCTTAAATTCGTTAATCCTTATTAAGATTAATTCTTAATAATCAACGAGATTGCGTCGTTTCAGCTTCTATGATAGGATAATCCAAAGGAGGGCTAATAACCTTTTGCAAGTTTTATACGCTATTGCGATATATTTCAATACTTTATGAAGTGTTCTATCAAATAATTATTCTTCCACAGCAAAAGGTTGGGTTTTCTTTCGTCCACCCAACCTCCTGAGTTATTTAGCCACTGCCAGATTAAGATTAATCGCATCCTGCAATCTAGCTATAACAAAAGATTTCTCTAGGTAGGATAACAAAGCACCTGCTTTTGGTCCCTTTTCCTTACCCAAAAAGGATAAGTAGATTGCCTTAAATGCCAGTGGTTGTGGCATATCTAACTCTTTCGATGTAGAAAACAAGGTAGTTTGTAACTCCTCACCTTCCCAATTCGTCAGCTTCTGCAAATTCTCAATTAACCTTTCCAGGTAAGATACCTGAATTTGAGTTAATTCTCCTGCTTTTTCTGGTACTTTATCCAGATATAAAACCAGTTTTTCCTCCTCATCTGCATAGTCTGCCAGCCACTTTTGCGCCGCTGCTATCCGCTGATTGACAATTTCCCAGTCAAACTCAGTCAATGAATCACCACTCCGTTTCGCCACTTCTTCCTTAATATCAATATGGGGAATTTGCAGGAGTGAAATCAGGGTACTGAAATCAAAAGGATTGTATGATTTAATCTCATCTCCTATCTGTGAGTAGAATAGGGGGATGAAATCTTCCGTTATTTCTGATTTCTCTGGATTAGCGCCCAAATAAGTTTGATATTTCCCATTCAAGGTATCGTAATCCCGGAAAAGACGGGTAACTGTTTCATTATTTGGGGAAAAATTGATGGCGCTACGGGGTTGAGTACGGAGCATTAAAAAGCGTAATAATTCAGATGGCAGTAAGGCTGCAATATCTTTCGCACTAGAGCCTACACCTTTAGATGAACTCATCTTTGTGCCATTGACTAAGATAAATTCATAAGGAGAATGAAATGGTGGCTGTTTTTTTAAAATCTTACGACAGATAGCATTAGCAACATCTCTCGAACCGCCTTTTTGGGAATGATCTTTTCCCGCCATTTCGATAGTCACACCCAACAATTCCCACTTCGCTACCCATTCCACTTTCCAAGGTAATTTGCCATTACCATTAAAGGGAGAAACCCAGCCAGAATGTCCGCAACCCGCTACCCAGTTTGTGGCATCAGGTTTACAGGTATAAAATACTTCCGAACCGTTATAATCTGTAACTACAGTTGTGGCGATTTTGCCACAGTTTTCGCAAACTACTTGAAAAGGATACCAGTTATCCGGACGATCTGCTTTACTTATCTCTTTATAGGCTTCTCGGACAAGATGAGCATTTTTGAGGAAAATATCGATAGAATTATTTAATTTTCCCGAACGATATAAATCTCGCAGGTAGTAAACTTCTGGTTGAACACCCAGATACTCAAATACTTCCAGAAATTCCCCCATAAAATACTTAGCATAATCACTCGCTGTCTCTTCTGGCGAAGGAGTGTTACACAAGGGAAATCCCAAATAGGGAGAAAACTTATCTTTATCGAGGTATTTGGGGACAGTATCTAGTGCATCATAGTCATCGACACCGTACAAAAATTTAACGGGCTTCCCTGCATGTTTCAAGGCGCGGTAAATAACATCATGGATAATTACGCCTCGCAAAGAGCCAACATGTACTCTTCCTGACGGGGTTTTGGAGTCGTTAACAATTTGGTTACCTACTGCATCCGCAGCGATTTTATCAGCCCAAAACATTTTTAATTTGTATCGATTTACAGTTCTGACATTTTAGCACCTGTAGGAACTATATGGTGGTTTTTGTTTCAGGACTTCCCCAGGGACAGGCGGGACGGAGGTGCTAGGATTGATTTCGGTGATGGGATGGACTCCTTTGGTTGTTACTGCTTCCTGTAATAAAGCTCCACCATACCAGAAGAGTAAGATTTTAGTTCAATTAGATCTAGCTTCACTTCCGGTACTGATTGGTAGAGGGAAATACCTGAACCCAAAATAATGGGAATTACGGTAATTATGTAATCATCGATTAATCCCTGACTAATAAATGAAGAGGCAACTTTTCCACCTCCTACTACCCAAACTCGCTGATAGTTTTTATTATTTATATTTTCAATAACTTCGGGAATACTACCTTTAACAAAAAATATGTCATTCCGTGGAGTTGATAGATCCCGACTTGTCAAAATATATGATAATTTCCCAGGATATACCCAATCACCAAACCCCAAAACCTGTTCGTAGGTTGTAGCACCCATGACTAAAGCATCAATTGAATTATAGAATTTAGTGTAGCTATTAGCTCCTCCATCTACTTCAGGTGATGGTAACCAATCAATACTGCCGTCTAATCTGGCGATGTATCCGTCTAGACTGGTTGCGATATAAAGAATGAATTTTGTCATAGGTATTTTTTGGTTTATCCTGGATAAGGTGCAGCAGTGGAAGGGATTGCCCATCGCCTGAGTCATTTGAGCCTTGCCCAAGTTTATGCTGCTTTAGCTTACTACCATGCTAACTGTGATGAAAAGGTATGAGTTTATTCGGTTCCGTATTTTTAATGATATAATAATATTATTATACTAAAATAAAGTTTGATCCACTATGTCAGCATTATCAATCGAAGAAAGAGTTGCCGCCCTAGAAGCGGAAGTTGTATTCCTTAAACAAAAAGTGGAAAATCCTGTATTCCCAGCCACACCTTGGTGGGAAAAAATAGCCGGAACTTTCGCTCAAGATTCAGCTTATAAAGAAGCTATGAAATTAGGTCGTCAATACCGTAAATCACTTCGCCGTTGCTCAGTCAGAAAAAGCAAAGGAAAAGATGTACATTCTTGATACTGATTCCTTAAGTATCCTCGAACATAGTGGAGAAAACGCACGGCGTTTGTTAGCGAAACTCTCTACTCTGCAAGCTAATGAGTTGGCAGTAACCATTATCAGCTATGAAGAACAAATGCGCGGTTGGTTGAGCTTTCTTGCCAGAGCTAAATCGATTCAAGCACAAGTTGAAGCTTATAAACGCTTGAAAAAGCAATTGGAAAATTATTGTGCTATCTCAGTCATCGAGTTTCAACGTCTAAAAAAGCTTTATCCTCGCCTGGGTTCAATGGACTTGAAAATTGCAGCAATCGCCATTGCTAATGATGGGATATTGCTCACTGAGTGATTAATACACACAACTAAGGCGTATCTTTTTCGAGGTAACTCTATACTAGTTCTCGGTAATTCTAAATGCTCAAACTGACTGGTCATTATCTGCCTCTCTTGGACTTTTCTGAACTCGATATTATACGGTTTCTGTCTAAATAATGGGCTACAGCCGTTTTTAAGTCTATATGATTAAGTTCGCGATCTCCTCGCAGAATAACAGTTTTGATTGCATCAACACAAATACGTTCAATATCTGCACCAGTAGCCTCTTCCAAATCAGCAGCGAAATTTTCCAGATTAACTTCAGAGTACCGAATTCTGGTAAGATAGCGTTTTAGAAGTGCCGTTCGGAGTTCTAGATCCGGTTTACCAAAGAAAAGAAGCTCATCAAATCTTCTCCACACTGCCTTATCTAATAAAGATTCATGATTCGTCGCTGCAATGAATAAGCTGTTACTATTAGACTGATCGATAAGCTGAAGTAAACTGTTGACTAGCCGCTTAACTTCACCATGCTCATTAAGAGTATTACGATCTCTGGCAATTGCGTCAAACTCGTCAAACAGAACAACCCATTCACCTTTTTCAATATAATCAAATATTTTTTTGAGATTAGTTGCGGTCTCTCCCAAATAAGATGAGAAAATTGCTGTTAAATTGGCGTAGACAAGAGGGATTCCTAGCACACCAGAAAGTACTTTCGCGGTTAGTGTCTTACCACAACCGGGAGGTCCACAAAACAAAAGCTTTGATTTAGGTTGCAACCCATAAGCGGCCAAAATTTCTTGTTTCCGGTTTTCTAGCGTCACCCGCTGCAAGATATCCAAGTTATGCTGATTCAGAACCACGTCATCCCAATTCAAATCAAATTGTCTAATATCAATCAGCGATAAACCTGTTTCTCTATCTTTCGGCACATCAGGATAGCTTTTGTAAAGACTACTACTTGCAGGAAGGGATTTGGCATTACCATTTTGCAAAATTCTTTCTAAATCTTTGGCAAGCAAGATATGATTCTTGCTTCTCTCTTCCTGAATTAATTCCATCGCCGCAGCATAAAACCCCTCTCTCTCATTGCGAGAGAAGCTTTGGAAAAGCTTTCTGATGATTTCTCCCCTCGCCATGTCCTGAAGGTACGCTCAACTCTACATCAGTGCCGATGCTAAGTACATTTGCACTATTAACATCATATCATCCTGAAACCAGGGATTGAAAAAGCTTTCCTAGAGTAGCATTAAAATGGTAAATCTTAACCTCCTCAAGCTCCTCTGTACAAGAATACTGAAAATTCCCCCACCCAAGCCAAAACCCAGGCGGGGAAAAAACCATCAAATCACCTCAATCCTAACCAACCAATTCAGTCGCCCGCTTCGCCAAATTCTCCGCAGTCAACCCATTAAATCCCATCAATTCACCCGCAGTAGCTGTAGTTTCCCCCCGCTTCCAAGCAAAGGTATCCCGTTTACAATTACTCCGTAACATAATCGGTTCTAACATTCCACTCGTACCGCCAGTCACCCCAATCAAAGCATCACCACCAAACATTTTCTCAAACCCTTCATCATCTAAGAAATGGCTATCTTTTTCTGAACAAGTTGCCCACGCTACATCATCGGGACGATATAAGCGACGGGGACTAATTACGGAAACAATTCGCACGCCAATTCCTTCATTTTCTAGATGAATCGCTGCATCAAATACGGGAATTAAAGTCATATCGCCAATTACCGCAAAGACGACTTTCTTTTTCCCTTCACTTTCATGAAGAATTATCCCACCATCTTTTAATCCTTGGCGCGTTTGTTCAAATGTAGTTAATACAGGTAAGGGAGACTTACTCGCAGTAATGGGGATTCCCTTATTCTTAGTAGTCAACGCCCAATCATAACAGACTTGGATACTATTGGCATCGCAAGGAAATAGAGGAAAAACATTACCATTCCGCATCATCGCGGCAAAGTAATTCTCAATTTCTGGACGTTGGTGAGTCCAACCATTTCGCCCTTGTTCTAATGCCCCTGCGGTAAATAGTGTAATCGTAGAAGGAGTAGGGCGGCGTAATTCTGTCATCGCTTGGGTTACTGTCTGCCAAATTGGTAAACCATTAATAGCAAATGATTCGTAAGAACACCATAAAGTCCGTGCCCCAAATAAGGCTAATGCTACGGCTAATCCGGCACAAGCATCTTCACTTAAGGGTTCGTAAACTTGACCTTTTGGTCCTTGGAAATAGGTATCATCAAGGGTGGGATGAATGATTTTCAGGGCGACGTTAATGTTATTAATTCCCGATGCGGCATTACCATCAGCATTGGAAACAATAAAATTAGGGTCATTTTTGCCAACGTGACCAACTAATGTCCCCATGGCGGTAGTGGCGACTTGTTTATCTCCTTTAATCGGAAATTCTGTTAAGGGTAATTGCCCTAAATCGGATAAGGGTAATTCTTTTTCCGTTACCACATGTTTAGAAGCTGGACCACCTCCTGCGCGTTCAAAGTTACTCCGGACTATTTGCCAAGCTTCTGGGGTTAAGGCGCGGGTTTTTAATGCGCCAACTATATCCTCATTTTCTAAGGTATGGTGAGCGTAAAGGTTATGAGATTTTGCGCCTCGGTCATGTACGCCTGCACCTTTGAGTTGTTTGATAATTAATACGGTTAATGTGCCACCGAGAGCAGATTTTGCCGCTTTATCGGTTGCTTCTAACACGGCTTGGGTAAATGCTAATCGCTTCTCAAAAGAGAATGCGGTGCTATCAACATAATCTCCCGGTTGATTAGCATCATCATAGTCTTTGGCATTGACTAAAATAACTTCTTTAAACCCATTTCCTTGCCAATAAGCAATCATCTCTTCATTGGGTTTGGTGGAAACCATACTATGGTGTTCCTGAGAGTAACCATTCCAAACTAAGATAGGTAAAAAGTTAGTAACTTCCGGATAAGCAGTGTGGAAATGTGCCATACTACTCATAATATATGGCTCACCTAATCCACCGTCACCGATGGTAACTGGAAATAGCACATCCCGATGCAATAATGCCCCCGCCATGGCAAAATGTTGTCCTTGTCCTAATGGTCCGGCAGGGTTTAATAGTCCGGGAATTTGACCAGAAAGATGTCCCAACAGTCCGTGCATTTCGCGGAATCTTTCCCGCATTTGTTGCACATTGGTAATCCCCATGTCTTCGAGGGAGCGATCCAGGAACATGTTACTGTAGAAACCGGGAGCGTGGTGTCCGACTTCGGTGATGATATTTTTGTAACCGAGCATAACTAATGCTGCGATACCTTCAGCGACGCTAGCAAATCCGCCCGGATGTCCGGATGCTTTGGCTGCGGTGACTTGGAGAATTAGGTAGCGTAATGCGTCTGCGGCCAGGAGGGTTTGGTAGACAGCGGTGGGGTTATCAGGGGATGCGATCGCAATTTTACCTTCAGTAATGGCTGGTTCCATACCATATTTGTTGAAATCTGGCAAGGCTTCCCCGAAATATTGAATCCCTTCGCAAAATCCTGGGATGGTTGATGCAGCTTTTGGTGTGGTCGCGGTCATTTAGTGTACCTTGTCTTTATGAGTGGGTTGTGTCGTTTGATTAATTTCATAAAAATTTTACAACTTTTACAACCTTTTTGTTACTAAAGTCTATTGGTTCTCCGTTATGTAGTGATAAATATCTGTAATGTGAGAGGGGGTGGGGGTGGTAAATGTAGGGGCGAGTCGCTGGGATAGTGTTAATGGGAAAACTGATTACTTTTGTTGATTTTTGGTGTTGGGATAATTTTTTTTTAACGCATAGACGCGCAGCGGCTTCTCGCCAGAGTAGGGCGCAAAGGTTTTTTTTGTTAGTCGATGGTTAGGTAAGAGGAAAGGATATATTGAGGTAATTGGTTATTAGTCATTAGCTATTAGCTCCAGTTTGTTGTACCATCCAAACTAGGATGCCTAAAATCTGTTTTACGGGGGGTAGTGGATAGTCGGTTAGATCTAGTGTAACTGTTGTTTGTTCTAGTTTCAGAAAGCGCCATATATTTCCACTGGTGACAGCACCATAGATTGTGGCAATTGGTTTTTGTTGGATTTCATTGAAGCGTTGTGATGCCACCATCTCAGCAATACATTGTCCAAATCCGGTTTTGATCTCGGCTTTTTTTGCTTCGACTACAACGACTACAGGGGCTTCTATTTCTAAGACATCTGTGGAATTGGTTAAGATAAAATCGCAGATCCCATTTAAACCTACTGACTCATCAACTGTAAAATCTTCGCCGGAAAATAGGCTAACCTGTTGATTGAGGATACGTCGAACTTCTAATAGTACGGGGTAAATAATTCCTTCTGATCTTGCTTTTTCACTTCCGGTAGATACAATTGGGAGGGTTTGAGCTAAATATTCGGTTAGGAATTCAGAAGGTACAATCGGATCTATTGTGGGTAGGAAGCGCCCTCCTTCCCGAATAGTTAAGTTGAAGGCGGTTTTGGCTTTAGCGATCGTGGTAAATTGGCTATAGGACATGATTGGGCAGTGGGGTGTGGTGAGTATTCAATCGATTGGCTATCCTCATTTCCATCGTGATTGGTTCCATCACTAGACTCATGCGAGCGATCGCAGTTTTAATTCTACACTAGACTAAATCCTCTCGTTGGCTGTCTTTGATGTTTATCATAGAGATTGTGGACTTCGCTGAGAGTTAGTTCTTTGGCGTTGAGTGTTGTCATGGGTTTAAGCGATCATCTCGATCAACTGGATTTTATATTATTTTATGTTATTAAACCTCTGACAGAAAAACCTCTGTGTACCTCTGTGTTAACCTCTGCGCCCTCTGCGTTAAAAAAAAGATCTTATACCAATGCCAAAGGATTTGATATTAGAGATTATCTCGCTAAATCCCCACAATCCGGTTTCTATTTGAGAAAAGACAGACATTTGATTGTCTCAACTCCAAGAAACCGGATTTTTCAGCTATAAACTTTAATTTTGAATATCCCAGCAATTACCCGTTTAATCAGAGACTCAAACCGCATCAGCGCTTCTCTCATCGGATCTGGTTTTCTTCCCAACGCTTTGTCATAGCAAGAGTATGCTTGTTTGTATTTACCGATGTGATGGAAAGCTACCCCTAGGAATAGCCAAGCATCTTTGGCATTGGGTTCAAGCTTTACTGCTTGTTCAAATGAAGCACTTGCTTCTTTGTACCTATCTAAATGAGTCAGCATCCCCCCCCGCCATATCCAAGTTTTGTAATTCCTCGACTCAATCGCTAGAGAGTAGTCAAAACAATCCATAGCTTCTTGGTAGCGGTTTAAGGTGGCTAATTCTACGCCCCTATTAAACCAAATTTCGTTGTCTAATTCTGGAGAGTCCCCAGAGTCAGAGGATTTGTGATCAGCCCCCCCGATATATGAGTTAATTCTTTCTGTTTGTACTGCTTGGGCTGCAACTGTCCCCAGACTCCGATCTTCATCCGTGACAATTGTTGATATTTTCTCTACTATTTCCTTCATTGCCCTGTTATCCATTCTTGTATAGACTTTTTACAGTAAGTCGATTTTTGACCAGAACATGTGATAGTAGTCACGCTAATCGGTATTTAAAAGCGGATATAAGGTGATGTCCTGTTCTCTCTTCAGTGACGCAGATCACAAACTTATTCTGTTCTAGATCCTATAAGCTCTACAAGCGACCTTTTGCTCCGCCGAGCCACCGCCTCCCTTTGCCAGCATGACTGAATTTAAGGTTTTCTTAAAATTTAGATGAAGTTATAATACAAAAATGTAAAGTAAAGTTAAGCAAAAATTACTCTCAAGTTATAATACTCAGCCGCCCTCATACATTCCCTCCTATCCCCCACTCTACCCACTATGTTTAACTGCAAATTACGATGAAATCTGATTCCTTCCCCTCCTCGCCTAAAACATTAAACATCTCCCAATTCTCAATCATTTTGACGGATAGTCTAACTGTCTTCTGGGGAGAGTGGTTAAAATTGCGCGTGCGGATTGTCCAAGTTGCCGCTACTGGATTAATTTCGCCCCTCATTTATATAGTAGGTTTTGGCCTGGGGCTGGGCAGTACCCTAGATGCAGCCATGAAACCTGCTGCTGGTGACAACTATTTGCAGTTTATTTTGCCAGGGATGATTGCCCTATCTTCTATGACTATCAGCTTTGGCGGAACCACATTTTCTCTCTGTGGCGAAAGACTCTACTCCAAAACGTTTGAGGAAACCCTACTAGCACCAGTCCATCCCATGTCATTATATCTGGGCAAAATGCTGGCAGGGATTTTGCGAGGGATGATGACTTCCGCTTCAGTAATTTTGGTGGCGATTGTATTTACTGGCAAAGTCTGGAGTTTTATCAATCCCTTATTTTTGCTCCTACTACTGCTCAATTGTGCTGTGTTTTCAGGTTTAGGGGCTATTGTTGGGTTAAATGTCAAGTCTATCGAAGCGGTGGGGTTGTATAACAATTTCGTTATCGTGCCAATGTCGTTTTTAGGAGCGACGTTTTTTGACCCTACCACTCTACCAATAGCTCTCAAAGCGATTGTGTATCTCTTGCCCTTAAGCTATACCAGTACCGGACTTCGCGCTGCGGCATATTTACCTATATCCCAGTTTCCCTGGTGTTCTATCCCCGTTCTTTTGGTTTTCGCGATCGCGCTAGCATTACT
>NZ_JAMZMM010000638.1 GCF_024178385.1 Limnofasciculus baicalensis BBK-W-15 | reverse complement strand
GTACCTAACTGAGTCGCTTTCCGACGATAACCAACAACAAACAACTAATAACAAACAACTAATAACCAACAACTAATGACAAACCTTCTAATAAACGCTGATTATCTTCCTCTCTCCTCACCGCCACCCTAAAATAACGATCGCCTAATTCTGGAAAACTCAAGCAGTCACGGATTAAAATTCTTTTCTCCTTGAGGAGTCTCTCCTGGAGTTGGGAACAAGATCCTTCATAGCGTACCAGTAAAAAATTAGCTGCACTAGGATAGGGATGGAATCCTGGTAACTGTGATAGCCCTGCAAATAATTGCGATCGCGCTGTTGGTAACCATGCCCAGGTTTCTTCTTGAAATTCCGTATCCTGTAATACAGCAATTCCCGCCGCTTCTGCTAGGACATTTACAGGCCAAGGATCTCGCCACTCCTGCCAACGTCGAAGTCTATCGGGGTAAGTGACGCAGTAACCTAAGCGCAAACCAGGGAGACTGTAGAATTTAGTTAGCGATCGCAAAATCACCAAATTTGGATAGTCTTGCACCAGTGGAATCAAACTTTGGTCCTGATTCGGCGGGATAAAATCCATAAAAGCTTCATCCACCACAACCAGAGCAAACTTATCTAACAGAGGCAGTAAAGTTTCCCGATTAAATAATAAACCAGTAGGATTGTGAGGGTTATTTAATAGTAAACCACCACCTGATAACTTATCCAGAAGAGCAGAAGTTGAGAGCGGAAAACAAAAGCCAGAATCAACTTCCCCCTCTCCAAAAAGAGAATAGCCCCTGACATTAGCATCAAAAGCCTTAAGCGCCCGTTGGTAGTCACTAAATGCCGGGGTGAGGATAGCAGTTTCCCCCAATTGAGATAATTCCCTCGCAGCCCAAGTTAATAGCTCTGCCGAACCATTTCCCGGAAAAATCCAGTCGGGGGTTAAAGTCGGATGAACCTTCCTCAGAGCCTCCCGTAGCTGGTAGTAACTGGGATCTGGATAGGCGACTAAATCTGTTAATCCAGACTTAATCGCCCTAATCGCGCTACTCGGTGGTCCTAGCGGGTTGATGCTAGCCGAAAAATCAAGAATTGAGGCAGGGGAACAATCTGCCACTGTTGCTGCCCAAGCTAAGTTTCCCCCATGAGTTGGTCGCATCAATACTCAATTTCCTGCAAAATCAAATTGTGTCGGGTAGCATCGGCTGCGTGTATAGGGGTTTTCAGTTGGATGAAGTACTCCCTAAAAACCCGGTTTCTTGAAGAAACCGGGTTTTTTAAATTCTGTGAAACCCGGTTTCTCTGTGGTTTCCGAGTCTAAGTCGTGCGTTATTTAGGTGGCGCGACTCTTTCCTTGAACAACTTCCCGGCGGAAAATGCGGGAACCTTCGTCTCTGGAATTTCCATCTTGTCACCAGTTTTGGGGTTACGCCCCTCACGGGCTTTACGCTCCCGCGACTCAAAAGAGCCAAATCCCACCAACGTCACTTTATCACCTTCGGAAACCGCTTCCATAATGGCTTCCAATGCAGCACTTAGCACCGCATCAGCCTGCTTTTTGGTAACAGCAGCTTTTTCCGCCACTTTATCTACTAATTCGCCCTTGTTCATGAGACATCTGCCTTTCTAAACTTCTGTAAACGAGTGGATCTCTTGGTTTTACTCAATTAAACCCCATATTGCCGATCTTACTTGCAAGATTAGCAATTTTGACACAAATTATGGAGATTTTCCACTTTAAATTACTGAAACATGCACAGAATCGAAGTTTCACTGCCATATTGTAAAAGCTGTAAGCCCAATATGGATCGTTGAAACCGTTAAATTATGTAGATTTTCTAGATCTTTGAGTAAAAATACCTAATTCAATCCAGGAATTGGGGAGTGGGGAGTAG
>NZ_JAMZMM010000189.1 GCF_024178385.1 Limnofasciculus baicalensis BBK-W-15 | reverse complement strand
GCGTTACGCTCTTAGCTAACGCACCCTATTTAATTTAAAACGAATTACCCAAACAGGAAATAAAAGTAGGGTACGTTATGACTAACGCACCCTACTTAATTTAATCTCAATACCTCAAAAAGCGATTAGCCGATAGCTGATGCTTGACTCATGACTGGTATTGTATCAGGAGCAGTTGCCTGGAAAGCATTCTCCGCTATGGGATGACGCGCTTCAATCAAGCGAAAAGCACCGCTCACAGTTTCCGGTAAAATTACCACTAATCCACCACTAACTGCCTCATCTAATCCCTTATTAACCGCCTCTTCCTCATTCAAAATCACCTCATAATTACTTTGGGGATTTTCTAATAGGATACCTTTGCGAATTAACTCAGCCGCATCACCACTTGGCCGCCCCCGTCTGTCTTCATCTTCCTTAACAATAATCCGGTTAAAGATTTTTGCGGCCAATTTACCTAGATTAATAAAATCTTCATCTCTGCGATCGCCTGGACCACCAACGATGCCAACCCTTTCTCCTGGCCAATTGCAGACAAAACTACCCAAAGCCTCATAACTAGCCACATTATGAGCATAATCCACTAAGGCGTGGAAGTGACCAAGATTAAACAAATTCATCCTTCCCGGTGTCTGAGCAACAGAGGCGCGGAAAGTGGTTAACCCGGCTCGAATTGCTTCAATTGTGACACCCTGGGCAAATGCTGCCAAACTTGCTGCTAGGGCATTGGCAATCATAAAGGGAGCCATTCCGCCCATGGTAACTGGTAGATGTACCGCTTCTTCAATCCTTAAAGTCCAATCTCCTCGGATAATTGATAGGTAACCATTCTCATATACCGCTGCCAAACCCCCTTGGCGAATATGATTTTGCAGCAATTCATTCTCTGGATTCATGGAGAAAAAGGCGACATGACCCTTTACTTTTTCTACCATAGCTGACACCAACGGGTCATCAGCATTGAGGATTGCATAGCCGTAGGGACTGACGGATTCAGCAACCACACCTTTGAGATGAGCTAACTGTTCAATAGTATCGATATCGCCAATACCTAAATGATCTGGTGAAACGTTTAAAATGACACCAACATCACAGCTTTCAAATGCTAAACCAGAGCGCAAAATTCCACCCCGTGCTGTTTCCAACACTGCCACTTCTACAGTAGGATCTTTAAGAATTACTTGAGCGCTTTGGGGACCTGTAGTATCTCCTTTTTCAACTAAATGTTCGCCAATATAAATACCATCGGTAGTGGTATATCCAATTACTTGTCCAGTTTGTTTGTAGATATGGGCAATTAAGCGTGTGGTTGTCGTTTTGCCATTAGTTCCAGTAATCGAAATAATGGGAATGCGATGAGGTTTTCCAGGTGGAAACAGCATATCCAATACAGGTGCTGCTACATTTCGGGGTAAACCTTGAGAAGGACAAACGTGCATCCGGAAACCTGGCGCAGCATTCACTTCTACAATTACACCATCTACCTCTCGCAATGGTTTGGTAATATCGGCGGTAACAATATCAATCCCTGCGATATCCAAGCCAATGATTTTTGCCGCACGTTCCGCGATCCAGATATTATCTGGGTGAATATCATTGGTACGATCTACAGCAATACCTCCCGTACTCAAGTTAGCTGTAGCCCGCAGGTAACTAGTTGCCCCTTTTTTCAGTACTGAATCTAAACTATAGCCCTGACGTTCTAATACGTCCAAACTAGTTTCATCTACGATAATTCTGGTTAATACATTATCGTGTCCATCTCCCCGATGGGGGTCAAGGTTAGTTTGATCGATTAATTCCTGTACAGTGGAATGACCATCTCCGATCACATGAGCGGGAATCCGCTGTGCTACTGCTGCCACTTTGCCATTAATCACTAACACTCGGTGGTCAAAACCAGCGTAGTACCGTTCAACAATTACGGCGCGGGAGACTTCTTTGGCGATATCGTAGGCTTTTTGAGATTCCTCCCAGTCGCGGATATCGATAGTAATGCCCCGTCCGTGATTACCATTTAGTGGTTTAATTACGATTGGGTAACTACCCACATCTGCGATCGCATCTTTCAACTCATCCAGGTAGTGAACCACTGTCCCCCGAGGTACTGGCACTCCTGAATCCCGCAGAATTTGTTTCGTCCCTTCTTTATCGCAGGCTAATTCAACTGCGAGAATACCGGAGCGATTGCTCAATGTCGCTTGTATCCGCTTCTGATTAACCCCATAGCCAAGTTGAATCATCGAGCGGGCACTCAGAGGCAACCAAGGAATCCCCCGCGCTTCTGCTTCTTTGACAATTGCTTCTGTCGAAGGACCTAATGCTGCATCGCGTCCTAAGTCTTCTAAGTCTTTGATATCTTGTTCTAATTCGCTCTGAGAATAAGTACCCGTACTAACAATACTTTGACATAATCTTACTGCTGCTCTTGCTGCATAACGACCTGCTTGTTCATCGATATACTCGAAGACAACTTGGTAAACTCCTGGTGTCGCCGTCTCCCTAGTACGACCAAATCCCACCAGCATCCCTGCCATTTCTTGCAGTTCTAATGCCACATGTTCGATGATATGTCCCATCATCGTCCCCTCTTTGACGCGACTGAGGAACCCCCCCCGCACGCCTGGGGAACAGAAATGATTGTCTAGACTGGGTAGCACCTTGATAATTCCTTCGTAGAAGCCAGGAATTGTGTTGGAGGGTTTCTCCGCTAAATCTTCTAAATCTAGACGCATGACGATCAATTTTTGTCGTCGAATGCTCCAATAGTTAGGACCGCGTAATGTCAGGATTTTCTGGATTTTCATAAAAACGGCAGATGATTCAAAACAGGTGGAAGGAAGCTTAGAGCGGCAATTGCCCCGATGAACAAGGAAGGTAAGAGTTCAGCAGTTCAGAATAGGACTGCTTATCTGTTCTAAGATTTTGCATCCTCAATTAGTGTCTAACTTGAAAAAGCTATAAAACTGTTCATGGCGAACAGTTTTATTTTTAAATGGTACTCGTGGGATTTTGATGATTGTGATAAATCTGAGTACCCAACAGAAACAGGAGCTGAAACTGTTTAAGACAAACGGTTTTTCCCCCATTTTTGTTAGATTCTTGCCCTTTTTTTTGTACCGCGTTGGCGGAGTGAGATCGTAAATAATCCTTAAGGAGTCAACTATCAATAAACCTCATCGAACGCTTATGCAAATGATAGCGATCTCCATGACATAAGATATGGACTCGCATATTATGGAGACTAATGGGATTTGTAGGATCTACATCTTGATGGTTCGTCTGAAACATTTCCCCAGGATCGATAATCGTCACAGTACCTTTCCCGAGTACCTGCATCCAGCCATCTCGCTCAAACATAGCACAGGTATCTTCATCAATACCTATACCCAATCGATCTGGATGACCTGCGATCGCGCTCATTAATCTTGCGGTACGATTACGATTGAGAAAATGCTGATCTACAATCACTTCTGGAATAATTCCCAATCCAATCGCCATATCTACCAAAGATTTATTTGGCGACTCACCACTCCCCCCCCCAGCGATCATGTGATGCCCCATCACTGCTGCACCTGCGCTCGTACCAGCCAGGGTAATTTCACCCAGATGTACGCGCTGACGGACTCGTTCCATTAAAGGGGTATCTGAGAGCAACCCGCACAAGCGCAATTGGTCACCGCCTGTCAAGAATACACCTGTGCATTCTTCAATATAGTCTTGAAATTGGGAGTCTGAACCTTGGGCGCGATCGCGGATATCGAGGACTCGAATTTCCTTTGCCCCCATTTCCCCGAAAATCCCCTGATAGCGATCCCCAACTAGCGTCGGTTCCCGTGACGCTGAGGGAATAATTGCCAGTCGCGCCTCACTCCCTCCGGATCTGTAAAAAAAGGTTTGGAGGATCTCGCGTCCATGAACTTTATCTTCAGCACCGCCAATTACCATAATCGCGGTTTTAGTCGATTGAGGCATCCGAATTCCTGAAAATTGAGATTCTAATTGCAATATACTGTTAAGTGTGCGCATAGGGTAGGTTGAATGCTTGAGTGAAAGCCTTTTGCTAGAAATCTCACTTTAGATCGATTTAGACTCTAGCTCAACTGGGTTTGTTGGCTGTAGATGACCGGAATACCCTGTAGCGCCAATCTGCCGATGTTTTCAGCTTGAGAAACTGACGGTTACGGCTTGAAGGCGGTAAACGATAGAATGGTTGGCATTTTTTCTCGCCAGGAAGAAACGCCTATCAAAGCCGCAATCTTTGTGATTTGAATCGCGCTCATTTTTACAATACTTTCTTATCATATCCTTAAACTGTAATCTTTTTATCTGAATGACCTTTCACACCCCATTAATCTCCCGTGCGATTTGATGTTGTCACTCTGTTTCCCGACTTCTTTACCTCTCCCCTAAGTTCGGGACTGATTGGTAAAGCACTCGCTAAAATAATAGCTGAAGTCCATTTTGTCAATCCCCGCGACTTCGCCACTGACAAACACCGACGGGTGGATGATGAACCTTACGGTGGTGGGGTGGGAATGTTAATGAAGCCGGAACCAATTTTTGCTGCTGTGGAGTCGTTACCAGTATTACCCCGACGGGATGTAATCCTGATGACACCCCAAGGACAACCGCTCAACCAGCAGTTGTTGGTGGAATTGGCAAGTTCTTACGATCAAATTGTGCTAATTTGCGGGCATTATGAGGGTGTTGATGAACGAGTCCTGAATTTAGTGACGCGGGAGGTGTCTTTAGGAGATTTTGTCTTGACAGCAGGCGAAATCCCAGCACTAACTCTGATTAACGGGGTGATGCGATTACTACCAGGCACAGTTGCTAAAGAGGAATCCCTCAAATTAGAAAGTTTTGAAGCAGGGTTACTGGATTATCCCCAATATACCCGACCTGCCGAATTTCGCGGTCAGAAGGTGCCAGATGTCTTACTTTCCGGTAACCACCGAGAAATCGAGCGCTGGCGCAGGGAACAGCAAATTGAAAGAACCCGCTCTCGCCGTCCGGATTTATACGCCAATTGGCTTAAACAATCCGACAGCAAAATTGAATAAAATAGATTGTTATACAACTATCGTCTATTACGGCAATTTTAAGATATGTGAGGTACAGAGAAACCCGGTTTCTCAAAGAAACCGGGATTCTGGAGTGTACTTCATAAACCCGCAATCTGCCCGATCGTTCTTTATCGAGCCAATAACTATGTTATCTAAAATAAACTTCAAGCTTTTCTCTGCCACACTTCTCTCTTTCGCTTTAATCAATAGTGTTAATATTCCCCAGCCGAATAATAATTTAGCAAAATGGAGCAACACTAGCAACGAAGCCTTAGCCAGAAGTAGTGGTGGACGTAGCGGTGGGGGATCTTTTAGAAGCTCACCTTCACGCTCCAGTGGTTCAAGTCGCTCTAGTGGTAGTAGCAATTCATCAACAAAATCTACCTCACCTTCTCACTCCAATACTAATGGCAGCAGTACATCAACCCAACATGCTGCTCCAGCTAATTCTCATCCCAGTAATACCACCACTGGAGCAACTGGCGGACGTGCTGTTGGTGGTAATTTGGAAAAAGCCACCACTCCAGTACCCTCAACTACACAAACCAAGCCTATACCAATTACACCTCATAGTACTGTCAATCCAAACTATAGTAATAGATCTAGGGGTATATTCTTCTTCAATATCGACAGTGATAATGACCAAAGGATTCCCAATGGAGTAAATAATTCTAATTCTGGTGTTTCTCCTGCTTCTGCCCAATCTCCCGGTAGTTTTTGGTTAGTATTCGTCTTGGGAGGTATGGCATTATTATTTATCTGTGGTGGCATCGTAGTTTTGGTATTTTCCACCTTGAATAAAAAACAAGGAAGTGTGGCAAATAAGGAAAGAGATAATGATATTATCACTGTCAGCAAATTACAGGTAGCTCTCTTTGCTCACACCCAAGGTCTACAATCTCAGTTATCAGACTTAACGCGAAATGTCAATACAGAAATACCTGACGGTTTGTTAGAATTACTGCAAGAATCCGCATTAATACTCCTGAAAAATGCTGATAACTGGAGTCATGTTTTATCCAGTTCCCAAACCAGCCATATCGATAAAGCAGAAGCGCTGTTTAATGAAATCTCTATCCAAGAGCGAGGCAAATTTACTATGGAAACCCTGACAAATGTCAGGGGTAAAGTTACGGAAAAAATCCCTACTATTTCAGATGCCAAAGAAGATGTAGGCTTGTATATTGTAGTGACACTGCTAGTGGGTACTGCCAATGATAAGCCATTATTTAAGGAAGTGCGCACAGTAGAATCACTCAAAAATGCTTTAGAAAAAGTAGCCTCAGTCCCCTCAGATTATGTCATGAAGGTTGAGTTACTTTGGAGTCCCCAGGAAGAGGGAAATAGCCTCACTTATGATGAGTTATTGATAGAGTATACGAATATGATTCAGATTACTTGAATCCTGGGGAGTAATGTATGGGAAAATGAGAGGAGGAAAAGAGGGAGTATTTCCTTTGCCATCGGCAGGAGAAGGATACCCGCAGGGTATCCTTGGTACAAGATCTCAGTTATACTTACCCGTGGTTGGGTTACTTTCCCGTTTATCCACGTCTGTCTTAATTTTCAGTCCTTGAGGAGTAATTTCTACGTTGAATCGATATCTACCATTCACCATATAAATAGTGGTTAGCGAGCCAATCGCAAATATAATTACTGTACAGAGTGGTAAGCTGACTTGCCATACCGGAAAGTTGGGTTGGCGGCGATTTTTTTGACTTCCTTGGCGTTTCATTTGATTACCTTGAAATTTGATACTCTCAATGTAATCTGCTGTTAGGTGAGAACAATACTGCGATAATTCAGGTAAAAGCTGAGATTTAGTTGACTTCAAGGTGACTTTTCGCTGATTTGGGGTTTGGATCTTTACGGGTATAATTGAGTCATATTAAGTCGGTTGGTATTGAGATCAGATCTTTTTTTAACGCAGAGGGCGCAGAGGATATCGCAGAGGTACGCAGAGGTATGTTGGGAGATGCTCATGTAGGCGGAAATTATATAAGCTGTTTGGTGAGGAGTTATGGCGCGATCGCAAAAAGTTTCCCCAGAGTATATTAAAAAGGTTAAATCAGCTCTCCAAGGGAATGGGTATCCCAGTCAGAAGGCTTTGGCTTCGGATATGGGATTGTCTGAATCGACAGTTAAAAATTTCCTGAGCGGTAAGCCTGTCGATTACTTGAATTTTGTTGAACTTTGTCATAAACTAGGATTAGATTGGCAGACTGTTGCCCATTTAGATAAAGATTTTCCTTCAGGAGAACCTTCTCCATTCATCACGGGTTCCCCTATTACCCATCCTCGCTATTTCTTTGGACGTGAAAGGGAATTAAAACGCCTTTTCAACTTACTGAAACGCCATCCCCTCCAAAATGCGGCAATTATCGGGAAGCAGCGGAGTGGCAAAACCTCTTTATTGCACTATCTAAAAAATATTACCACTACTCCACCCACAGAATTGCGCCCTAGTCAAAAATTAGATTGGTTACCCCATCCAGAAAACTATCTTTGGATATTTGTCGATTTCCAAGATGCGCGGATGGCAAATCGGGAGAAACTGCTGAGTTATATTTTAGAATCCCTAAGTCTGGAAATACCGACGGAGTGTGACTTGGAGAATTTTATGGAGGTGGTTAGTAAAAAATTGCGATCGCCTACTATTATATTACTTGATGAAATTGGGGTAGCCTTGAAACGCTGTCCGGAATTAGATGATGAGTTTTGGGAATGTTTACGTTCCTTGGCAACGAATTATACTGGAGGTAATTTAGCTTTTGTCTTAGCAACTCCAGAATCACCTATTGAATTAGCCCATCATACGCGTCATACTTCTCCATTTTTCAATATTTTTGGATATGCTGCCACATTAGGTGCGCTGACGGAAGGAGAAGCGCGGGAATTAATTGGCAATTCGCCGATTGAGTTTCCAGAGGAGGATGTGGAGTGGATTTTAAAAGAAAGTGGAGGTTGGCCTTTATTATTACAGATTCTTTGTCGGGAATGTTTGTTTAGTTTGGAGGAGGGGGAAAGTGATGGTAATTGGCGGGAGGAAGGATTGCGACAGATAGTGCCGTTTGTTAATTTAAAAACCTAACCCGACAGTGGTTAAAACCACTGTCTAATAGCTTAAGTCCGTTGAAACGGACTAATAAATTAATACTGTTAATTTATTAATTTCAATTGTCTTACTCTATGGCATCTAGGTAAAATTAAAATCATGTTCGGAATTAGATGATTGATTTTAGTTAATTTTATAAGCTCTCTCGTCTTTATGGTGATAACAAAATCTTATTCAACTGTAGGGTTTGTTAGGCACGGGCGATAAATTCAGGATTTCCACCCATAATTAAATTCCCGTGCCTAACGCACCATTCTCAATGTTGGTCACAAAAATGAACATTTTTCACCATTAACCCGAAAGAGCCATTTTATATTAATGAGGAAACTTGAAAAAATGTCATTTAGCACTTACAAAAGTATCAGCGCTGTTGCTAAAGAATTTCAAATTAAAGTAATTCGTGATAACTTTATTGTCGAAAGAGAATTTTCAATTAGTGAGGTATTTCGGACAGAATTAGACTTAATCTTTAGTGAGGGCGTTTTTGATAACTCGGAGATTGCTATTTGTGAGAATATAATTTATCCTATCTTGAAGGAAGTCTGGAAAACCTATCGGCATAACTTCCTGATCTGGAGTCACCAGACATTAAGCTATGATGATAAATTATCGGGAGTACCAGATTATATTTTAGCCAAGCGATCCCCTTTAGGTACAGTAGTTTTTGATAAGCCTTATTTTGTCTTGGTGGAGGCGAAGAAAGAAAGTGATTTTTCTGAAGGATGGGGGCAGTGTTTGGCAGAAATGGTAGCGGTGCAGCGGATTAATGAGGAACCGGAACAAAGTATTTTTGGGATTGTTTCTAATGGCGCGATGTGGCAGTTTGGTAAATTAAGGGGAGATAGTTTTACGCAAAATAAATTATTCTATACAATTCAGGAATTAGAGCGATTGTTTGGGGCGGTTAATTATGTGTTTCAGCAATGTGAGTTACAATTGAATTAGCCTGGATCAATATATTTTATGAAAGGACATCAAGCTGAGGTAGATCTTTATTTCCATCTTGCACCGTCGCAACAGCCCGCCAGTGGTTAAAACCACTGTCTAATAGCTAAAGTCGTCTAAAGACGACTGAATCAGAGTTTAGTCCATTTTAATGGACTTAAGCTATTAGACAGAGAATTTATTCTCTGGCAGTTATAGCAACTGATGCAAAATCTGAGATTAATGAAAAATATTTATATCCCAATAATTCACCCCTACAAATCATCGCGACTGAGATGACATCTCCACCAATTCCCCCCAACGCCTACACCCATGCACCGCAACAACACCCCAACTTAATTCTCGGTAGTTTACAACTTCTATTTTGGCTTATCTTCCGTCCCTCAGCTTTTCGCAATCACTTAAAACAAATTGATCCCGCCCTAGAGTACGAATCTAAGCAAAAAAGTCAATTAGGATGGCGAAATCCTGATTTGTGGAGACTGCTGATACAGGGATACCTAATATTGCCTTTCCTTATTCATTTAACCGTTGCCTTAGTGCGGTGGGGATTGGGTGAGTCGGTAGAGAAAATTGTGTTGGGCTTGGTGTTGGGCTTGGTGTTGGGCTTGGTGTTGGGCTTGGTGTTGGGCTTGGTGTTGGGCTTGGAGTCGGGCTTGGCGGTATTATTTGGAACAACTATAAACTTATGGAGACCATTAATATTCTATCCCTTCCTCAGTCTATGGCATACCCTACTCTATCAACTCGACAAACGACGGACAAATTCTCAACCTAGTCTATTACATTGGCATTCCGCCTTCTGGGATGAATGGCAACTTATCCCTCTCATTGGCTTAGACAAACACATCCTCTTAGTCATAGAGCGTAACCCAATTGAGGGAGAAGCTGCTATCAATTACCTGAATGACAGCCGTCAGCGTTGGGCAATTCAGAAAGTTCAGATAGAATTAGAAATCCGGAGACTAGAAAATTGTGACAATATCGCAGCCATCGGTAACATTCACCAACATATAGCCACTGGTGAAGTTGCAAGTTTAGTTAGTTCAATTCTCAGTAGTTTCAGTCGCATTAGCGAAAATATCAACGCCGCTTTAAATCAAAATAGTTCTTACAATCAGCGTCTAGTACTCAGTGATGTAGCAGAAAACTTAAATAGATTATCACGAGAATTAACCAGTAGCAGCGAAAAATATGCCCCTCGTTTCTATCCCATTGCCAAAAGTTGGTATGAAATAGTCACTAACCATATAGAAGAATTACGTCAATCTGTCGAACTCCGCCAAGAAATTGACTCACCTTATATTATCGCAGTCCCTCTTACCGTTCAACAGGATATCTTCACTGGACGTACTGACATCAGCACCCGTATCGAACAATTAATTATAGATCGCCGCCGCCCCCCGTTACTACTCTACGGACAGCGGAGGATGGGCAAAACTTCCCTCCTCAATAACCTTGGCAGACTTCTCCCCAATACCATTATTCCCCTATTTGTAGACTTACAAGGCGCACCTTCATCGGCAAATAACCATATCGGTTTTCTTTATAATATCGCCAGAGGGATGATAGATTCAGCCAAAAAACAAAGTGCTGTAATTCTACCCCCCCTCACCCGCGAATCATTAAAAGATGATCCCTTCACCTCTTTTGATGAATGGCTAGATAAAGTAGAACAAACACTCGGACAAAATACTGCCTTACTAATGTTAGACGAATTTGAAGTATTAGATAGCGCTATCAGAAAAGGAAGATTTGACGAACAAGATATTTTAGGAATGCTGCGTCACATTATCCAACACCGCCCCCGCTTCAAACTACTTATCGCAGGTTCCCATACTATTGAAGAATATCAGCGTTGGGCGAGTTATTTAATTAATGTCCAAATTTTACATATCAGCTACTTAAAAGAAGCAGAAGCACGAAAACTCATCGAAAATCCTGTCCCAAATTTTACCCTCCGCTACCAACCCGAAGCCGTAACACGAGTCTTGCAACTAACCCGCTGTCACCCCTTCCTAGTGCAATTACTCTGTGAGGAAATTATTGTCCTCAAAAATGAACAAGATCCCTCTATTCGTCGCTATGCTACTTTACCAGATGTGGAGGCAGGAATTCAACCTGCTTTAAATAGTGGTGCTTTCTTTTTTGCTGATATTCAAAATAACCAAATTACTCCAACTGGGTTAGCCATATTACGCTTTTTAGCAGCAAAAGGGGAAGGAGGTATGGTTAGCCAAAAGGATTTATTCCGTAAATTTCCAGATGAGGTTGAGGATGCTATCGATTTACTACTGCGACGGGAATTAATTGAGGAAGTAGGTGATAATTACCGCTTTCAAGTGGAATTAATTCGCCGTTGGTTTGAGCAATAAGGAGTGGGGATGGAGAGTTTTGAGTTTTGAGTTTTGAGTTTTGAGTTTTGAGTTTTGAATTATAGCAGTCGCCAAGGCAGTTAAGACATTCAAAATTCCTCAAACCCTTGATTTTACAGCTATAGCTTTCTTCCCTACTCCCC
>NZ_JAMZMM010000188.1 GCF_024178385.1 Limnofasciculus baicalensis BBK-W-15 | reverse complement strand
CCGGTGGCCACCCCATTTCCCGTCCGCCCAAAATGTGTAAATGTAGATGATAGACGGTTTGACCACCATCTGAACCATTGTTAATTACCAGACGATAGCCGTTTACCAAGCCAAGTTGTTCGGCAACTCGCTTGGCGGTTAAGAGGAGGTGTCCGAGGAGTGCCTCATCTTCAGCCTCAGCAGCCGATACTTGGGAGATGGGCTTTTTGGGAATAATGATAATGTGAACAGGTGCTTGGGGTGCAATGTCTTTGAAGGCAATTGCTAAATCGTCTTCATACACAATGTCTGCCGGGATTTCTCGTCGGATAATTTTACTGAAGATAGTCTCGCTCATAGAGATGGGTTTATTCACAGGACAAATGGTTAAATAAAAGTATCATACAGTTGGCGAGAATGCGCAGAATTTTACAAACCATAGTTTTCGCTCAACCGATAACCCCAGCCTAATCGATTCAAGGGATTGAGCAAGGGGAATAGTCTTCTTGACTCTGAACAACGGACACAGTAAGAACCATAATATGTCTATCGAAAAACTACAACCTGCTGATAAAGGAGCCGTCGCCGTCTTCATGCCTTACTACCAGGGAGCAAAGCGCAATTTTTTGCCCTTGGCAATTAGCCTCTACCAACAAGGCTCTCTAGAAGGTTATCGGCGAATTGAAGGAGGTGAGAATATTCCTTTTGTGGCAACTTGGTTTGTCTCAAAGCTACCCTCTGAAATTACTCGCTGTCGATTGCAGTTTGATAGCAATGCTGATTTGAGTTACGAGGTTACGATGTCAAACTCTGAGTTCATTAATTACTTAATAGAAGTGATTATGAATTTTAAGCGAGCGCGATTGACTGATTTTACCCAGTCATTTTATCGGAAGCTACTACGGATTGATGAATGAAATAAGTTGAGGATTGATTTTTAGATCCTGAACTATTACATGTCTAAGTTTTTCTTGTCAAACACACACTAAAATCATACTAGGAGTAAGAAAAGGGATGGAAAAAGCTGTTAAGTATTTAGCGATTGGGTCAACAGAATCTTACAGTGGCAAGTCAGCGACGATTTTGGGAATTGCCCATCAGCTTCAACAAAAAGGATTGGAGATTGCCTATAGGAAACCGTTAGGAACATATCTGAATGGTATTCGATCTGATGAGGTGGAAGAAGATATTCAGTTTATGAATAATATTCTGAACTTGCCCGAAGCTCAGGTCAAATGCCCCCTATTATGTCTTGATGCCGAGACAATTGAAAAACGCTTGCGAGGTGATGACTCGACTAATTATCGGCAGTCTCTAAAGGCTTATCTTGAACCAGCAGGGGGCGATTTAATCCTGCTAGAAGGTCCGGGAACTCTTTGTGAGGGTAGCTTGTTTGATTTATCTTTACTGGATATCGCTACCGAAATTGATGCTAGTGTTCTTTTAGTTGCTCGGTTTCATTCTATTTTGATCGTTGAGACTTTGTTGTCTGCTAAACAACATTTGGGCGATTGCTTATTAGGAGTTTTAATTAATGATATCTCCACCGATCAGATTCAGGTAGTAGAATCGACGGTGCGACCATTTTTAGAACAACAAGGGATTCCTGTATTGGGATTATTACCTCGCAGTGAGTTACTGCGGAGTGTTACTGTTCGAGAATTAGTCAATCAATTACAAGCTGAAGTTCTTTGTCGTCCGGATCGATTAGATTTAATGGTAGAAAGCCTAAAAATTGGGGCGATGAATGTTAATGCGGCGCTGAAGTATTTCCGTAGGGGTACAAATATGGCGGTAGTGACAGGAGGGGATCGTGCTGACATTCAAATGACAGCATTGGAGACTTCAACCCATTGTTTAATCTTAACAGGTCACATACCACCCCAATCCTTTGTCTTGAATCGTGCCGAAGAATTGGAAATTCCCATTTTATCTGTTGACTTGGATACTCTTAGCACTGTGGAGATTATAGATCGTGCTTTTGGTCAAGTCCAGCTTCACGAACCGATTAAGGTCCAGTGTATTCAACAACTGATGGCGGAACATTTCGATCTGGATCGGTTGATGAATCTGTTGAAATAAACTGAGATCTGGCACTATTTTCATTTATAGCAGCCGCCACAGCGGTTAGGACATTATAGCTAGCAAATTTTAACAATTGGCTCTGGCTCCCTTCTCCTAACCACCTTGGCTACTGCTATATCCTCGAGCGGGGGGATCTTGTCACTCTCAACTACAATAAAGAATCCAAAACTAACCCTGAGTCGCTTCCACCTCCGCCACCATCAAAAGAGTCTTCAACACCGAATCCGGATTCAAACTAATTGAATCAATCCCCAACTCAACCAAGAATTTAGCAAACTCAGGATAATCACTCGGCGCTTGACCGCAAATCCCAATTTTGCGATGATTCTTCTTAGCCTTCTCGATCGCCATCCGCACCATTTGCTTGACACCTTCGTTGCGCTCATCAAAAATATGAGCCACTAACGCCGAGTCACGATCTAAACCTAATGTTAACTGAGTTAGGTCATTAGATCCAATCGAAAATCCATCAAACACCTCACTGAATTGATCTGCCAAAATCACATTACTAGGAATTTCGCACATCACATAGACTTCCAAGCCATTTTCGCCCCGTTTCAGTCCATGCTTTTCCATTTCAGCTAGCACTTTCCGCCCTTCATCTGGAGTGCGGCAGAAAGGAATCATGGGAATGACATTAGTTAATCCCATTTCATCCCGTACCCGCTTAATCGCCTGACATTCTAACCCATAAGCTTCCCGATATTTAGGATCGTAATAACGAGATGCACCGCGCCAACCAATCATCGGGTTTTCTTCATGGGGTTCAAATTGTTTTCCACCCAAAAGATTGGCATATTCATTACTCTTGAAATCTGACATCCGGACTACTACTGGGTTAGGATAAAATGCGGCGGCAATTGTCCCAACACCATGAGCCAGTTTATCTACGAAGAAATCAGCTTTGCGATCGTAGAGGTAGGTCATCTTATAAATCTCTCGCTTGACCAAAGCGTCGTCAAGTTCATCGAAGTGCAATAAGGCTAAGGGGTGTGCCTTAATGTGGTTAGCAATAATAAATTCTAATCGTGCTAAACCTACTCCATCACAAGGAAGTGCAGATAACCCAAATGCTTCTTCGGGATTCCCCACATTCATTAATATTTTAGTCCGGGTTTTAGGTAAGTTATCCAGTTGAGTTTCTTGAATTTCAAAGGGGACTAAACCAGAATAAACTCGTCCTTCTTCTCCTTGCGAACAAGATACAGTTACTTCTTGTCCACTCTTTAAAACTTCGGTGGCATTACTGGAACCAACAATCGCTGGAATACCCATTTCTCGCGCAATAATTGCGGCATGACACGTCCGGCCCCCCTGATTAGTGACAATCGCACTCGCTTTTTTCATAATTGGTTCCCAGTCAGGATCAGTCTTATTCGTTACCAAGACTTCACCTGCTTTAAATTCGTCAAGTTTATGAACGTCTAGAATAACAGTTGCTTTTCCTTGACCGATCATTTCTCCAACTGCACGTCCCCTGACTAATACTTCAGAAGTTCCTTTTAACTGATAGTTTTTTAGGATATTACCAGACTTCTGAGATTGTACTGTTTCGGGACGAGCTTGGACGATATAAAGTTCACCTGTTAGTCCATCTTTTGCCCATTCGATATCCATGGGCGTATATTGACCTCGGACATCGGAATAGTGATCTTCGATGATACAAGCCCATCGTGCTAATTGGAGAATTTCCTCATCGTTGATGGCGTATTTCTTTTGTTCAGACTCCGGTACAGCTATATTTTTTGTCAGCTTTGTCCCACCGATTTCGTACACCATTTTAATTTCTTTGCTACCCAAACGTTTCTCTAAAATTGGGCGATACCCTTGTTTGAGAGTGGGTTTGAAAACAAAGTATTCATCGGGGTTAACTGCACCTTGAACGACGTTTTCACCTAATCCGTAGGCGGCGGTAACTAAGGCGGCATTTTTGAATCCAGTTTCGGTGTCGATGGAGAACATTACCCCGGATGATGCTAAATCGGATCTCACCATTTTCTGTACCCCTACAGATAGGGCGACATCAAAATGGTCGAATCCTTTAACAGTACGATAAGAAATTGCCCTGTCTGTAAATATAGAAGCAAAACACCGATGACAAGATTCTAAAACATCTTGAACGCCGTAAACATTTAGATATGTTTCTTGTTGTCCAGCAAAACTGGCATCTGGTAAATCTTCTGCCGTTGCGGAAGAACGAACTGCTACATCTAGCGCTTGACTTTGTTGTTTGCATTCGTCTTGAAATTCCGGACTCAATCGAGCGCATAACTCGCTATCATAGCCATAGCGATCGCAAAGTGTAATATAAGAATCTGCGATCGCATCTTGCAAGTCTTGCGGGAATGGGGTATTCAGAATTAAAGATCTCGCTTGCTTACCCCGCATTCGCAAGTTATTTACATCTTCTACATCTAAGTCAGCAAACAATTCCCGCAGTTTTTCTTCTAAACCTGCGCCTTTGATAAAGTACCGATAAGCATAGGCTGTGGTGGCAAATCCAGTGGGAACTTTTATTCCTTTTACGGTTAGTTGTCGAATCATTTCGCCCAGAGAGGCGTTTTTTCCACCTACTAGTGGAATATCAGCAATTCCTACGTCTTCAAACCAAAGTACGAGAGCGTTTTCTTTGGACACTGCGGAAGGTTTGGTTTCAGTAGCGGCAACCATTAGGTATTTCCTCCTAGTCCTGATAATTTCAGTTTAACCAGGGTCAGCCCTTTATATTGGTTTTCTTAATATTTCTTCAAATAAAAATGATAGTTATTTATCGTTAGTGGCTTTACTATCAGTTAAATAAAATAAATGAAACCAGATCATTATATCATAAATATTGAATATTGCCACAAAATATTAGCTAATTAACTCTTAGGTTTTACCAGGGTGATACTCAGCCATGGGCAAGTTTAGCTAGGTTCAGATGAAAACTGCTCTCTATAATTCTTATTTGCCAAGGCGACCACAAAAATTGTAAACTTATGTAAAGTACATCTCAGCTCGCCATCATGCTCTCTCGTCCCAATTTTCTCAGTATTCTCCTGGCAAGCTGTCTCGCCTGCTTTACCTGGTTAAACTTCACGCCGACAGCATTAGCCCTCGGAGGGAAGCAACTACCTCTCAACCAACCTGCACCCGAATTTACCCTCCCTACCAATACGGGAGATGGGGAAGTCTCGCTGTCAGATTACCGGGGAAATTGGGTGGTTGTCTATTTTTACCCCAAAGATTTCACATCGGGTTGTACGATAGAAGCGCGTCGTTTTCAGCAAGACTTACCTAAATATATAGAGAGAAACACGCAAATTCTAGGAATAAGTGCTGATGATGTGGATTCCCATGCTGAGTTTTGCGACTCGGAGGGGTTGAAATTTCCCCTATTAGCTGATACTGATGGTTCAGTGAGTAAAGCTTATAGTTCTTGGATGAGATTTATTTCTCTACGCCATACTTATATTATCGATCCAGATGGGATCTTGCGGGAAAGATTTCTTGGTGTAAATCCGGTAATTCACAGCATGGAAGTTTTAGCTAGTTTGGATGAGTTGCAATCAAGGATGAAGGATGAAGTATGAAGGATGAAGTAAACATCATCAATATTTTTTTATCTTTCACCCTTTATCCTTAATTCTTTTTCCAGAATTCATCCTTTAACATTGAGCCTTCACATTCCATCCTTTTCTCAAACTAATGGAGATTTTCAGATGACAGTTTCCCCATTGGAATTGGACAGATTCAAAAAATTCTGGAAAGAAACAGTATTCTTTGGCAATGAACCCACTCCTGAATTGATTGGTATTTTAACCGTCTATTTCGTACAAGGCATCCTAGGGATATCGAGTCTTGCAGTTAGCTTCTTCCTCAAAGATGAACTGAAGTTAAGCCCTGCTGAAGTAGCAGCGCTCCTTGGTATAACTATGACACCTTGGATAGTTAAACCATTATTTGGTTTTCTCTCCGATGGATTACCTCTATTTGGTTACAAAAGACGACCTTATCTATTCCTCTCTGGAATCATAGGAACCTTTGCTTGGATAGCTTTAGCGACATTGGTTGAGACAGCTTGGCAGGCAATATTAGCTTTGCTCTTGTCTTCTTTGTCGGTTGCAGTCAGCGATGTTATTGCCGACTCCATAATCGTGGAAAGAGCAAGAAAAGAATCCCTCAGCGCCTCTGGTTCACTCCAATCTCTCTGTTGGGGAATTTTAGCATTGGGTGGATTAATTACCGCTTATTTAAGTGGTTGGCTGTTGGAACATTTCAGCACTAAAACGATTTTTGGGATTACGGCGACATTTCCTCTGCTTGTATCAGCAGTTACCTGGTTAATTGTCGAGAAACCAATCGTTTATAGTCTTGATACTGTCACTGTAAAACAGCAAATTCAACAACTGCGCCGTGCGATTAGTCAAAAAGTAATTTGGTTACCGATAGTATTCATATTCATCCGACAATGCACCCCAACAGCAAGTTCAGCATTTTTCTTTTTCACTACAAATGAACTAGGGTTTGAACCAGAATTTTTAGGCAGAGTCAGGTTGGTAACTAGCTTTGCCGCTTTATTAGGTGCATGGCTATTCCACCGCTTTTTTAAGGCTATTCCATTCCGTACTCTCATGGGTTGGAATATAGTTATATATACCCTGTTCGGAATGACAAACCTGCTACTTGTTACCCATGCTAATCGGGCTTTGGGCATTGACGATCGTTGGTTCAGTATAGGAGATAGCGCCCTTCTCACTGTCATGGGACAGATTGCCTTGATGCAAATATTAGTCCTTTGCGCACGCCTTTGTCCCACAGGGGTAGAAGCTACCTTCTTTGCCCTATTGATGTCAATTTCAAATTTATCAGGTTTAGTATCTCAAGAATTAGGAGCTTTACTTACCCATTGGCTAGGGGTAACTGAGACTAATTTTGACAATATGTGGATCTTAGTCTTAATTACTAATATCTCAAGCTTATTGCCCCTAGCATTCTTAAAATTGTTACCAGAAAACGATCCACAAGCTGAACTACAAGCCATAGGTAATCCAAATTTATTACCACCTGCTGAAGTTTTTGAACATCAGCAGGTGGGTTCCCTAGCATCACAGCCTTTTCTTCCCGATTTAGTACCAGAATTCACCGTTACCTCTATGCCATCAAAACCATTAGAAGATAGTGATGGCTAATTGCTTTTCCCTCACCCCTTGACAACAAACAACGAACAACAAACAACAAACAACAAACAACAACCAACAACTAACAACCAACAACCAACCACCAACCACCAACAACCAACCACCAACAACAAATGATAACTCAAGACACTGTTTCAACACCAGAATCATCACCATCATACAATCTGAAAGCCTGGAGTATGGGCTATGAATCCCAGCCTAACGAGTATGATTATGAGATTGATGATATTGAAGGCGAGATTCCCGCCCAACTCCATGGCACATTATTTCGCAATGGTCCCGGTTTATTTGATATCAACGGAAAGCGTATCCAGCATCCCTTTGATGGAGATGGTATGATTAGTGCGATCGCATTCGATCGTGGTACAGCTCATTTTACCAATCGCTTTGTCCGTACTGAAGGCTTTGTCGCCGAACAAAAGGCAGGTAAATTTCTCTATCGTGGCGTTTTTGGTACGCAAAAACCTGGAGGTTGGCTAGCCAATATATTCGATCTCAAAAACAAAGAAATTGCCAACACAAATGTTATTTACTGGGGTGGCAAACTCTTGGCACTTTGGGAAGCATCTGAACCCTATCGTCTCAATCCGAAAACTCTAGAGACTCTGGGTAAAGATTATTTAGATGGTATTTTAGCAAAAGGAGAATCTTTTTCCGCACATCCAAGATTCGATCCCAGTTGCCAACGGAATGGTGGGAATCCTTGTTTAGTGAATTTTGCGATAAAACCAGGTATTTCCACAACCATTACCATTTACGAAATCAACCCAGATGGTAAACTCCTACATAGTCAAAAAGTAACTGTTCCTGGTTTTGCATTTGTCCATGACTTTGCCATTACACCCAATTACTGTATTTTCTTCCAAAATCCAGTTACCCTTAATCCCTTTCCATTTCTATTTGGATTTAAAGGTGCAGGTGAATGCCTCAAGTTTTATCCCGATAAACCCAGTAAAATTATCGTAATTCCCCGTTATGAGCAGAGAATGGGGAGTGGGGAGTGGGGAGAAGGGAATGGGAAAAAGTTTCCTCAGTCTCAAATTCAGGAATCGATGAAATTTCTAGAAACAAAAGCAGGCTTTATTTTCCATCATGGCAATGCTTTTGAACAAGGGGATGAGATTTGCGTAGATTCAATTTGCTATAACTCTTTGTCTCAAGTCGCAACCAAAGGCGATTTTCGGGAAATTGATTTTGATGCCATATCGCCGGGGCAACTTTGGCGCTTTACCCTGAATTTGAAAGACTTAACTGTCAAGAATCAGTTATTATTAGAGCGTTGCTGCGAGTTTCCCTACGTTAATCCCAATCGCGTCGGACATTCTTACCGCTATCTTTTTATTGGTGCTGCCCATAACCCAACTGGGAATGCACCGCTTCAAGCTATTTTAAAATTGGATATGAATAGTGGTGCAGAGCAAATTTGGAGCGGCGCACCCCACGGTTTTGTCAGCGAGCCAATATTCGTGCCTCGTCCCAATGCTACTGAAGAAGATGATGGTTGGGTGTTAAGTTTAGTATACGATTCTAGTCACCATCGCTCTGATGTGGTAATTTTAGATGGTCGTAACTTAGATCGGGAACCAGTAGCGCGATTGCACTTGAAACATCACATTCCTTACGGGTTGCACGGTAGTTGGACACCCCAAGTGTTTTAAGCTTTACCTCGCTTGGATAAGAAAGCAGGTTGAAAACCCCCTGTCCTTAGACAGGGGAGTGTCAAAGAAGTGGATTTAGATATCTGGGAAAATCATCCATGAATGGAAGCAAGTATCAAAAATCTTTAGTTAAGGGAATCCTGATTCTCTTAAAACCTCTCATCTTAGGATTTTGCCTTGCCAATGGGAGACTTTCAGCACAGACTCTAGCAGTTTCTTCAAACCTGATTAGCCTTAACTCCGCTGAGGGAGAAACCCTACTAATAGAAAGCAAATCTCGCCAGGATTATTTGCCCCTAAGTATTCACTTTGAAACTCAAGATAATCTTGCTTACTGTGGGGTAGCTAGTATGGTTATGGTCTTGAATACCCTGTCAATTCCAGCACCTGTTGCACCAGAGTTTGGCACTTACCATATATTCACACAGAACAATATTTGGAACGATCGAACGGAAAAGATTCTCTCATCTAAAGTAATCGCCCGCCAAGGGATGACGCTGGAGCAATTGGGTCAACTTTTAGAAACTTATCCCGTGAAAGCACAGGTATATCATGGTGACAATGTAAGTTTAGACGAGTTTCGCAACTTGGCGATCGCAAATTTGCAAGATCCCAATAATTTTATCTTAGTTAATTATTTGCGGAAAGCAATTAACCAAGAAAGTGGGGGACATATTTCTCCCTTAGCGGCCTACAATGAACAGACGGATAGATTTCTTATTTTAGATGTTTCCCGCTACAAATATCCCCCAGTTTGGGTGAAGGCGGAAGAACTTTGGCAAGGGATGAAAACTATTGATGCTGCTTCTGGCAAAATGCGGGGGTTTGTGTCGATCGCACGTCAGGGAGAATAATCCGCCATCTTTTCCACTAAACTAATAAAATTGGCAATAGGGTAACAGATAGAGGATAAGTTTATGGGACGCAACGCGAAGCTAAAAAAAATGAGGCGGGAGGCTTCCTCCCAACCACTATCTCTACAACAGGAAAAGACTGAGTTTGATTCGATTCATTTTGTCAACCAGTTAGAAGAAGAAGGCTATTCACTCAATGAAATTAAGCGCTCTCCTTCTCTACCAGATACAACAGTCAAGCCCCAATTGTAAACTCACTCCCTTCCCTTAACATCGACATTATCCAAAAAAACCTCTGCGTACCTCTCTCCTAACCTCTGCGTCCCTCTGCGTTAAAAAAAAATTATGCCAATACCAAAGGATTCAGAGAAGAGAGATAAAAAAATATTGAAGTGGCTCACAATAGCGTAAAAACCAGCAAAAGGTTATTAGCCCTCCTTTGGATTATCAGACAAGAATAGCTGAAACGACGCAATCTCGTCAAGTATTGAGAATTAATCTTAATAAAATCAACGAAGTTAAGCCACTTTCAGCCTTCGATCATTTGTTACGTTATGTAACGTACTTTTTTTTGAGGGATAGGGGTTGGAGGTGAGGGTAAAAGAGTCTACTCCCGATTCCCACTCCGACGTATTGAACACTTAGGGGGAATATACCAAGCATCGCCGCTATTACCAGTTAGATTGCACTGTTCAATTGGACCAGCACCATTCGATTCTACATAGATACCATATTCCTGATTCCGATTGATATTACACCGTCTAATTGTGGCGTTACCATTATTTTTTATCCTTATTCCTGTGCCACCATTGCCAAAAATATGACAATCTTCGATAGTTGCCAAGCTGTGAGGGGCGATCGAGATACCATCATGTTTCATCTCGCGAATTTTGCACCGCCGGAGGATGGGATGGCTACCTTTAAGAATCTCTACTCCTATATAATGACCGATGATATCGCAATCTTCTATTATTCCATTCCCATTGTGAGTGACTAAAATTCCGTATTTACTGCCTGGGTTGATTTGGCAATTGCGAATTTGAGGACTAGTTGCAGCAGTGCGAATGTAGATAGAGGCAATCCCCGTCGAATGTATGATACAGTTTTCCAGAATTAACTGTCCTTGAGGAATTGCGATCGCAAAAGGCTTGAACAAGAATTCACCAATCAAACTGCCAATCAAGTCGGCTTTTTGCAGTTGACTCCAACTATAGTGTCGCAGAGTGATATTTTTCACAACTCCTTTCTCTGCCCCCATAGCAATACAGGGTCTAAACTTGCTTTCTATAATAATATCATCCCGTTCCCCATCGCCAATAATTTCGACAGGCTTATGAATCGAGATACTTTCCCGGTAGAAACCGGGACGTACCAAGATCCTAGCACCAGGTTCAGCATTTGCGATCGCATCTTTAATATTCCTATAGTCAGCCGTACCTAATTTGGCAACAATTAATTCTGGTATAATTTTAGCTGATGATGAGGGATTAGCTCTGAGAGTGGATAAATTAGCTGAAGATACAATACTTTCCTGTAAATCATGAAGTACTTCCCCAACAGATTGATAGCGTCGATTAGTTGCACCTTCTAGCATTTTATCAATAATGCGACTTAATTTATCGCTAACTGGACTATTTAGATAATTTCGCCAAATCCAAATCCCTTCATCAAAAGAATACAGCTCAAAGGGATCTTTTTTCGTGAGTAAATGAATACAAGTGACACCGAGACTATAGATATCACTAGCAAAAACAGATTTACCAGCCGCTTGCTCCGGCGCAGTATATCCCTTACTACCAATTGCAGTGCCCGTAACAGAAATAGCCGTGCGAGTAGTAAATTTAGATGCACCAAAATCTACTAATACAAGTTGTCCCCCTTTTGTTGGTAAAGGAGTGGGAGGAGTGAGAAGATTGGGAGGAATGGGGGGAGTAGGCAAACTTGAAAAGTTCCTTCC
>NZ_JAMZMM010000637.1 GCF_024178385.1 Limnofasciculus baicalensis BBK-W-15 | reverse complement strand
ACTCCCTACTCCCTACTCCCCTCTAACCTGCGCCGAAGTCGATCGAGGGCATTACAGACGCTAGCATGACGAATAGCATCCCGACTGCGATCTTTACCCAACTGATACTTAAAACATTCCACCTTACCATCAGGCTTTGCCAAACCAATATAAACTAGACCTACAGGTTTAGCCTCTGTACCACCTCCAGGGCCAGCAATTCCAGTAATACTAAGTCCCCAACTCGTACCTAAGAGCGATCGCACTCCTCCTGCCATTTGCTTGGCCACGGGTTTACTGACAGCCCCCCATTTTTCCAACAGTGATGCCTTCACCCCTAGCAAAGAAGTTTTCACAGAATCATGGTATGAAATTACACCCCCTAGAAAGTAATCAGAACTACCAGGGATATTAGTTAACATACTACTAATGCCACCACCAGTACAGGATTCGGCGACACTAATGGTTTGGTTGGCATCCTTTAACAATTGTCCTACTACAGAGGATAAGGTATCGGTATTTGCACCAAAATAATCAGTGCCAGCAATCTGGATGAGTTGTTCCACTACAGGTTGAATTAACTGTTGCGCCTCTGCTTGAGAAGGGGCGCGTGCGGAAACTCGCAATCTCACTTCCCCCTTAGAAGCATAAGGAGCAACAGTAGGATTAGCGAGGTGGAAAAATGGCGCGACTTTTTCTGCTAAGGCTGACTCGCCAATACCCCAAAACCTCAAAGTGTGACTGTAAATGATTTGTTTACCCCAACCCAGACTCTTGAGATAGGGTACCGCCGTTTCCTCCCACATCAGGTGCATTTCACTGGGGACACCCGGAAAAGTCATAATCGTTAAACCAGCACGGGGATGCCAGATTATGCCCGGAGCAGTACCGCTAGGATTAGGTAAAATTGCCGCACCTTTGGGAATTAGTGCTTGCTTATGGTTACTAGGAGTCATTTGTCGTCCCCGCTCGGCGAATTTGCGGGTAATATCTTCTAGTACATCGAGGTTTTCCTCCATCGGCACGCCAAAGAAGTCAGCCAGGGTTTCTGTGGTTAGGTCATCTGGCGTTGGACCAAGGCCACCAGTTAAGATGATGATTTCGGAGCGATCGCTGGCGATTGCCAATATCTGTTTTAAACGAGTTGGATTATCGCCCACTACTGTTTGATAGTAGTGAGGAATGCCCAAATCCGCTAGCTCTCTGGCTAAAAACTGGGAATTGCTGTTGAGAATATCCCCTAGTAGTATTTCCGTTCCCACACAAATGATTTCAGCACTCATGACTAATGGTTATGCCTTAACTGTTTCTGAAGTTTAAACTATGACCTTGGCAAAGGTTAATGCTTTGTGTCCCCATCTCTCCATCTCCTCATCTCCTCATCTTCCTAACACACCCACGTACCCCAAAAATAGGGATTTGTTAGGGGTCTATCCTATTGACATAAGTGATTGTCTTATGGTAATGGTTTCATTCATCTGACGTACCTAAATTTACTTAATAACATCCAATATTTCCTGAAGTGTAAAATAAATGTAGTAAAAAACTGGACTTCCGTTGATGTCTATAGTGCCATAACGTCGATACGGACGACCTTGGGAATCTTTATACTGTATCTTGAGATTCTTATTGTAACCACGAAAGCTTGGATCGACATACCCTAGATGAATGGGAGCGCATTTTTCATCGAAAGTGATACCCCATTTGATTTTTGCTTTTAGTTTACCATTCGGTTCCCGGTCACCTAAGTCATAGAAAAGGTTTTCATAAAAATAGCTTATCTTAACTTTCTCAGAATCTTTAAAATCTTTTTCTGTAATTATTTTCTGATACTTAAGTTGATCTTTATGAATATCTAAATCTATTTCTACTTTTTGAAAAAAATCTTTTACCTCCTCAAGTATATATTCCTCTATCT
>NZ_JAMZMM010000187.1 GCF_024178385.1 Limnofasciculus baicalensis BBK-W-15 | reverse complement strand
GGGGAAGGAGAGTTTTAACTCAAAACTCAAAACTCTCTTCCCCATTCCCCGCCTAAAATTGATCCTTCATTCCCCGCAGCCGTGCAAATGTCTGTATGGGATCGTTTGCCTTAACCGCTGCCTGTAGTGAGGGTTGATCCCAGCGCAGAAAAGGATTAGTATGCTTTTCTACCCCCAACCATGATGGCACAGTTGCCTCTCCCCGACGACGAGCGGTTTCAATTTCTCTATATCTAGCTTGTAAGTCTGGATTAGAACTATCTACAGTTAGAGCAAATTGCAGATTCTTTAGGGTGTATTCGTGAGCGCACCATACCCGCGTATTATCTGGTAAAGCCCGTAACTTGCTCAAAGAATTCACCATTTGTGTCGGTGTACCTTCAAAAAGTCTGCCGCAACCCCCTGCAAATAAAGTATCACCACAGAATAATTCACCCGTAGAGCAGGTGTCCCCGCCTGTGATTGTTTCATAGGTGTCCCCGCCTGTTTTGCGATCGCCCTTTGGGGGAAAATAATAGGCGATATGCGCCCTAGTATGTCCGGGAACGAAAAAAACCTCACCCGTGCGATTGCTAAAAGTAACCTTGTCCCCTTCTTGTAAAAAAACCTGTTGTCCTGGAATTCTACCGCGATCTTCAGCACCTCCATATACGCGAACATTAGGAAAACGCTGGATTAACTCTCGATTGCCGCCTATATGATCGCTATGATGGTGGGTATTAAAAATCGCCACCAACTCAGCACCCAATTCGGCTAAACGCCGCAGCAGGGGTTCAGCCTCCGCTGGATCGACTACAGCCGCGATGTTATCCTTGGAGTCGTGCAGTAAAAAGAAATAGTTGTCAGACAGTGCTGGTAACAGGTAAACCTCCATTGTTTGTATCCCCTCTTGTCAATGAATTTGTAAACAACCGACTCCTTCCCTCCGACTACCGATTATAGCGGGGGTTTTTCAACAGAAGTCCTAGCTTACCAGACTCAGGAAGTAATACTTACGTTGCAGGCAGATGACGTATCGTTGTCTAGCAGGCTATCTTAGTAGACAATCCATAATAAAGCTTAACCTTGATAGAGTAGTGGGAATAGGATGAATATGTTGTTATTATTGGCTATAAACTAGTGATCCAGAAAATTTCAATCCTGGCTCCAGACTTGTCTGGAGGTGGCGGGACTAGAGCATACCTCCTCGGACAGGTACTGCAACAACTCAACTACGATGTTAAAGTCTGTGGTTTTCTCTTTGGTCAAACTCTTTATCCTCTCCCACCAGAGAATTTACCAGTTTGCTGGGTAGCGGGTGACAACTATCCTCAATTCCTCAATTCAGCTAAAAATCTGCTCAAAGAAATTGATGGAGAAATTATCTATGCTGTCAAACCGAGACCAACTAGCTTTGGTATTGCTTTATTTAAGCAGTTACGCACCCATAAGCCCATAATCTTAGATATTGACGATTGGGAGTTGAGCTGGTTTGGGGAAGGTAAATGGCGGTATCGCCCTACAATAAAAAACCTGGTAACAGACTTACTTAAACCTGATGGTCAATTAAGATCTCCAGATCATTGGCTGTATTTACAGTGGATGGAGAAATTAATTAGTAGAGCTAACGCTGTTACAGTAGACACCCAATTTCTCAAACATCTTTTTGGTGGAACTTATCTGCCAAATGGTAAAGATACCGATCTTTTTGACCCCTCACGCTTCAATCCAGAAGCTAGCCGAGCTAAATATGGCTTATCAGAATATAGAGTATTAATGTTTCCAGGAACAGCACGCCCCCACAAAGGGATTGAGGATGTTTTATTGGCTTTAGAGCAATTAAATCAGCCAGATTTGAGGTTAGTTTTGGTAGGGGGTAGAGAAATTGGCGATGGTTATATCGAAAAGTTAATGGATATCGGCAAACGCTGGATCGTTAGATTACCATCTACTCCGATCGATCGAATGCCAGAAATTGTGTCCGCAGCTCATATCGTGGTTGTTCCTCAACGGGATCGGATTACGGCTCATGCTCAGTTTCCGATTAAACTGACAGATGGGATGGCAATGGCAAAACCGATTATATCGACTAGGGTTGGCGATATTCCAGAAATTTTAGGAGACATGGGTTATCTGGTAGATCCGAGTTCTCCAGAACAAATTGCGGAAAAAATTGAGGAGATATTTCATGATTTTGGAGAAGCTAGTAATCGAGGTAAAAAAGCTAGGGAACGGTGTATCGAGTTATATAGCACAAAAAAGATGACAACAATTATTTCTAAGATAATCGATAAAATCTGATCTATTTCTATGAGAAATAAAAGTTCAAAATAAGTCCATGACATGAAAATAGCAGAGTAAAAGCCTTTGATTGACATTAAGTAAAATATATAAGGATTCCTGGCATGTTATCTAAGATACCATTGAAATTTGTTAGTCGCCGTCAAGAATTATTCAAAATTGCTCAACGCTATCCTGCCTGGATTGTTCTGACAATAATTTTGGGATTTTCGGGTGGATTATTTAACGGTGTTAGCACAGCTCTAATTGTACCAATAGTTCTCAATATTTTAGGTCAGCCTATAAATTTAGGTGGCGCTCCCCCAATCCTTAAGGCGATTATGGAACCATTTGATAGTATTGCCGCCCACTATCGTATCGGAGCGATGGCTGCCGCGATTGTTCTGATGATTGTCTTAAAAAATCTTGCTTCTTATTGTAGCTCCTTAGTATCTAGTTCTCTATCACGAAAAATGACTAGCGATCTTCGTGAAGAAGGATTGCGGTTATTACTTGATGTGGACTTGGATTTTTACTCTCAGACAAGAGTAGGAGATTTGATCAACCGCTTGGGAGGAGAACTAGGCCGTGCTATCGGATCGGTTACTACGATAATCGGGACAGTAATTACGATAATCACAGCTTTCGTATTTATAGGTTTGCTGATCGCTATTTCCTGGCAACTTACAATCGCCTCAACTGCTTTATTGGCTTTAGTTGCAGTGGTTAATCAATACTCGATTGGACGTGCAAAATTATTTGGCAAGCAGCTCTCAGAAATGTCTAAAGCTTATTCAATCGGCATATTAGAAGCCCTACAAGGAATTCGATTGGTCAAAGCAACAGGAAATGAAGATAGAGAATATAAACGGCTCAAAACATTAATTAGAACTCGCGAAAAAGCCGAATTCCAATCTCAAGTTAACTATGCAGCAATTGGCCCTGTTAGCGAAATAACAGGTGTTGTTGGTTTGATTGGGATTGTTTTTCTTGGTCGCCTATTTTTCGGGAATCAACTTGAATCACTATCTGCGGTTCTCCTGACATACCTATTTTTACTCCAACGAGTACTTCCCTTAGTTGGTCAGTTAAATGGCGCTCGCGGTTCGTTGGCAAATAGTTCTGCAAGTGTGGATATTATGCAGGACTTCTTGACTCGCAAAAATAAGCCGTTTATGGTAAACGGGGATCGGGACTACGAAAAGTTTCCTCTGCGAGAGGGAATTACATTCAATAATGTATCTTTTTCCTATCCTAGCGATCCAGCGTGGGGACTAAGAAATATTAACTTAGAAATACCTCGCGGTACTACCTTAGCTTTAGTTGGATCGACGGGTGCGGGAAAATCAACTATGGCAGATCTTTTAACCAGATTTTACGATCCAGATCAAGGGTATCTCGCTATTGATGGAACTGATATGCGAGAGTTCGATATCAAAAGCATTCGCAAAAGAATGGGGATTGTCAGTCAGGATACCTATCTATTTAATACCACAGTTAGTGAGAATCTTGCTTATGGGAAACCCGATGCTACGGAGGAAGAAATTATAGCGGCAGCCAAACAAGCTAATGCCTATGACTTTATTATGGAACTGCCAGAAAAATTTGATACGATTATTGGGGATCGCGGCACGCGCTTGTCTGGTGGACAAAAACAGCGGATGGCGATTGCTCGGGCTCTCATTCAAGATCCGGATATATTAATTCTCGACGAAGCGACTAGTGCATTAGATACCGTGACGGAACGCCTTGTCCAAGAAGCACTGGAAGCACTCAATCGCTCTCGCACGGCTTTAGTAATTGCTCACCGTCTCTCCACCGTGCAAAAGGCTCATCAAATTGCGGTGTTAGAAAAGGGACGGGTTGTGGAATTGGGAAACCACCAGGAACTTTTAAGAAAAGGTGGTAAATATGCCAAGCTATATAATGAGCAATTTGCTGAACAGCCTAAACGTTCAATTCCTCGGAATGAAGCGTTAATTAAAGCTTCTTATGAAGCGCGTAGTCGTCTGAATTTGATGATTGGTTCAATTCGACTACTTGCGGATGAATTGATTGATACTCCAGAAGAACAGCTTGAATTACTAGAGGAATCCTTTAGTTCAGCAGTTAACCTTCTGGGAACTATTGAGTTGTTCGAGAATATTGCGAAGCTGGGAAAAGGGAATGGGGAATAGGGAATGGGGAATGGATAATAGAGTTTTGAGTTTTAAATTAAAACTTTAGTCACAGAGTTTTCATGGTACTCTCTGATAAAACTTGACAAGTACCCATCGAATCGAAGAGAATGGAAAATTGCGTGTATATTCTGCTCGGATCAGGTTCAGATATACCAAAAGCAGCTCAAAGAATAGGAGCTAGCTACCTGTACGGCCATCTATAAGGACAACCCATGAGTTACGCAATTATTGAAACTGGTGGTAAACAACTGCGAGTTGAACCCGGTCGCTTTTACGAGATCGAACTGCTCCACGTCGAACCGGAAGCACAAGTCACCATTGACAGTGTTTTGCTACTTCAGCACGATGGCGATGTGACAATTGGTCAGCCATTCATTGCCGGGGCAACCGTTGAGGGGACAGTGATGCGACATTATCGCGGTCACAAAATCCTCGTCTATAAGATGAAGCCGAAGAAGAAAACTCGGAAAAAGCGGGGACATCGGCAGGAAATTACCCGTCTGATGGTTAATTCGATTAGTATGAATGGTTCGGTGCTAGTTGCTGCCAACATAGAGTCAGAAGCGACACCGACGGCTGAACCTGAATCATCAGGATCAGCACCTGATACTGAAACTGCTTCAGCATAAGAATAAACATTAACGAAGGCAATTAAGAGGATACTATGGCTCATAAGAAAGGTACAGGTAGTACACGTAACGGTCGGGATTCAAATGCTCAACGCCTTGGTGTTAAACGCTTTGGCGGTCAAGTTGTCAGAGCAGGCAATATCCTTGTACGTCAGCGCGGCACCAAGTTTCACCCTGGTAACAATGTCGGTTTAGGCAAAGACGATACGCTGTTTGCCTTGATTGATGGGATTGTTACTTTTGAGAGAAAAGGTAAAACTCGCAAGAAAGTAAGTGTTTACCCAGCCCCAACTCAACCCTCTCCTGAATTGGAACCCATTGCAGCTGCGGCTTAAATCCGTTTCTAATCTAAAGTTAGCTTTGTATTAGCAAGTTACCCTTCCTAAAAACATCAGCAATACTCAGCAGATGGAGATTTAGGAAGCTAAAGGCTAAGACTTAATGGTCTAGGTTGATTGAATTTTGCTATAAAAAAGGAAGACATCATTTCTTGGTGTTTTCCTTTTTTTTTCACATAACTTCCTCTGCGACGCTAATTATAGACCTGAGTTAGAGCTAATAAAATAAACTGAAAACAAGTAAACAAGAGATTTCCAGTGCCCGTGTTAGGAGATCCGAAAACGCCAGAAGTAATTCATAGCAAGGATTTCATTTTTGACTTTTGACTTTTGTTATATATCCTCGAGAACCCTCATGTCTAGAGTACAGGGTACGGAATGTGGGTTTATCCGTCAGGTAGGAAAGCTGATAAAACCCGTAATTTCCACGATGGATAATCCCCGTAGCTGTGTCACAATTTATCAGAGTGGATAAAAATCTACCATTTAACCTTTTAGGTTGAACTTAGGTTATTAATTTGATTTTGTCCATAAAAAAATATTTATTGAAAAAATAAATGTCAAGAATACTAGTAATTGAAGATGAAGAACCTGTAAGAGAAAACATCTTAGAGATTCTTGAAAATGAGGGATTTGATGCAATCGCGGCCGAAAATGGTTCTATCGGTTTGTATCTAGCACAACAAAAACTTCCCGATCTAATTTTATGCGATGTTCTCATGCCAGAATTAGATGGTTATGCTGTCCTAAATGCCTTGCGATCGGAATCCCAAACGGCGACAATTCCTTTCATGTTTCTCTCTGCAAAAACTGCAAGAATGGATTTGCAGCAGGGAATGAATTTAGGAGCAAATGCTTATTTAAGAAAGCCATTTACTTTAGATGAACTCCTTATTGCCATCGCAATTAATATACAAAATAAGTATTTTATTACTTGTAGGAGCTAACAGACAATTGTCAATAGCCAATAACTAATTACTAGATTATAATTATGCCACAGGATATTCTACCTCTCAACATAAGCAATTCATCCTGGATAAGTAACGAAACCTTATTATCTATCCAAGGGAAGATCGCCAATCAAATCATACAATTTACCCAGGGAATACTGGGAATTGATGAATGCTTGAAAACTACTGCCCATCAGATACTGGACGTTCTAAGACTGAGTGAATGTATAATCTTTGAAGCATTAAACCATCAGTTAAAGATCGCGTCTTTAGATAACTTGACAACAACCCAACTCACTAAGGTATTTGGTAACTTCTATAAGGAAAATCAAGAATGGCTGGCTCGATGGCAGAAGATAACTATGCCCAACTCCGACCAACAATTTCACCCCACACTTCAAGATTGGGCAAAGGACTATGGTTTGGGGACAATTTTGATTGTCCCCCTGTTACACCGCCAATCTTTTTATGGAGCCATTAGCCTTTTAGTCAGGGGAAATAAACGGGAATGGCAACCTCAAGAAATTGCCTTTGTACAAGCGATCGCAGATCATTGGGCGATGGCTCTTTACAATACGGAACTGGAGCAGCACTATCAAGTAGAAATTGAAAATCGGCAAGATTTACTCTCCGTATCACAAGGATCTGAAAGCAGAAACCGCGCTCTTTTAAAGATCATACCTGATGCCATACTTCAGGTGACAAGAGATGGCATTTGTTTGGACTGGAAAGCCGGAAAAACGGATACTCTCCCCCTTCTCACCGACGACATTATTGGCAAACATTTACATCATATTTTACCCACAGAAATAGCAGGATTGATTTGGGAAAATATCGAACTTGCCATGGAAAACAAGCAAGTTGAAATTGTTGAATACCAGTTGTGGTTGAATGGCAAAGTCCGTAACTTAGAAATTCGCCTTATTGAAAGTGGAACAGAAGAAGTAGCCGCGATCGTACAAGATGTTACCGATCGTGTTCAAGCACTACTAACCCTCGAACAAGTCAACGAAGTTTTAGAAGTACGAGTGGAAAAACGTACAGCCGCATTAAGAAATATTAACCAAACGCTGAAAGCTGAAATTATTGAGCGCCAGAGGGTAGAAGATAAGCTACGCGCCAGTGAAGAAAAATTTCGGCAACTTACCGAAAATATCCGCGAGGTTTTCTTTTTAACTACCCCCGATTTAAAGCAAATTCTCTATATTAGTCCCGCCTACGAAGAAGTATCGGGATGTTCACCAGAGAGTCTGTACGAAAATCCCAAAACTTGGTTAAAATTAGTACACCCGGAAGATCGCGATCGGATTGTTGCTGCTGTAGCACGAAAATTCCCAGAGGAAAAAGATTGGCAAGAAGAATATCGGATCGTCCGTCCTGACGGATCGGAACGTTGGGTATGGGTACGTGCTTTTCGTGTCTTAAATGAGGCGGGTGTCGTAACCAGAATTGCTGGCATTGCCGAGGATATCACAGAACGGAAGCAAGCTCAAGCGGATATTCTTAATGCTCTAGCGAAAGAAAAAGAACTCAGCGAGTTGAAATCCCGCTTTATTTCCACTACATCCCACGAGTTTCGTACCCCCCTCACTACTATTAACTCCTCAGCGGAGTTACTAGAACATTACGGGGAAAAATGGTCTGTGGAGAGAAAAATCACCCACCTCCATCGCATTCAAGCATCAGTCACCTACATGACTAAATTATTAAATGACGTGTTGGTGATTGGCAAAGCAGAAGCGGGAAAACTGAAGTTAAGCACAGAAGCACTAGACTTGGAAAACTTCTGCCGTACTTTAGTGGAGGAGATGCAGCTACAAGATCGCAACCAACACCCGATAGTTTTTTCTATAGGGAGTGAGGAAAAGTCAAAAATCAACATTCCCTCATTTCGCCTTCCGCAAATGGACAAACAACTTTTGCGGGCAATTTTGGAGAATTTGTTGAGCAATGGGATTAAATATTCACCAAAGGAAAGCACTATTAATTTGATCTTGAGTTATCATAATGAGCAAGCAATCTTTCAAATTAGCGATCGCGGAATTGGTATTCCACTTCCAGATAAGGAAAGATTGTTTGAAACCTTCCACCGTGCCACTAACGTGGGTACAATTCCCGGAACGGGTTTAGGCCTCACCATAGTGAAAAAATGCGTGGATATTCACCAAGGTCAAATTAGTGTAGAGAGCGAAGTCGGGGTAGGCACTACATTTACTGTCACACTGCCAATGTACAACTCACTATCTACTGATGAAGATGACTAAGAAAATTCTAGTAATTGAAGATGAAGATCAGGTTCTAGAAAACATTTTAGAACTTCTAGAGGCTGAAGGTTGGAACCCAATTGGCGCAGAAAATGGTTCTATTGGTATTGATTTAGCCAAAGCGAACAAACCGGATTTAATTTTATGTGATGTAATGATGCCGGGATGTGACGGTTATGGAGTCTTGAGCAAACTGCGCCAAGACTCAGCACTAGCAGGAATTCCCTTTATTTTCTTAACTGCTAAAGCGGCAAAAACTGATTTTCGTCAGGGTATGGAATTAGGTGCAGATGATTATCTCACTAAACCCTTTACTCGATCTGAACTCTTAGGTGCGATCGCAACTCGCCTTAAAAAAAGGGAAGTTGTACAAGAATCTTACAGTAGCGAACTCAAGCAAGCGAAACAACAACTCAATTACTGGATGCACCATGATAGTCTCACGGGACTTCCAAATCGACTGTCATTGCGAGAAAAGTTCAAACAGATAAAACCAACTGACTCCAAAGATAAAAAAACAATCGCAATCCTCTGCTTGGGATTGGATCGATTCGACCAGATCAATGATAGTTTGGGACATGGATTTAGCGACTTATTACTTAAAGGAGTTGCCGAAAGGATCGCCGCATGTGTTGGCAATAATGACACGGTTATTCGCTTCAATGCCGATCGATTTATCATCATCCTAGACGATATAGAACATAAAAAAGACGCGATCGAGGTTTGTGAAAAGCTTGTGAATAGTTTTGTCCAAACCTTTACCTTAAAAAACCAAGAAATCTTTATCACTGCTAGTATTGGAGTAGCCATTTATCCCCGCGATGGCTCTAATATCGATCAGCTACTAGATCGGGCGAATAAGGCAATGTTTCAATCTAAGCAACAAGGGGGAAATCAATATCAATTTTACTCTGCTGTCTTAAGTATTGGCTCCTTAGATCGTGTGGCATTACAGACAAGTCTACACTATGCTTTAGAACGTCAAGAACTTCAGGTGTATTATCAACCAAAAGTCAATCTTACCACAGGACAAATTATGGGGGCAGAAGCCCTATTGCGTTGGTATCATCCAGAAAGAGGTATCATTTCACCTGGTAGATTTATTCCCATCGCCGAGGAAACTGGACTAATTATACCGATTGGGGAATGGGTATTACAAACAGCTTGCCAACAATTAAAACAATTACACAACATTGGGTTCTACTCTTTACAAATAGCGGTAAATATATCGGCGCGTCAATTCACTCAAGTAGATTTTCGGCAAAAGTTAGTCAAAATCTTGAACACTACTAATCTGCACCCTCAATTTTTGGAATTAGAACTAACGGAAAGTATGCTGGTGCAAAATACTGAGGTGGCGATTCGTCGGCTCAATGCTTTGAAAGCATTAGGATTGACAATTGCTATTGACGATTTCGGCACAGGGTATTCTTCATTGAGCTATTTACAACAATTTCCCTTCGATATATTGAAAATTGACCAGTGCTTTATCCGGAATATATCGGAAAATTCCCATAATGCTGCCATTACTAAAGCAATTATTGAAATGGCAAAAAAAATGGAGTTAAAAATTATTGCTGAGGGTGTAGAAACCAAGGAGGAACTCGAATTTGTTTGCCAAAATCAATGTGACATGATGCAAGGCTATATATTTAGCCAACCTTTGTCAGCTAAGGAATTTAAGGAATTACTCATCAGTGGCAAATCTTTAATGATGCTAAGATCTCTAAAAAATCAAGAATCAAAAGTCAAAAGTCAAAATTAAATATCCTTACTTTTGTGGTGGGGTTTAATAAATACACAATCATTGATCCATAAATCAATTCAATAATTCACTCGGTTAACCAATAACCAACAACCAACAACCAATAACCAACAACCAACAACAAAACCATGAAAAAAATATTAGTGATTGAAGATGAAGAAGCAGTGCGGGAAAATCTCATAGATTTGCTTGATGCTGAGAATTTCTCTGTACTAGGTGCTCCTGATGGCTGCGCCGGAGTTGATTTAGCTCAGGAGCATTTACCAGATCTGATTATTTGTGATATAATGATGCCAAAACTTGACGGGTTTGGTGTATTGACTGCGTTACGAAAAGAACCATCTACAGCAACAATTCCCTTTGTCTTTCTTAGCGCTAGATCGGATAAAAATGACTGGCGACACGGTATGGAATTGGGAGCAGATGATTACGTCACCAAACCCTTTACAGCAGAAGAATTACTGAGGGCAATTTCGGCTCGATTTGAAAAACAAGCGACACTCGATCAACAACAAGCCCAAAAACTGGATTGGTTCCGCAATAGCATCACCAAATCCCTACCTCACGCAATGCGATCGCCACTAACCCATATTCTCGGTTTTTCCCAGTTTATTGTAGAGGAAGCAGATACACTGGAACGGCAAGACATTAAGGAAATGGCAGGAAAGATCAGTAAGTCCGCCGAAAGGTTACACAAACTGATTCAAAACTTTTTACTATATGCTGAACTCGAACTGATTTCTACAGATCCAGATCGGATTAAAACATTGCGGAATAGTCAGGTTAAATCCGCTGCATCAGCAATTGAAATGATCGTTTGGGATTGGGCGAAACGAGTAGATCGAGGAGCAGATGTAGATATGGATTTGCAAGATTCAACTATTCAGATTGCCAAAATCAGACTGGAAAAAATTGTTGCCGAAATAATTGACAATGCCTTTAAGTACTCTTCTGGCGGCACTCCGATACGGGTTTTAAGTACTATTATTTATCAAGGAAATCCGGCGAAACCATTCTATGCTTTATCCATAACCGACAAGGGATGTGGCATGACAGGCAGTCAGATTGCCCAATTAGAAGCACATCAGCAATTTGAGCGCAAACTCTACGAGCAAACTGGTTCCGGATTGGGACTGATGATTAGCAAACGCCTTGCCCAATTACTAGGTGGGGAATTAACTATTGAGAGTATACCTAATCAAGAAACAACAGTTCGGGTGATATTGCCTATTTGATTTGGTCTCTCCTATTTTTACCGCCCCCCACTCCCCGGAATAATTATCAGTTTTGAATTCTCAGTTTTGAATTAAAACTCAAAACGGACTTCGTCCCGCTGCGCTAACAAAACTC
>NZ_JAMZMM010000636.1 GCF_024178385.1 Limnofasciculus baicalensis BBK-W-15 | reverse complement strand
AGCCAAGTGCCGAAATCCCGTAAGGGAACAACCAGAAAATCTCAGAAGTGATTCTGGCAGAGCAACCACTGTACCTGTACTCAGGTCAGTGGCGGGAGGATGTCACCCATCATCTTAGGCTCACCGCGACCGTTGTCCGGATAATGGTGGCTCGTGCTGTAAACTAGCTGATGTTAGCTGATCGGGAATGCTCGATCGGCAAAGAGGTTATATTTGTCTTTTTAGTGAAGTCATTAGGATTTGACTTGTATGTTGATTATGTGCTGCTCTCCTTCTTCTCTCCGATTAAGCCTTGTGACAATAACGGGAGTCTCCAGGGAGGAAGACAGATGAACGCAGTTCAACCCTCTAGAGGAAATGGGCAACCGCCAGAAAAAAACCGAATTACTCCTCGGAAACAGCGGCGACAGAGGCAGCATTCTTACCCAGCGATGGCAGGTGAGATTGCTGCTAAATTGTTAGTTAATGTCGTACTTTCTGCTGCTGCGATCGCAGGGTTATCTCAACTTTTGCCCTATCACCTGTCACAGCAAGTAAAGTTACGAGAAGTCGAAGCGGAAGTAAAACGAACCCAATCACGAGTTAATAATTTACGCAATGATTTCGGTAATGCTTTCGATCCATCTCAAGCCAAAAGAGTAATGCAAGAGCAAAGCTATCGCGTAGATCCAACTCAGCGTCAGGTAGTTTGGCAAGATCCAGACAGAGGAAATGATAATTAATTTTGAGTTTTGAGTTTTGAGTTTTGAATTAATATTTTCAACTCAAAACTCAGCTTATTCTGTGCCCCACTCCCTATTCCCCATTTTCAAGCTGTTAATGGCTCAAAGAGTTCATTCATCCAGGTTTCAACTTTCCGACGAAGACTACTAGAAGCACCGGAGGAAGATGGAGAATTGATCGCACGTTGATAGTCTGCGATCGCGCAATTCCAATCCCCCCGCAGATGGTAGGTACGCCCCCTTTCTCCTAATGCGCGATCGTTAAAACCTCCCAGCAGTAAAGCCATATCCAGGTTTTCTATAGCTAAATCATATAATCCCAAATCCCGAAATGAGATCGCCTGATTAATCCAAGTACGAACATTTCCGGGATTCAGATCGATCGCTTTTTCGTAGTCAGCCAGCGCTTTGCCAATTTGTCCAGTAGCAACATAGTAATTGGCGCGATTATTATAAGCATTATCTAATTGGGGATTAAGTTGTAAAGCTCTGTTATAATCTGCGATCGCCTTTTCACCCTCGCCTATTTGGAAATAAATCAACCCTCGGTTATTGTAATCAACCGCGTGGATGGGATGATATTTAATCAACTGAGTGAGCAATGCGATCGCGCCCTTGTAATCCCCCTGTTTAACTTTGTTTTGTGCCAAGACGCGCAAGGTTTTTGGCGAATGGTTATCAGTTTTCCGAGATACCAGTTTAACTGAGCCTAAATTCTTGGCAGCCCTCCTCGCCATTGGCAGCCACTGTTGATTCCGATTTTGTCGATTTGCGAAAGCATAACCCGTCATAATACTCCTCCTCCCTTTCCTACCGCCTATCCCTGCGGCTTATCTAGAATTAAGATTACCTTTGGTAGTACCCTGCTAGTGGCTGTGGGTGTGTCACTTCTTCATGCGTCTTCATTACCCAATCATTAGCACCCAGCCCATCCCTTTAAGTTTTTTGCCAGTCTTCAAGAAGATACAGGATAACCTGATGGATTTCCTGAAAGATTCAAACAATTTTTTGGTCAGTGAAGGATAAGGGGAAGGTGGCGAAGGTATAATAGGACTTGCGCATAAACCAGGATTAGGCACGATAATACGTTGTTTCAGCCATGAGTCTAAGTCCAGAAAACGGGTTTGATCGTGACATTGCGTAACTTCTATATAAAATCAACTTCCCCATCCTCCCCCTTATCC
>NZ_JAMZMM010000635.1 GCF_024178385.1 Limnofasciculus baicalensis BBK-W-15 | reverse complement strand
GGAGTGGGGAGTGGGGAGTGGGGAGTGGGGAGTGGAACAGCGGATGCCATATCGGTTTTGGGGAGTAACTGACTATGAGAAAGGGTTTTTCCTAGTTTAGCGCGATCGCACTATTTGCACTTTCCGATTTGGGCTGCTATAGTATTTATGTACTACAGCAGACAGATATCAGGCTATCAGACAGTCTGTAGGGAGTTTTTTGCACTCTTTCTGCGATAGCAGTCAGTGCTGAAAACCCGAAATTTACACAAACCATCCCGATGGGTTGGGAAAAACTCAAGCGGGTTAAGCCGCCAGTTGCTGAACCTGTTTAATCTTATCGGAATTACGGAGCTACGCTATTAATATGGTGCGTTAGCTTTCGCATAACGCACCCTACAGATGCTAGCCCCCATTCCCTACTAACTGGTAATTTTCGGTCCTAAACCAACTTTACCAGCATAAATTGCGCGATCGCCTAATTCATCTTCTATCCTGAGTAAACGATTATATTTGGCGACTCTTTCACTGCGACAGAGGGAACCTGTTTTAATTTGTCCGGCACGAGTAGCTACGGCTAAATCTGCTATAGTTGTATCTTCAGTTTCACCGGAACGATGACTGATTACGGAGCGGAAGCCGTTGCGAGTTGCTAAATCAATGGTTTCTAAGGTTTCGGTTAAGGAACCAATTTGATTAAGCTTAATCAAAATAGAATTAGCCGCTGCTATTTCGATACCTTTTTGCAGTCGAGTGCGGTTGGTGACAAATAAATCATCCCCCACTAACTGAATCTGCGAACCTACTTTCTCAGTCAATAATTTCCAACTATCCCAATCTTCTTCATGTAATCCATCTTCAATGGAAACAATGGGATATTGCCCTACTAAGCCTGCCATATAATCGATAAATTCAGCAGGAGAATGGGCTGCACCATCATAAACATATTGCCCATCTTTGTAAAACTCACTAGCGGCAACATCCATCGCTAAAGCCACTTCTTCTCCTGGCTTATAACCTGCCTTTTCAATGGCCGCAATCAGTAATTCCAATGCCGCTTTATTCGACTCTAAATTAGGAGCAAAACCACCTTCATCACCCACACCAGTGAGTAAATTTTTCTCCTTCAAAACCTTTGCTAATGCCGCAAAAACTTCCGCACCCCAACGCAATGCTTCCCCAAAAGAATCTGCACCCACAGGCACAATCATGAATTCCTGAAAATCCACATTATTATCAGCATGTGCCCCCCCATTAATCACATTCATTAAGGGTACAGGAAGAAGATTCGCAAGGGGACCTCCCAAATAGCGATAAAGAGGAAGTGCTACTTCTGCTGCGGCTGCCTTTGCTGTAGCTAAAGATACAGCAAGAATTGCATTTGCCCCCAAGTTTGCTTTATTGGGGGAACCATCCCGATGAATCATTTTGCGATCGACACTTTCTTGATCCAGCGCATCCATCCCCACAACTTCAGGAGTAATTTTTTCCTTGATATTGCGTACCGCCTTGAGAACCCCTTTCCCCCCGTAGCGATGAGGATCTTCATCTCGCAATTCATGGGCTTCAAAAGTCCCTGTGGAAGCGCCACTGGGCACTTGCGCCAATCCCACAGCGCCGCTGGCTAGGCGCACCTCAGCTTCGACGGTAGGTTTTCCGCGCGAGTCGAGAATCTCTCTGGCATCAATAGCGTCAATGGTTGCTTCTGTCTTGTCTAGCATTCCCTCTCCTCAAAATTTGTAGCGTCCAGGGTATAGGATACGCCTGAATTTGTTGAGGTGCAATAGTCTTTAAGGATGTTTTCGATCCCCGATGGGAATGGCAGGGTTGTTTCATTCTCCTACAGCAACAGGTTAAAACCTGTTGCTACACAGACTAAACCGCCCTTCGGCGGTTCAACTTATTTGTTAATAAGCTAATGCAAAACTTG
>NZ_JAMZMM010000186.1 GCF_024178385.1 Limnofasciculus baicalensis BBK-W-15 | reverse complement strand
CTTCCACGCCTTTCAATAGAGCGTTTCATGTAGGGTGGGCACTCCCCCTTAGAACTTGAAAATCTGATTATTACCTTAGTGGGGAGTGCCCACCCTACGGTTATTGCTAACAAAACTCAAACTTCTCTTACCCAACTCAAAACTCAACACTCAAAATTAAAAACTCAAAACTCAAAAAAAGGAATAGGTGAATTGAATGCTTGGGACAACAGTATCCCCTCAACACGATAACTTATGGCAAGTTTTGCAAAGTTACTATCAGCTAACAAAACCTCGCATCATTCCTCTATTGCTGATTACTACAGCAGCAAGTATGTGGATGGCAGCCGATGGACAAGTAGATCCTTTATTGCTACTTGTAACCCTTGTCGGTGGTACTCTAGCTGCGGCTTCCGCACAAGTATTCAACTGTATTTACGATCGCGATATTGACTACGAGATGTTGCGCACCCGTCACCGTCCAATTCCATCAGGTAAGATCCAATCTCGTGATGCGTTACTATTTGGGATTGGATTAGGTTGTCTCTCCTTTACCCTATTAACTGTATTCGCTAACTTGCTAACAGCATTACTGGCAATGTCCGGTATTGTTTTCTACATGGGCATTTACACCCACTTACTCAAACGCCATACAGTCCAAAATATCGTAATTGGTGGTGCTGCTGGTGCTATTCCCGCACTAGTAGGATGGGCGGCAGTGACAGGAGAATTAAGCTGGGCAGCATGGTTACTATTTGCGATTGTGTTTTTGTGGACACCTCCCCATTTCTGGGCACTAGCTTTAATGATTCGGGAAGATTACGCCAAAGTCGGTATCCCGATGTTACCTGTGGTGGAGGGTGAAGAGTCTACCACTCGTCAAATTTGGATTTATACCCTGTTAGTTGTACCCGTTTCCCTGATGCTGATTTATCCTTTAGGAGTATCGGGTTTTCTTTATGGCGCGATCGCAATTCTGTTAGGTAGCATTTTCCTGAAAAAGGCATGGCAGTTATTACAGAATCCCACAGATAACCAACTGGCGCGATCGCTGTTTAAATACTCGATTCTCTACATGATGCTTTTGTGTACTGGGATCGTGGTTGATAGTTTGCCAATTACCCATCAACTTACTGCTCTTTTGACGGATAAAGTGGAAATGTCGATCGCGGCGATGTCGAGACTTTAGGGAATTATCAAATATAGCTGTTTTCAGTTGAATTTAGTACACCCCATAAACCCGGTTTCGCCGAAGAAACCGGGTTTCTTATTCTCCCACCCCGATTTTATACTGCCTCAGCATTTTGTTACAACTCTCTAAGGAAGATATTGTACTTGGTTTTCGCCATCCCAAAATACGGGCTTTGCAATTGCTTGATTTGATGGCAATCAAAGCCATAATCCAGCCTTCCGCGAAACTGAGGACTGACTCCTATAGTAAGTGTATTACACCCAGAAAAATTTTCTCTACAAAACGAATTTTCAAACCTAAGTATTTTCCCCAACTTCACCCAGGTTTAATCCGTATATTTACGGAAGCGTAATACAGAAGCAACCCTGTAATATAGGGTGTAATACGGGAAAAAGTGAGTCCCGTTGAGTTGGGGTGTTTTCTTTACGACTGAATAAAATTCAGCAGAAAATCTGGTACAACATCTTCCTCCAGACAAGCTGAGTCCGAAATACCATTGCCACTACTATTAATCATGAAATATTCTGCAATAACTTCCTGGGATGATGTCCGCGTCGAATTCAAAAAAATTTGGGGATATGAAGATTTCCGTCCCCCCCAAGGAGAAATTGTTCGCAGCCTATTAGACAAGCGAGATGCGCTAATTGTATTGCCGACAGGTGGTGGAAAGTCTATTTGTTTTCAACTTCCAGCCCTATTACAAACTGGATTAACTTTAGTGATTTCTCCTCTAGTTGCACTGATGGAAAATCAGGTACAGGAGTTAAAAGATCGTAAATTACCCGCTGCCCTACTTCATAGCGAATTACCCAGTCAGGAACGGCAAAAAACCCTGCAAGCATTAGAACGTCAGGAGCTACGATTATTATATCTATCCCCAGAAACTTTACTCAGTGAACCAGTATGGGAAAGATTGTGTCAGCCACAACTTGAGATTAATGGTTTAATTCTTGATGAAGCCCATTGTTTGGTACAGTGGGGAGATACCTTTCGACCTGCTTATCGGCGTTTGGGTGCAGTACGACCAGCCTTGCTGAAGTGTAAGCCACCAGGAACAAAAATTGCGATCGCGGCTTTCACTGCTACAGCCGATACTACCGCCCAAGCAACTATTCAAAATGTCCTGAAATTACAACAGCCAAAATTCTTTTTAATTAGTCCTTATCGGGACAATCTTAACCTCAAAGTGCAAACGGTTTGGAGTCCCAGAGGCCGCCGCCAAAAAATGTTAAAGTTTATCCAAGGGAAATCGGGACAAAGTGGCTTAGTCTATGTTCGTTCCCGGCGGGATAGTGAAGAATTGGCTCAATGGTTTGGGAAATTAGGTTATGCAACTGCCGCATATCATGGGGGATTAGGCGCTGAGGAACGTAGAAAAATTGAAGCTAGTTGGTTGAATGGAAATAGTCAATTTGTAGTATGTACTTCTGCTTTTGGGATGGGGATAAATAAATCAGATGTCCGCTGGGTGGTACATTTCCAAGCGCCTCAACTTTTGTCAGAATATATTCAAGAAGTAGGGCGTGGGGGAAGAGATGGGTTACCTGCTGATGCGCTCACATTAGTGAGTGAGCCAACGGGATGGTTAAATCCAGAGGATAAGCAACGCCGGGATTTTTTTGTCAATTTCTTGCGATCGCAATATCAAAATGCCCAAAAGTTGGTCAATAAATTACCACTTCAGGGAGAAGTGAAAACAGTAGCCACACAATATCGTGACGGGGAGGTAGCATTGGCAATTCTTCACAGTGCTAATCAACTAGAATGGTCTGATCCTTTCTCTTATCGCAAAAATCCCCGTATAGACTCTGCTACTTTAGTTAAGTTAAGCGCTACCCAAGAAGAAATACAATCGCAAATGACTCAATACTTGACCACTCGGGACTGTCGCTGGCAGTTTTTGTTAAGGGAGTTTGGCTTTACTAAAGAAGCGATTAACTTTCGCTGTCAGCGGTGCGACAATTGTTTGAAGAGTCGTTAGTCATTTGTTATTTGTTATTTGTCATTGGTCTAATTGATTCATCAATAGTTTTTTAGACTCATGAAAAGTAGACTTACCCTGAACCAGACAAATAACAAACAACAAATAACCAACAACTAATCAAAATAGAAAAGAGTAACAACTTTACGTTGTGCTTCCGCCTCCTCACAAGTTTTGAGGAGGGTTTTACTGTCATGAAAAGCGAAGCAAATAAGTTGCTGACACCGGGAAATTATTTCAGCGTTACACAAAGCACTCGCTTCACCCAGAGGCAGATGATCGTTTTCTGGGTTTTCTACCAAGTGCATGACTTGTTTTAACTGTTCCTGTGATTCCCGTGGCTGCCTTTCCAGGCTTTGGGGCAAAATCACCGTCAGCAAATTAGGATCGGCACGCATAGCCCCTCGAATAGAGGCTGAGTTAGTGCCAGCAGCGCCGGAAGTCATAAGACGATTTCCTGCTAAAACCATGGCATAGCTCATCATCTCAATTAGATGTTGATGAGTAATGGGGACGTGACGTGAACCCAATAGGGCAATACGTTTAGAACCCGTTTGCTGGATTGTCGCAAGTTCCTGCGCTAATGTATCGATGGTGGAGATGTCTACTGCTGATTGACTCAAAGATGTTAGCTTCGGCTGAACAACCTAGGTATTCTAGCAGAACTAACTATCGTTGAGACCAGATCCGAAGTATTTTCCCTACTCCCCTACCCCCCAGCTCCCTGCCAATTTTTTTTTTCTCGATCCGATTGCATTTTTTCAGATGTCTGTGCTATATTGTTTAACTGGTCGGTGAGGACGCATAGCTCAGTTGGTTAGAGCACTACGTTGACATCGTAGGGGTCACTGGTTCGAATCCAGTTGTGTCCATTTTTCATAAGAGGGTAACAAGGGTTCTCCCATCCCAATCATCCTCACCTATGGGTACTTTTGAGGATAGTTTTGAATTATTGAATAAGTTATTCAATAATTCAGAGAGGGTGTATCAGGTACTATCTGACATAAATCTGACATAAACCTCAAGACGTATACACCACAAAGCTTTCAGGCAATTCTCAATAATGCGATTTATTCAGGGCTGAAATCAAACTAGCTCAATTCCATAAACTGGTTACCCAAGCATCAATTAAACATCAGGAAAAACTGGATAAAGAAACCGCTGATATTTTCTTGATGATGGCTGGATATCACTAAAGAAAGCAGAACTTGATAGCCAGCGTAAAAAGTAGCACAAATTTATCGGGACTACAAAATAGAGAAAATATCTCTATTGGTAATTGCCATTTTTAGTTTAGTTAGGAGTAGCCCTACTGCCACATATCGCGATACACTAGCAAAGGGTAACACACCCTACAGATAGGAGATGTAAGTCCTGGTAATTTGTGGCGATGATATATCTCATCTCTCGTCTACTAAGATCTTGCACGCCTTTCAATAACCGTAGGGTGGGCAATCCTCACCAACGTAATAATAAACTTTTCGCCTGATATTTTGGCGCTTTCCCCCTTGGCATCTACTATCTTTTCCCAAAATACCTCTCCAGGCTCGATTTCTAGCGAAATCATCCGGATTGGTATCACATCATTCTGTAAATTAGAGTGCCATCCGCTACTGCTAACCTTGATTTTTTTTTGTGAGGACTAACTTTGAATAACAATCGCCTAACTATTATCGGTAGAGTCAGTTTATTATGCTTAATTGCTGGTTCTTTCTCTGGGAAAACTAACCCTGCTCTTGCGGATATTCCTAACACCCTAGACAAAAATCAGCCTGAGCCTTTGGCTAAAATTGAAGCAAGCACTACTGAAGGTGCGATCGCAAATTCTAATATCTATTCAGCCACAGACACCGAAAGTATCAGCAGCACCATAGTCAAACTAGACCAAACTGATACAAATAAATACGATACTCCTGTTCTTCCTCAAACGCAACAACTTGACTTAGAGACTTCAAAAGTAAAAATTGAACCTGATGAACAGAGGAATAGCAATAATTCATCATTACCGAGTGAATCTAACACTTTAGCCCAACTTATAGAAAGCAACAATCTAGATTCATCTGGACTAGAACAAGTTACTTCTGTATCGCAACTCTCCGATGTTCGCCCTAGCGATTGGGCTTATGAAGCACTAAGAAACTTAGTTGAACGGTATGGTTGTATTGCGGGATATCCAGATGGTACATTTCGCGGCAATCGTGCCATGACTCGTTATGAATTTGCGGCTGGATTAAATGCTTGTTTGCAACAAATTGAGCGATTAATTGGCAATAATTCCCCCAATACTAACCCACAAGACTTAACCACACTGCGGCGTTTAGTTGATGAATTTCAGGTAGAATTGTCAACTTTAGGAGCCAGAGTAGATAAAATAGAAGGACGTGTTAGCTACTTAGAAGAACATCAATTTTCTACAACAACTAAGTTGGAAGGTGAAGCAATTTTCTCACTAGTTGGCGCTACGGGAGGAGATCCTGATACGGGAGATAATGCCAATCTTATTCTAGTAGATCGAGTCCGCTTGAACCTCAAAACCAGTTTTACAGGCAAGGATTTGCTAATTACTGGATTGCAGGCGAATAACTTTGGCGGCGATGCCTTTGGTGCGGGTAGTGTTCAAGGAACATTATTTCCAGGAAGAGATGCTTTCCTCAGTGAAGGATCGACAAAACTAAGCTTTGAACCTCAGTTTCCCCGATTTACACCTCAAGATCTCAGTACGACGAATGGAAGTAATAATGTTCAGCTTTACAAGCTACTTTATATCTTTCCATCTGGCATAAAAAATCTTACCCTATTTGGGGGAACTTCTGCTGAAGTATCTGATGCTTTTCCCACTATTATTCCCTTTGCTAGTGAAGGGCAAGGAGCGATTTCTCGGTTTGCTACTTTGAACCCTGTATTGCGGGTATCTGGTGGTACTTCTCAAACAGGTTTAGCATCTGCAGCGGGTTTTATTTGGGGTATTTCTGATAAATTAGACTTCCGTGCTTTGTACGGTAGTGTTAATGCGGCTATTCCTAATCAAGGTGCTAATAATGTCTTAGGCGCAGGATTTTTTAGTGGTAGTAGTGTTGCAGCGGCTCAACTTACGATTAAGCCTAGCAAAAGTTTTGATATTGGTCTCAATTATGCCCACAGTTACCACGATTTGAATATACTGGGTATTGGTAATTCACGCTACTCTAGTAGTCCTCTATTTATTCCAGGACAAACTCAGGATCTAACAGGCAACCTAAACCTAGCAGGTACTTTAAACACACCTATTCATGTTAACTCTATCGGCGCAACTTTAACCTGGCGTGTTGCACCCAAAATTGCTTTCACGGGGTATGGCTCATATTTCTTTGTCGATTCAGCCGCTGGTGCAGATGCGTCTTCTAATTTCAGCAGTTGGATGGTTGGACTCCATTTCCAAGACTTATTGAAAGAAGGAAATAGTGCAGGATTAATTTTTGGACAACCGCTTTATCGAGTCAGTGCTGATGGTGCTGCTAAATTAGCGGAACCTGATATCGATCGTGCTACACCATACCATTTGGAGGCATTTTACAACTTCAGAGTTAACGATAATATCAGTATTACTCCAGCGGCTTTTGTCCTCTTTAATCCAGAAGGTGATGCGAATAATGATACCACCTTGGTAGGTGCGATTCGTACTACTTTTACCTTCTAATAATTGGGGAATGGGGAGTAGGGAGTAGGGAATATCGGGAATATCTAGAAACCCGGTTTCTCCAAGAAACCGAGTTTCTTAGCATCTCTGAGTTTTAGATTTAATTCTGGATTTCCTATTCTTTAGCAATTAGCAATTAGCTACCCCTCCAGCTTCTCACGCTCAAAATATAAAGCAGTTTTCACATTTTCGTATTCCGCTACCATTTGTGATAAGATAGCGGCGGCTAATTCCCAATTATTTGCAGAATTGGGTTGGCTAACCCCACCGAAAGTATTGTTTACAAATGTGAGTTTCATCCCTTCCAACTCCCGGCATAATTCAGAGAGGCGCATCGCACCAAAAGTAGCGCTAGTTGACTTGAGATTATGAGCATATCTTTGTAAGGTTGCCGCGTCTCCTTGGGATATCGCTTGAGTCATCCCTTCCAATAACTGCGGCGTTTCTTCCAGATAGCTATCAATCACTCGCACTAACATTTCGTTTTCGTTAACCATTAACTGCAATTCTTCAAATGCAGTCGCGTCAATCACTTCTTCAAGGGGAAAAGGGGCTATGGGCTGGGGAATAGGGGCTAGGGAAGAAGAATTTTCTAGCCCCGATTCTCTAGCCTCTAGCCCCTCTTCTTCTCCTATTAACTCTTCAGGCAAGAGGAATTTTTCTTCTTCTATTACCTCTAACCTCTCACCTCTTACCTCTAACTCCGATTGACATTGATTTAACGCGCGAACCAATTCTTCGATCCGGATTGGTTTACTGATATAATCATCCATACCTGCTTGCAAACAGATTTCGCGATCGCCCTGCATCGCATTTGCCGTCATCGCCACAATCCGAGGGCGCTGGTATATGGACCATTCTGAACATATATATTTAGCCGCCGCCAAGCCATCCATCTCCGGCATCTGGACATCCATAAATACCACATCATAAAACTGGCGGCGCAAGGCTTCAATTACCTCCAAACCATTCCCCGCCACATCTGCGCGATAGCCAAGTCGCCGTAACAAATGCAATCCCACTTGTTGATTTACCACATTATCTTCTGCCAGGAGAATCCGCAGTGGCAAACGGGATGCCATATCAGGATCAATCTGTGGTGATATCGGGTAACTGGATCTGACTTTGATGGGTTTACCTCCCATAACCTGGACTAGAATATCGTGAAGTTGAGATTGTTTAATTGGCTTAGTCAGAATTGCCGCAAACTTAATTTCATCGATTTGGGTACGAGTTTCTGGTTTGCCCATTGAAGTCAACATTACCAGAGGCAACTCCTGATAATTTTGCAGTTGCCGGATTTCACTAGCGAGGGTTAACCCATCCATTCTCGGCATCTGCATATCCAGAATTGCCAGATCGAAATACTCTCCGTCTTCCAGCAATTCTAATGCTTCTGTACCAGACTCAACCGCACGAGTTGTCATGCCCCAAAACTCTCCTTGGAGAGTCAATATTTGGCGATTGGTAGCATTATCATCCACAATCAAAACTCGTTTGCCATCAAGTTGAGGTTGCCTGACATCAAGATCTATTTCATCATCAATATGGCAAGATTGAGTAACTACTGTAAAGTAAAAAGTCGAACCCTCACCTGCGTGACTTTCCACCCAGATTGTCCCCCCCATCATTTCACTCAACCGCTTGCAAATTACCAAACCTAATCCAGTCCCCCCAAAATGACGACTAGTAGAAGAATCAACCTGGCTAAAGGGTTTAAATAGGCGATCTAATCTGTCAGCAGGAATACCAATTCCTGTATCTTTTACAGCAAATTTAATTTCATAGTTTTGTGGTTGGTTATTGGTTGTTGGTTGTTGGTTATTTCTTGTTGGTTGTTGGTTGTTGGTTATTTCTTGTTGGTTATTTGTTGTTGGTGTGTTTACGACTTTTGACGTGACTGAAATAGTTACTTCACCAGTAGTAGTAAACTTAACAGCATTACTGAGTAAATTCACCAAAATCTGACGCAATCTAGTAATATCTCCCAGGATGGCAATGGGAGTTTTGGGATCGATTATGTAAGTTAACTCGATACCTTTTTCAGTTGCTCTAGGGGCAAGTAAGTCTAAAGATTCTTCAATGGAAGTACGGAGATTAAAGGGTTGTTCTTCCAACTCTAACTTACCAGACTCAATTTTAGAAAAGTCGAGGATATCATTAATAATAGTTAGGAGAGTTTCGCCACTATTACGAATAGTTTCTACAAAGTCAGCCTGTTGCCGTGTAAGCGGCGTTTCTAGCAATAATCCCGTCATCCCAATTACGGCATTCATAGGGGTGCGAATTTCATGACTCATAGTTGCCAGAAATTCACTTTTAGCTTTGTTAGCAGCTTCTGCTGAGTGTTTAGCAGCAATAGTCGCCTGATTCTGTTCGGCTAGTTGCTGCCGCTGACGCTTTTCTTGCTCCAATAATTGAGCTTGAGCCAGGGCAATTCCCACTTGATCCGCGACTGCTTCTAGTAATTCGATCTCATCCGTCGTCCATTGGCGACAGGTATCGCACTGATGAAGAGCAATTACCCCATTCGGTTGTCCCTTATAAGAGGTACGGATTGCTAACATAGACTTAAGATTAATCTGGCGGCAGAGGAAAGTAATCGGTTGTAGAAGGGGATCGTTGCTAACATCTGGAGATGCGATCGCGCGATCTCGTATTAGTAGATCTTCCATGTAGGGATTCCCTCGCACTGGCATCGTTAAATCCAGAATTGATGCGTATCTGGATTCTAAATATTCTGCTACTATGGGAATCCGTGGTATTGGTTGTTTGTTGTTGGTTGTTTGTTGTTCGTCTTGACTTTTGACTTGTTCCCCCTCTTCCCTGTATGTGTGAATAACACAGCGATTGACGCGAAATGTTCTACCAATTTGAGTAACAGCGGTTTGAAAAATCTGTTGGGTATCCAGACTCCCTCGAATTTCTTGGGTAATTTGCTTGAGGAGTAAAGATCTTTGAAGCTGTTGTTGTAGCGCCAATTCAGTCTCATGGCGCTCGATAAGTTCGGCGGAAAGATGTTGGTACAATTCAGATTGCTGCACTGCGATCGCAACCTGTGTTGCTAATTGTACTAATAGATCGATTTCAACTGTTTGCCACTGCCTGGGATCTCGACAATGATGGGCAATCAGGAGTCCCCAGAGTTTATCTCCTTGTAAAATTGGTACGGTTAATGTAGCAATAGCATCGAATTGTGCCACGAAGTCTACATAGCAGGGGACGAGATTAGCAGTGTAAATATTTTCAATTGCACTAATGTGACCTTCTTGATAGACTGATGCGTAAGTTTCACCAAAGCAGGGATCGTGGATAGTAGTTCCCCAAACTACTTTCAAGTTGGCATCAACTGATTCGACAGCAACAATTCCACTCCAGTCAGGATTGAATCGGTAAATTAATACCCTGTCAGTGGCGAGAAATTGGCGAACTTCTGTCACAGTAGTATTGAGGATTTCATCTAATTCCAGAGATTGACGAATTCGCATTGAAATTGAACTAATTAATCGTTCGCTTTCTGCTTGGTGTCTGAGTGCTACTTCAGCTTGCTTTCGTTCATTAAGTTCTCTTTCCAGTTGCTGTTTATATCCCAACTGATTAAGTGCGATTGCAACTTGGGTTGCTAATTGTTGCAGTAAATCGATTTCCAATTCCTGCCACTTTCTCGTACTGCGACAATGTTGGGCAATTAGTAATCCCCAAAGTTCTTCACCTCGTAAAATTGGCACCACTAAGTTGGCTCTCACTTGAAACTTAGCCAAAAATTCTATATGGCAATCTGCCATTTCCGCGTTGTAAATATCCTCGACGACTTGAATCCGTCCCTGTTGGTAAGCTTTCACATAGTTTTCAGCAAAACAATCATCTTTAACATGGATATCTAGAACTGCATTCCAAGGCGCAATCACTGATTCTATAGCAACAATTCCACTCCAGTCGGGATTGAAGCGGTAAATCATTACTCTATCTGTATCTAGAAACTGTCGTACTTCTGTGACAGTAGTATTAAGAATTTCATCAAAGTCTAATGACTGATGAATTCGTAGTGCGATCGCTCTAATTAACTTTTCCCGTTCCGCCTGCTGTCGTAATACTGCTTCTACCTGCTTTTGTCCGCTAATATCCCTAATCGTTCCTACCAATATTTTCCGCTCTGCTTCGTCAAAAAAGATAGATTTTTTGGTATAAATTATATGAGTTTTTCCTGACGCATCTGTCAAAGATTCTTCGTTTTCATCAGGGACACAAGTGGTAAAAACTAAATCATCTTTTTCCCAAAATACATCAGCTTCCTCTTGGGGTAATAAATCCCGATCTGTTTTTCCAATTAGTTGTTCTCTGCTACACCCCATTAATTCACAAAAGGCATCGTTTACAGCTATCCATTGATGTTGTTCGTTTTTGACAAAAATCGGATCGGGAATAGCGTTTAAAATATTATTCAAAAACTCAATAGAGGAGATTTGATCCCTGTGGGGAGTAGGGAGTAGGGAATAGGGAATGGGGAGTAGGGAAGAAGAATTTACTAGCCCCTGCTCTTGAGCCTCTAGCCCCTTTTCTTCTCCTCTTACCTCTAACCCCTTACCTATTACCTCTTCTGTTGAGAGTCTGTTAATTAATCTCAGTCGTGCTTGGCTTTCTTTGAGCGCTGTCTGTACTTCCTCATTTACCGCCATTTGCTCTTGAAGCTCCTGTTGGATTTCCTCAAGTTGAGGGGTTATCTGGGCGACAGTTTCCTGTAATCCTGCGATGATGCCCAGCATTGCCATGGGATCGAGCGATCGCAAAACGTCTTCTGGAGCGAGAATACCCAAATATGATGATACAGTTGGCGAATTCGGAAAACCTAACCCCCCAGCCCCCTTCCCTACTAGGGAAGGGGGAGTTGGAGAGGCAATCTCTAGGGGCTGTGGAGGGGTTAGACTCTCCAATTCGCCAAGAGTCTCATAGGCTCCTCCCCTCACCAGCAAGGGTTCCATTGGCGATATTTGCCGCATCTCTTCTAGCGCCTTCCACAATGAATCGCTAGGATTCACTCCCAATGCCAAAGGCGGGCGCATTACTGTATGTGCCGGGAG
>NZ_JAMZMM010000185.1 GCF_024178385.1 Limnofasciculus baicalensis BBK-W-15 | reverse complement strand
GGGGTTGGGGGAGGGGTGGAGTTGTAAATCCCGAAAAAAAAAATAGCCCGCCTAGACGAACTATTTTTTAAAAACCCCAAATTATAGAGGCAATAACTACAAAATCATCAACGCTTCGCCAACTTCTTAGTCAGCTTCCGCAACCGTACCGACTTCGGTGTCACTTCCACCAATTCATCCGAGCCGATATATTCCAAAGCACGCTCTAAACTCATATCAATCGGTGACTGTAACTGTACCAATTCATCACCAGTAGCAGAGCGATGGTTAGTCAACTGCTTCGTCTTACAGATATTCAAGTCGATATCTTGAGGGCGATTGCTTTCCCCAATAATCATACCTTTGTAAACCTTAGTACTTGGAGTAATAAAGAATACACCTCTGTCTTCCGCATTCTTCATCGCGTAGAAAGTCGAAACCCCTTCCTCAAAGGAAATAATCACCCCATTACGGCGAGTTTCCACATCACCAGATAGAGAACGGTAGTCTAGAAAACTATGATTCATGATGCCATCACCACGAGTCTGACGCATGAACTCACCCCGGAATCCAATTAAACCACGAGCCGGAATCACAAATTCTAACTGAGTGCGGCCATTACCACCCATCTGCATATCCTGCATTTCACCCTTCCGTTGCCCAAGGCGCTCAATACAGCCACCAACAGCTTCTTCAGGAACATCTAGCACCAAAAGTTCATAAGGCTCGCAGGGTTGCCCGTTGACTTCCCGGTAAATTACTTGAGGCTGGGATACCTGAAACTCATATCCCTCGCGGCGCATAGTTTCAATTAAAATACCCAGATGGAGTTCACCCCGGCCAGAAACCAGGAATTTATCAGGCGAATCGCTTTCTTCTACCCGTAGTGCGACGTTCGTTTCTAATTCTCGCATTAAGCGATCGCGCAATTGTCGCGATGTCACAAACTGCCCTTCTTGCCCTGCAAACGGCGAATCGTTCACCGAGAAAGTCATCTGCAAGGTAGGCTCATCTACTTTAATTAGAGGTAAAGCTTGAGGCTCATTAGGACAAGTAATCGTCTCGCCAATATTTGCATTAGCAAAGCCCGCCACAGCCACCAGGTTTCCGGCAGTTGATTCTGCTAATTCAACCCGCTTCAACCCTTCAAAGCCCATCAACTTGGTAATTTTACCCTTGACAATTTCCCCAGTTTCTGTTACCAAAGCTGCTTGCTGACCCGATCTAATCGTACCATTGTGAATTCTGCCAATGATAATGCGACCGACATATTCAGAATAGTCGAGGGTTGTCACTTGCAATTGCAGCGGCTTAGTTGCATCTCCCACAGGAGGCGGTACATGGCGGAGAATGGCTTCAAACATGGCTTTCATATCTGTCCCCTCTCCATCGAGAGTCTCTTTAGCGAAACCTGCTAAACCTGAAGCAAATAGATAAGGGAAATCGCACTGATCGTCGTCTGCACCTAATTCTAGGAACAAGTCGATCACTTTATCAATAGCTCCATGGGGATCGGCTTGAGGGCGGTCAATTTTATTGACAATGACAATTGGGCGAAGTCCCTTTTCCAGGGCTTTTTTGAGGACGAATCGGGTTTGGGGCATCGGTCCTTCATTAGCGTCTACAATTAGGAGACAGCCATCCACCATACCCAATACTCGTTCAACTTCACCACCAAAGTCAGCGTGACCTGGAGTATCGACGATATTAATTAAGGTCTCTTTGTAGCGAACAGCAGTATTCTTAGACAAAATTGTAATACCCCGTTCCCGTTCCAGGTCATTGGAATCCATGACGCAGGTTGGGACTTCTTCCCCCTCGCGGAAGATACCCGATTGTCGGAGTAAGGAATCAACGAGAGTGGTTTTGCCGTGATCGACGTGAGCGATGATAGCGACGTTGCGAATTGGGAGTGTCATACAGGGGTTAGAGGATAGATCTCGAAAGATAGAAATTTTACTAAAGATTTCTTAACAATTATAGCGTACAAGGGTGTCGGATGTGTGGCAAGAGTTTAAGGATTATGGGCTAGAGGTTAGGGGCTAGAGGCTATGGGCTAGAGGTTAGGGGCTAGAGGCTATGGGCAAGAGTTCTTGAAACTGGTAAAAGTTATGAGTCAAAATAAACAAATAAAGTCGAACATTATCCGCCAAGGATCGTCCCACTCTCTTTGGCACGATCCCTACCATTTACTCCTTACTATTGACTGGTATTGGTTTCTGGGGCTAATTGGGTTAGCCTATATCATGACTAATGCCCTATTTGCCCTTTTGTATCTGGCAGGAGGCGATTGCATTCAAAACGCTCGTCATGGCTATTTCTGGGATGCCTTTTTCTTTAGCGTACAGACAATGGCATCCATTGGCTATGGTGCTATGTATCCTCTGCGAGAATGTACTTATACAAATATCCTCGTCACGATCGAATCTATAACAGGTTTGATGGTTTTAACTGTTGCTACTGGACTAATGTTTGCCCGCTTCTCTCGCCCAACCGCAAAAGTATTATTCAGTCGAGTTGCTGTTATTTCACCCTATAACGGTGTCCCAACTTTAATGTTTCGCACGGCAAACCAGCGACACAATCAGATTCTTCAAGCGGAGTTACAGGTGACTTTGGTACGGAATCAAGTCACGTTGGAAGGAGAATTTATGCGGCGTTTCTACGATTTGAAATTAGTCCGCAGCCAATCCCTCGTTTTTGCCTTGACCTGGACGGCAATGCACCAGATCGATCGAGGTAGTCCTCTCTATGGGGCAACAGCCGAGTCTCTCGCCCAGATGGAAGCGGAGATTGTGATAATGCTTACTGGTATTGATGATACAGTTTCTCAGGCTATTCATGCTCGTTACTCTTACATGGCAGAGGAATTGCTGTGGAATCACCGTTTTGTGGATATATTGGTGAGGAAAGGGGATGGAGGGAGCGTTATCGACTACACCCGCTTTCACGATGTTAGAGAGAGCTGATTCAGAAAAGGGTGTATTATGTAGAATTCAGGGTGTGGGTAAAAAATATTTAATTAACTACCAATATTGTGCGGATATTCAGTCAAAAGTCCACAATAAATACAATAATTTTGGGAAATAAGCAATGGCTTGGTTAGTTGGACAGAAACTTCATGACGGCAGGTACACTATCGAACGGGAATTAGGGAGAGGATATTTTGGTATTACTTACCTAGTCAGCGATCGCGATCGCAAGCGACTAGCAATCGAAACTATCAGCGATGACTTACTCAGTCAGTTAACTCCACCAGAAATCGATAATCTTCAGGAAAAGTTTCTCCAAGAGGCAGTTAAGTTGGCAAAATGCAAACACTCTCATATTGTTCACATTAAAGAACCTTTTTTGGAAGGGAATCAAGTCTGTATTGTGATGGAGTATATTGATGGAGTCGATTTAGCTAGTCGTGCCCAACATCAATTACCAGAAGCTGAGGCGTTACGCTATATCCAGCAGATGGGTGAGGCGCTGAATGCCGTTCACGAAAATGGATTAGTCCATCGGAATGTTAAGCCAGCAAATATTTTGCTACGGGCTGGTAAGTCGGAAGCGGTTTTAATTGATTTCGGCTTGGCACGGGGATCTGATAATCCTTTAACTACTCTCGATCCTAATACAGCAGATGGATTCGATTCCCTGGAACTTTATCATGCTGATGCTCAATTAGGAGCTTATACTGATATCTATTCCTTAGCAGGAACCTTGTATTTTTTGTTAACAGGACAAATTCCACCAACAGCAATGGAGCGCAGCCTAGGTAGAGCCAGATTAACTGCACCAAAACAGATTAATTCTCAGGTTAGCGATCGCACTAATGAAGCAATTATAACAGGAATGGCATTAGCAGCGGCAGATCGACCTCAAACAATGCAAGATTGGCTGGATATATTAGGAGTACAACGTCAAGTTCCTCTCCCTTGGCAGAATGGGAATTTTATGACGTGGTTGGCTGTCATTGCCACGATTGCGGCTGTAATTGGCACGATTGCAGCATGGTTAGTGCTGAAACCATCTCCACCACCAAAACCAACGGGTACGCCAAAATCACAATTAATTCAGCCGATGAGGGATATTTTAATTACTCATAAATTAACCTAACCCCCTAACCCCCTCTCCTGCAAGGGAAGGGGGAAATAGACTCCCCTCTCCTTGCAGGAGAGGGGCTGGGGGAGAGGTCAACAATTACTAAAATCTCCTGCCAAATTACAACAACTTCCCCAAGACCAACATAAATCCAGGTACAATATCTTCACCACTCAAAGTCGCTGTCGCCGGATACTGTGTAATTGTTCTATCCGCACGATAAACTAAAGCTTGCCGATTCTTCCGATCGATCAACCATCCCAACCGCACCCCATTAGCAATATACTCTTCCATCTTGGTTTTTAGGGTTTCCAAACTATCGGTTTTAGAACGAATTTCGATGATAAAATCTGGTGCTAAATTGATAAATCCATCTTCTCCCTCATCCCATCCTTCTGGTAAGCGTTCCTTGGAAATAAATGCTGCATCAGGCGATCTTATAGCACCATTCGGCAATTTAAACCCAGTACTAGAACTAAATACTTCACCTAAATTATGACTTTCTACCCAAGATAAAATGGCTAATCGCTAAAATAAATTATGAGGAATAAGTAATAATGAGTAAGTTATTTAGAGAAGAAGCTGCTGTATCTTTAACAATCGCCAGTACTCAGAATCCTCTAGTAAAATCAATCAGAAAACTCCACAACTCGAAGGGAAGGCGAGAACAACAATTACTATTATTAGAAGGAACACACCTATTAGCAGAAGCTTGTGCGGTGGATTATCCGTTAGTAACAGTTTGCTGTACCTTACAATGGCAGGAATCTCATCCCCAATTGTGGGAAAATGCAGTTAGTCGGTGTGAAAGAGCGGAATTAGTCAGTCAGGAGGTGCTAAATGCGATCGCAACTACTGTGAATCCCGATGGCATTGTCGCTACCGTTAAACGTCCCCTCATCCCCTCATCCCCCCAATTCCCAACATCCCTCGGTTTAGCTTTGGAAACTATCCAAGATCCCGGTAATTTGGGTACAATAATTCGTACAGCAGCAGGAGCAGGTGCTGATGGTTTGTGGCTCAGTTCTGATAGTGTAGATCTCGATAATCCTAAAGTATTACGTTCTTCAGCAGGACAATGGTTTCGCCTACCTGTAACTGTCTGTCCTGATTTAACAGAATTAGTCGGTCAATGTCAAGATCGAGGCATCCAAATTGTCGCCACATTACCTGATGCTACCTTAACTTACTGGGAACTAGACTGGCGCGTCCCTACCCTAATTTTACTGGGTAATGAAGCAGCAGGACTGAGGACAGAATTAACCGAATTAGCCGATCGACAAGTGAAAATTCCCCTCTGGCGTGGGGTAGAATCATTAAATGTTGCGATCGCAGCTTCTTTAATGTTATACGAGGCACAACGCCAACGTGTAGTTCCATAGTTAACATAATTACTTAAACACTATAAGAGAGATTACAAAATCTTGAAGTGGATCGCAATAGTGTGTAAAATCCTAAAAAGGTTATTAGCCCTCCTTTGGATTATTCGACCATAGTAGCTGAAACGACGCAATCTCGTCAACTATTAATAATTAATCTCAATAAAATCAACGAAGTTAAGCCACTTTCAGCCTTTGCTCATTTGTTACGTTATGTAAATTACTTTGTTTTTGAGGGAGAGGGGTTGGGGGTGAGTTGGCACTCCCCACTCCCCACTCCCTACTCCCCACTCCCTACTCCCCATCTTCTAACAACTCCTCATCACCAAAAAACTGTGCCAAATCAGCAGCTACTTCTTCGAGCAAGAATAAATCAATCGAGGCTTCAGAAGCGCTATCGGTTGGCTTGGGAGAAGGAGATTTACTGCTAGGACGATCTTGGGCTAAGATATTTTCTAGTTCCTCAAGGGAATCCATAAAAGCTTTCGCAGCAGCAATGCGTAGATTTTTTTGAGGATCATCCATAAATTTTGATTCCCTGGCTTGACACTCACGCCCTACCTTCTTCAACAACTCGCCGTCTGGCAACAAGATTCCTCCAACTCCCAAAATGCCAAATATCCACCTAGAATGCCGCAAAGGGGAAACCTACTGTGGGTAAGTTCATTATGCTAAACATTACGCAGTGCTAATTTAAAGATAACAGCAGGAGTAATATAGCTGGATAACCATACATTCCAGCATATTTTGACAAACCGATCAATCTTGTAGCTGCAACCAGACAATCAATCTAATGCTGGCTATAGTTTTGTTCCGTTGCCCCCATAATACCCCACTCCCCACTCCCTGCTACCCTCTGCTGTTGAAAAAACGCGACCAAAAACTTGCATTGATTCATCGGTAAAGTTGAGAATAGGGAGGGGAACGATATCAGCGGAGATTAATGTGAGTCAAGAATTTGATTACGATTTGGTCATTATCGGCGCAGGTGTAGGCGGGCACGGCGCGGCTTTACACGCGGTGAGCTGTGGTCTTAAGACTGCTATTATTGAATCGGCTGAAATGGGTGGTACTTGTGTGAATCGCGGTTGTATCCCCTCAAAAGCACTATTAGCAGCATCAGGTAGAGTGCGAGAGTTACGGAATGCTCACCACCTCAAGGCGTTGGGAATTCAGGTGAGTGGGGTTGAGTTTGACAGAAGCGCGATCGCAGATCATGCTGGTAATCTGGTTTCTAAGATTCGTGGAGATCTCACCAACAGCCTCAAACGCCTAGGAGTTGATATTATTCAGGGTTGGGGAAGGTTAGCTGGTGCGCAAAAAGTATCTGTTACTACAGACAGCGGTGAAAAAACTATTACCGCCAAAGACGTTATTCTGTCTACGGGTTCGATACCTTTTGTCCCACCGGGTATTACGATTGACGGGAAAACGGTATTTACCAGTGACGATGCCATCAAGTTAGATTGGTTACCTCAGTGGGTGGCAATTATCGGTAGTGGTTACATTGGTTTGGAGTTTGCTGATGTTTACACAGCATTAGGTTCGGAAATTACCATCATAGAAGCCCTCGACCAGTTAATGCCAACTTTTGACCCAGATATTGCTAAACTGGCGACGCGGATTTTAATTACCCCTCGCGATATTGAAACCCATGTGGGTAAGTTAGCGATCAAAGTGACTCCGGGTTCCCCAGTAGTTATTGAATTAGCGGATACTAAAACAAAAGAGGTTGTCGATATCCTCGAAGTCGATGCTTGTTTAGTGGCGACAGGGAGAATTCCCTTTACCAAAGACTTGGGATTGGAAACCCTAGGCTTAGAAACAGATCGACGCGGCTTTATCACTGTAGATGATACAATGGCAGTCCTCTCTGGAACAGAACCAGTGCCACATCTATGGGCAATTGGCGATGCCACAGGAAAAATGATGTTAGCTCACGCCGCCTCAGCCCAAGGTATTGTCGCTGTAGAAAATATCTGTGGGCGCGATCGCACTGTAGACTATCTGAGTATCCCCGCAGCAGCCTTTACCCATCCAGAAATTAGCTATGCTGGATTAACGGAACCTGCGGCTAAGGAGTTAGGTGAAAAAGAAGGATTTGAAGTAGTATCTGTAAAAAGCTACTTTAAAGGAAATTCTAAGGCGATCGCAGAAGGAGAAGCCGAAGGTATCGCTAAGGTAATCTACCGTAAGGATACAGGGGAAATCCTCGGTGTCCACATTCTGGGGATTCATGCCTCTGATTTAATTCATGAAGCATCAAACGCGATCGCACAACGTCAATCTGTCAATACTCTAGCCTATTTAGTCCACGCTCATCCTACTCTGTCAGAAGTGTTGGATGAAGCTTATAAACGAGCTAGTTTTAGTCATTAGTTATTGGTTGTTGGTTATTGGTTATTGGTTATTGGTTTGCTGTTCTCTTCCTTAGTGTCTTTGTGGTTAAATAATTCCGGATTATTCCATAGCGGGAATAGAGTAAAAACAAAAGTAAAAAAGGGAAATGGGCAACAGATATCAGGCTAGCAAATAGCAGTTAAGATGTAATCTTATAGCGTAATGTGGGAAAAAGTAACGGCGGATGTAAGAATCGAAAATAGGTAATGAAGAATAACTAACAACAAACAACTAACTAACAACTAACTAACAACAAATAACTAACAACTAAATGGAAATTCGTCGCCGTCCCCCCAATCCTCGTGTTAACGTAGATATTCTACACTATAAAGTAGCTCTACCAGATTCAGAGCCTCGCAATATTCTAGAAGAAATAATCTGGCAGAAAGAAACAGAAGTTGACCAAATGCGGGAAAAACTTACATTAGGTGAATTACGCAAGCAAGTCGATCAATTACCACCACCGCGTGATTTCTTAGGCGCATTAAGTAATAGTAAAACTCGTCCAGCTTTAATTGCTGAAGTCAAAAAAGCATCTCCTAGCAAAGGAGTAATTAGGGCAGATTTTGACCCAGTAGATATCGCAGAATCTTATAAAAGAGGAGGTGCCAGTGCAATATCTGTCCTAACCGACAAAAAATTCTTCCAAGGAAGCTGGGATAATCTGGCAAAAGTTCGCGCTGCTCTTGACTTACCTCTACTATGTAAAGACTTCATCATATATCCTTACCAAATCTATCTCGCTCGGAGCCACGGCGCTGATGCAGTTTTGCTGATTGCCGCCGTTTTATCAGATAAAGACCTTCAATACTTTGTTAAAATAGCAAAAGTCCTGTCAATTACACCATTGATCGAAGTTCATACCCTTGCCGAGTTAGATCGCGTATTATCTCTAGATGGCGTTACCCTAGTAGGTATAAATAATCGTAACTTGGAGGATTTTTCTGTAGACTTACAAACGACTTGCCAAATTCTATCAGCCAGGGGTAACCAGCTACAGGAAAGAGGCATTTTAGTTGTCAGTGAGTCAGGATTACATACCAGCGCTGATTTAGCGCAGGTTGTAGAGGCGGGTGCGACAGCAGTTTTGATTGGCGAATCACTAGTAAAACAGCCAGATCCAGAAATGGCGATCGCAAAATTGTTTTCTAGTCTCTAAGTAGTAAGCGATCAAACTACTGACTCTGGTGGCAGAGTATCAAGCTTATCGATTCATCCACTTGAGGTAAACCAGATTTCATGGAGCCAATTCCCCTTCCATCATATATTCATTACGAACTACTACTCCAACTTCTAGAGCGTCAAACATCCTTTGCGGCAAATAGCCAACCAGCAGTGCGAGAGCAGGTACAGCAACTGATTGCCACCCTCCGCAAAGCCTTAGCCCAGCAGAAACAACTTGAAGCAAGCTGCGAGCGAGCCAAATTGCCCATTGAGTACCGTTGGTCTCTCAATGATATCAGAGTTGAGTCAGAAAACTGGACAGATAGTGCTTCTGCCCGTGAAAAACCAGAAATTAATCATTAATTCCGAAAGAAATAGGCAAGTCTCTTGTATTTTAAAAAGTCATGCGTTCTTTATTAGAGGGGATAGATAATGGATAACAAGTTAATGCTGATGATTCCCGGACCAACACCAGTACCGGAAAAAGTGTTGCTCGCCTTGGCGAAGCATCCCATCGGTCACCGTAGCGCTGACTTTAGCGCTATTATGGCAGAAGTAACCGAAAACCTCAAATGGCTGCACCAAACCCAAAATGATGTTTTAATCCTAACCGCCAGCGGGACAGGGGCAATGGAAGCAGGAATTATTAATTTCCTCAGTCCAGGCGATCGCGTTTTGGTAGGATCTAATGGTAAATTCGGCGATCGTTGGGCAAAACTGAGTAAAGCTTTTGGTCTTAATGTGGAGACAGTCACCGCTGAGTCTGGCAAAGCCCTGAATCCGGAAGAGTTTAAAGAAAAGCTGGTTGCTGATACCGAAAAGACAATCAAAGCCGTCATTATCACCCATTCGGAAACCTCCACAGGTGTCCTCAACGATCTGAAAACGATTAACCGTTATGTTAAAGATCATGGGGAAGCCCTGATTATCGTTGATGCTGTTACCAGTTTGGGTGCGGTAAATATACCTATTGACGACTGGGGTCTTGATGTGGTAGGGTCTGGCTCTCAAAAGGGTTACATGATTCCGCCTGGATTGGGGTTTGTATCAGTTAGTGCTAAGGCTTGGGAAGCTTATAAAACTGCAAAATTACCTCGATTTTATTTGGATTTGGGTCCTTGCCGCAAATCAGCAGCTAAAAATACCACCCCTTTTACCCCGGCGATTAGCATGGTAATTGCCTTGCAAGTTGCTCTACAGATGATGAGGGCTGAGGGGTTAGAATCTATTTTCGCCCGTCACCAGCGTCTGATGGGGGCAACTCGCGCCGCAATGAAAGCCCTTTCGTTGCCTCTATTTGCTCCTGATGAAGCCGCTAGCCCAGCAATCACAGCGGTAGCGCCTGTATCAGTTGAATCGGAAAAAATCCGCTCAGTGATGAAAAAGCGCTTTGACATTATTCTAGCTGGCGGACAAGATGAACTATCAGGGAAAATTTTCCGGATGGGGCATCTGGGATTTGTTTGCGATCGCGATATCCTAGCTGCGATCGCGTCATTGGAAGCAACGCTAACAGAATTGGGTTATGAATCTTTTACTCCTGGTGCAGGGGTTGCGGCGGCTGCTCAAGTTTTGACTCAATCGTAAAATTGAGGTTAGAGGTTAAAAGCCATTAGTTTCATGTAGGGTGGGCACTCCCCTGGAGAAGTTGAAAAGCTGATGATTACGTTAGTGGGGAGTGCCCACCCTACGCTTATTGAAACTGGTGCAAGATCTGAGTTAAAAGCCATTAACCATTAGCACCATAGCAAAAAAGAGCGAGTCATTGAATGACTCGCTCTTTTTTTTTGGTTTGTTGGTATCGATTTGGATTGAGAGAAATAATGAATAAAAACAATCTATCAACTCTCCGGTAATTTGCCTGGGGGCTAGCTTAACCAGAAGACGTAAGCACTTGGACATGACTCTAGAAATCTCCTCGTCGATTTATCCAGTCTTAAGCCGTTTCCAGCCAATCATAAATTTGGTCTAATTGTTTGAGGGTGACCAAGCCGTATTGCCATAGAATCATAGGTAACGGACCTGGATCTTGTTCCCGGAAACGTTGCGCGATCGCAAGTGACGCTGTGGGAATTGCTAACTCTTCTTGGAGAAAGCGTATAAATCTAGAATATGTTGCGGGTGCCATAATTTCCTTCACCTCCTTTTGTTCTATTGTGGTATTAGGGTACACTTCCCTTGAGTCATTAGTAGACAGTATTTGAGCTGTCCATGGTTAGTGCGGTTCTTTACTCTATCTTGAGTTCGATCGCTTTAACCAGATCTGTTTCAAATCACACTCAATCCGAGATCTTAATCAACAGAGTGACTTACAGCAGATTGCAGGTTTATGAAGTACACAAGAGAAACCGGGTTTCTCTGCACCTCACATACCTGAAAATTGCTGTAACTTGCCGACTAGGCAGTAGGGGCTGGGGATGAGAGACTGGGAAAGAAGCATTTAATCGCCCCTAACCCCTCTTAAGGTTTGTTTCAACCGCTTCAAGGGATCTTGAAAAGTCTATTTCAAACCGTTATCGTCACACAAACAGACGGTTTGATGAAACCCGTCTCATCGCTGCTAATTCACCCATTGCCATCAAAGCTATTTGTCAAGCAAAAGCTTTACTCAAGAGGGAGTACGCTGTTAGCCTCACTTTCTTCACACCATTACACCGCCATTTCAGGCTTGGCTACCCGAGCGTAACACCGATGGATTTTTTTTCTTTGTTTGTAGTAATCTCCCGGACAGGCAGATATCTTAAGATCAAGATCGGCGAAACCCTGAATTCTTAATCCCACCTTAAGAAAGCGTATCGTATTTTTACTGAAAATGGGCAAAATGTTAATTACTATTTTAAATAGCGTTAATAAAAATTTAAGATAAGGGTGAGATCTTGGGATTCGGGGTGTTGCTTGAC
>NZ_JAMZMM010000018.1 GCF_024178385.1 Limnofasciculus baicalensis BBK-W-15 | reverse complement strand
GGATGCAACAATAACAGAGTGGAATACAGTTTTAGTTGGTGATAGCGCTCGGAACAGAATTATTGAATGCACCATTGATTCAGGCAAAATAATTAATATTTATGAGTACAACCCAGAGTGGAGAATTTATCAAATTCTCGTAAGATAAATTAAGACATTTAAACTAATGATAACACTTAATCATCGATATGATTTTCTGCCTCGCTTTTACCGATTGGCGCTGATGAATATTCTCTCCAGTATTGTTGTGCCGTTGTCAGGTTTGATAGACCTAGCTTTTTTAGGACATTTATCTGACATCCGTTACTTGGCTGGAGTAACCTTAGCTATGGTTTTGTTTAACTACCTATACCGCACTTTAAACTTTTTAAGGTTTTCTAGTAATGGTATGACAGCACAAGCTGTGGGAGCAGATGATCGAGAAGCTATACTGTTGGTTTTACTGCGGAATGGTCTAATTGCCTTAGCGATAGGTATATTGATTCTGATTCTTCAGTACCCTTTGCAAAAGTTGGGGTTTACCTTTCTAGTAGGCGAAACAGAGGTGAAAAATGCAGGACTTGACTATTATAATGCTCGGATTTGGGGTGCGCCTGCGGTATTGTTCAATTTCGTTTTGGTTGGTTGGTTTTTCGGGCGGGAGATGAATGGCGTTGTTGTCTTGTTATCTTTCCTGGAAAGCCTTACGAATGTGGTGCTAGATTACATATTTATTATTCGCTGGGGTTGGGCAAGTACAGGTGCAGGGTTGACTACAGCAATGAGCCAGTATTTATCGTTTTTTGTGGGTTTGATTATAATCTGCTTTCACATTGATTGGTCAATAGTATCAGCAACTATTCAAAAAGTTTTAGATTTCTCAGCCATCAAAGCCACTTTTAAACTAAATGGGGATATGTTAGTTAGGAACTTAACTTTGGTTTCTACTTTAGCAATTTTTGTAGAAGTGAGTTCAGCAATGGGGACAACTATGTTGGCTGAAAATAGCCTACTCATCCAAGCAGCGGCTTTTAATATGTTTATTATTCAGGGAGTAGGATTTGCTACCCAAAGCCTAACTGGCAACTTGAAAGGGAAAGGAGATTCCGAAAAGCTTGAACCCTTGCTGAAGATTGCCATTCTGACTAGCTTATTTCTTTCTATTCCCATGGCGATTGTGTATATCCTCTTTCCTCAAACTGTATTTGGGCTGTTAACCAACCACAGAGAAATAACAGAATACATCTCTAACTTTACGCTCTGGCTATTACCTTACCAGGTATTTTTTGGAATTACTTGGATATTTGAGGGATATTTTGGGGGTTTAACTGAAGGAAAAATATTACGGAACTCTGCTTTAGGTTCCTTTGGGCTAGGATTTATGCCTATGGCTGTAGCGGCATGGTATTTTCACAATAACCATTTGTTATGGTTCGCTATGTCATTAGCCCCATTAATAGGCATCGCGATGTTTGGGATACGGTTGATAAAAACCTTAAGAATTAATATTGAGAATCCTACCACTTCTCCAACAGGTGTTGAAAATTAAAACTCATACCAAATCCTAAACCTAAAAATCCTAAATTGCCAGATTTTTCCTTAATTTTTCATCCCGCTAACAGGAATCTCTATAATCATTTCTGTTCCTTTACCTGGTTCAGAAATACAAGTAAGTTTACCCTGATGTTTTTCTACCACAATCTGATAACTGATAGACAACCCCAAACCCGTACCTTTTCCCACAGGTTTGGTAGTAAAAAATGGATCAAATATATGCTGACGAACCTCCTCACTCATCCCAGATCCATTATCAGCAATTCGGATAACAATGAATTTAGATGTTTCATTTTCACTCTTGACAGTTGACTCTTGACTTAATGAAGTACTAATGGTAATAACCCGTGGAGAAAGTTGTGTTTCCAACGCATCAATAGCATTAGTTAATAAATTCATAAATACCTGGTTTAACTGACTAGCATAACAAATAATATTAGGCACTGTACCATAGTCTTTAATTAGCTCAATATTAGGACTATCGTTTGTCCCTTTGAGGCGGTGCTGTAAAATAAGAAGAGTGTTCTCAATTCCCTCATGAATATCTACAGGTTTGAGATCTGATTCATTCAGTCTAGAGAAGCTCCGTAGAGATAGAACAATCTGGTGGATTCGTTCGGCACCGACTTCCATTGACCTCATGAGTTTTGGCCAATCTTCCCGCAAAAAATCTAATTCAATTTCCTCAATTAACTTGCTAATTTCCAGCGTAGAATCTGGATATGTCTCCTGGTATAATTGAATCAAACGAATCAGATCTTGAGCATATTTGGTAGCAGGAGGTAAATTACCCCAAATAAAATTAACTGGATTATTAATTTCATGAGCAACTCCAGCTACCATTTTGCCTAAACCTGACATTTTTTCCGATTGAATTAGGTGGCTTTGGGTTCGTTTTAATTGCTCTATAGTAAGTTGAAGCTGACACGCTTTTTCTCGCTCTCGATCTTCTGCCAACTTCCGTTCTTCTATCTCTTTTTGCAGGAGGGCATTTTGGTCTTTCAGTTGCTTTTGTAGACTTCGGAGGGTTAGTTGGTTGTTGATTCGAGCCAAAACCTCTTCACTCTGAAATGGCTTAATTATGTAGTCTGCCCCACCTACTGCAAAGGCTTCAATTTTATCCGATACCTGATCGAGAGCGCTTAAGAAAATTACTGGTATATCGGAGGTTTGCGGATTAGCCTTGAGGTGTTGACAAACTTCATAGCCACTCATTTCAGGCATATTGATATCCAGCAAAATTAGATCTGGTTTTGCCATTTCTACCCCTTGCAAGGCAAATTTACCACTGAGCGCTTTCCTGACTTGATACCCTTTAGAATAAAGCATAGTAGATAACAATCGCAAGTTATCTGGTGTATCGTCAACGATCAGAATATTTCCTTTTAAACATTGATCTGGCTGGTAATTCATGAGAATGAAATGTTAATCTATACTCTATGATTTGTTACTCGTGAACTGAGTTGACATCGATGCAATCAACAATGACATCTAGACGAAAGTTATCAATCAAATTAGTTAAGATTTTAGCCAGAGCTATCTCACGCTCTGGAATTTGCCTAATTAACTCGCTCGCTAACTGATCGTCCATAGCAATTGCTGCCTGATAAAGTTCTTTTATCCAACTATCTGACATACCACTAAAATCCTTTTTAGTTAACCTTAATGACTCTAGAGATTTTGGGATTAAATTGGCTTGATTTTCATTCTTATAGACATAACGAACCCCCAAGTAATGAGAAATTTTTTTAAGAAGGATTTCCTCCCGAAATGGTTTTCTAATAAAGTCATCACAACCAGCATCTAAAATAGCTTGGCGTTGCTCCTCAAATGCGCTAGCAGTTAGAGCAATAATTGCTGTATTGCGGCTATTGGGGAATTGCTTAATCTGTTTAGTAGCTTCATATCCATCCATAACGGGCATACAAATATCCATCAAAATTAAATGAGGTTGCCAACTTTCCGACAGGCTCACAGCTTCTTCTCCATTCACCGCTTCACATATTTCAAAATCTAAATGAGAGAGCATCTTAAGCAGGAGTTGACGATTTTCCAGAATATCTTCAACAATAAGAATGCGATATTTGGGTTGATTTGCTTCTAAACCAATAACGCGCTCTTGGGAGACTTTTGTTTCAATATCCTCCGCTTTTGCCAAGTCAACCAAAATATTAAATCTAAAAATTGATCCCCGATCCAATATACTTTCAACAGTAATATCTCCACCCATTAATAGCACAAATTGGCGACTAATAGCCAAACCTAAACCAGTTCCTTCCATGGACTGATGACCTGTGTTAGTTTGTACGAAGGGATTGAATAACTTATTTAATTCGTTCTGGGCAATCCCAGAACCAGTATCTTCGACTTCAAATGTGATAGTTCTTTGTTGCTTGTTATTGGTTATTTGTTGGTTGTTTTTTGTTATTTTTTCTTTCCTATTATCCGCTCCCGCACGGAGGATTACGTGACCTTTTTGAGTAAATTTAATCGCATTACCAAGTAAATTAATCAGTACTTGACGTAATTTACTTTCATCAGTACATATATATTGAGGAATAGCAAAATCTCTCTCGAAAATAAGTTGTAATCCTTTAGAATTAGCTTTAAGTCTGAGCATTTCTTCTAAGGAGTCGAGCAGCCAATGTAAATCGAAGCATGTTTCATTTAACCCAATTCTACCAGCTTCAATTTTAGACATAGATAAAACATCATTAATCAACTCCAATAAATGCTCGCCACTGCGATTAATAATTCCCAAATGTTTCCGTTGTTCTAAACTTAAAGACTCGTCATAAGCGAGAATCTGACTAAAGCCCAGAATTGCATTAAGTGGAGTTCGCAATTCATGACTCATAGAAGCTAAAAAGTCACTTTTGGAACGATTCGCCATTTCTGCTACTTCTTTAGCTTGTTCTAGCGCTTCCTCCGCTTGTTTTCTTTGAATGACAAGGGATGCAAGTCTGGCTAGAGATTCAATAACTTCTAATTCTCTAGGTTCAGGCGATCTAACTTCGGTAAAATATAGAGCAAATGTCCCTAAAACCTTACCCTTATCCGATAGAATTGGCTCTGACCAACAAGCTCTCAATTTGTAGGATAAGGCAAGATCTCTCAATTCTAACCACAATGGACTATTAGCAATATCTTCAACAATTGTTCGTTTGCCAAAATAAGCTGTTGTACCACAACATCCAACCATCGGACCGATTAACAATGGATCTATTGCTTCTACAAAAGCGGAGGGAATCTGCGGACTGACAAACGGGCGTAAATGCTGTCCATCATCTTGCATCAGGAGAATTGAAGAATACATTTGAGGTGTTAAACAATCGACTTGATGGGTCATTTCCAGCAAAACATCATGTAACGATCTACCCTTAGTTACCATTTCCAGAACTGTTTTCTGAACTTTATCTAACCATTCACTGTGCTTGCGTTCGGTAATATCCACTGCAATTGAAGCGCATCCGAATGCAGAACCATGTCGATCTAGTAAAGGTGCATTATACCATTCGCAAATAATATTTTTTCCCCCTTTAGTTAGATTCTCAATGATGTTATGATATCCACCCTGCTGAGTGAGTAATGTCTGCCATGTTTGGTAAATCTCTACTTTATTATTTTCCGGAACAATTAGTGAAAATCCCTGAGAGCCAATAATTTCTGTTGCACTATAGCCAAAAATAGATTCAGCCGCTTGATTCCACGCCATCACTTCTCCATTATTATTCCATTCTATAATAGCTAACGGTGCATTTTGGAGCAAAAAAGATAATTTTTGTTCGCTTGTCCGGATTCGTTCTTCAGCTTGCTTACGGAGGGTAATATCTTGAAGCGAACCAACCATTCGCTGGGCTTTTCCCTCCTCATAAAGGGTTTGTCCCCGCACCAAAACCCATTTGTAAGTTCCATTTTTACAGCGGAGGCGATATTCATCTATATAGAGTTTTGACTTTTTATTTAGGTGAGTGCGCAAATTTTTAATCACCCGATCGAGATCTTCTGGGTGAACATTTGATTGCCATTGATGAAAATGAAGATTGATTTCGCGATCTGCATAACCTAGCATTTGCTGCAACCTTGCAGAAATGAATGCTTCATTAGTTTTTATATTCCAGTCGAAAATTCCATCATTATTACCTTCCAAAACTAACTGCCAGCGTTCTTCACTTTTCTTAAGAGCTTCTTCTGCTAACTTCCGTTGAGTAATATCAGTTTGCACCCCAATATAATGAGTTAATTTACCCATGACATCTCGAACAGGTGTAATAGATAATTCATTCCAGAAAAGGCTGCCATCTTTCCGATAGTTTCGCAAAATAAATTGACCTTCTCCACCTTCGGCAATAGTACGGCGTAATTTATTAATAACAGGTTGCTTAGTATCTTGTCTTTGTAAGAAGCGAGTATTTTTACCAATTAATTCCTCGCGGGTATAACCTGTGATCCTTTCAAATCCTGAATTTACATAAACAACTGGACGATCCGCTGCCTGAGCGTCGGTAATTATAATACCGTTGTTTGCTACTGCGATCGCTCTCTCCAGTAACCGCAAGCGTTCTTCTGCTTGTTGGCGCTTCATTTGCTCTTGATTTTTACTAATCACTCTCCCCAAACTTTCTGCCATCAATTCAATTAGTTCTTTCTCTCGATTGTTGAATTTTTGATGTCTAATCTGGAGAGATAAGAAATTGATAGTTCCGTAAATCTTTCCATCAACAAATATAGGAGACCCCAGGTATGACTCTAGCTTTAAATCCTGACAAATCGGAGATGATTTTATCTCTTTAATCTTACCAATGTGAGCATAAGCGATCGTCTTTTTAAGTTTGATTATCGGACTACAATAGGTATCACTCAAGTTAAATGATTCGTTTATTTTAAATGTTTGTATATTGGATCTAACTGCGATTATCTTATAATCTTGATTCTCAATTTGACTGATAATACCCGTGGAAAAACCTAAAATATCGCATCCTGTCTGGAGATAATCTGCAAAAATATCTTCGATATTATTGTGACTCTTCGTATTTAAATGATGGAGCTTTTTGAGATTAGCGCTAAACTGGGCTAGAATTTGAGATTTATTTTTCAGTTGAATCTCGGCTTGCTTGCGAACGTCAACTTCCTGTTGCAACTGATCGTTTTGTGCTTGTAGTTGCCTAGATAGATTTTGAATTGTCAATTGATTCTCGATTCTCGCTAAAATTTCCTCTACCTGAAACGGTTTTGTTATATAGTCAATTCCTCCAATTTCAAATGCTTTTACTTTGTCAATAGTTTGATTTAATGCACTCAGAAAAATTATGGGTATGTCGCGAGTATTTGAGTTAGATTTTAGCCTATTACATACTTCATAGCCATTCATATTAGGCATCATAATGTCAAGCACGATCAAATCGGGAGGTGATTCTTTCACTGCATTTAATGCCAGTTGTCCACAAATCGCTCGTTGGGTTTTATAGCCTCTGTCATTTAGTATTTTTGATAAGAATCTGAGATTATTTGGGTGGTCGTCAACGATCAATATTTTGGCAGGATTACTGTTCATTTATTTTTTGTTTTTGGTTAATTGATTATATCTTTTTTGCCATAAATTGAGGACAAGCAAATACCAACTTGTTATTGGTTGTTTTCTTGAAAAATAACCAATAACCAATAACCAATAACCAATAACCAATAACCAATAACCAATAACCAAAGTTTAAACCAGAAACCCCATATCTTTCAATCCTTGATCCAGCCGCTGCGCTTCCGCCTGATTATGGACGGAGTGAAGAGCGATTGCTTGCGTAAATGCGGATAAACTTTCTGGTATTTTACCAATTTTAAGCAAAACCACACCCAAATTTTGATAAGCATCGGCATAGTCGGGATTAAGCTTAATCGCCTGTTGGTAGGATGCGATCGCGTCCGTTAACTGTCCCATCGCTTTTAAAGTCATGCCCAAATTATTATGCCCTACAGCAAAACTGGGATCGATCTCTAATGCCATTTGATATGCCATTTTAGCCGTCACCAAATCACCCACCCGCAATAACAAACCTCCTAAGTTATTATAAGCACCAAGTTTAAGATGGGGTAAAATTGGTTGCTGAATCGCCGCTTGATAATGCTCCGCAGCAGAGTTAAAATTATTTTCTCTAGTACAAGCATTGCCCAGATGGTAGTGTAGTTCAAATAACACAGAACCCTCGACATGAGGATCGGTTAAACCTCTCTCTAAGAGTTCGATACCTTGACTAACCTCACCAATCGCAATATAAAGAGCGCCTAATTTACTACAAACATACCCATCATTGGGATGATTTGCCAGAAATCCCTCCATCGCAATTTGCGCCCTATTATATTTATCCAGCGCGGCGATTGCTTCTGGTTTATAGCCATAGTGATTGATGGCTACATTTGGCAGAGAAATCACTTGCCAATGGGGTTCTCGCTGTAATAGGGATTGTACGCTATCATCTACCATGGCATGATACGGACGAGAAAAGCGAATCTCTCGATGACGGCGGAATAAACGGGATACCAGAGAATAGGGAGATTGAGATGCGCCCACTTCTCGCCGGATCAGGTTTACCACCAAATACCGCGATCCTTCCAACAGGGCGTTGCGATGGCTTCGCCCGCCCACGGCATCGCACTCAATTACTCGTTTAATTTCTGGTACAATCTCCGGTGTCAGAACCTCGTCTGCATCCAGCACCAGCACCCAATTTCCCTTCACGTATTGCAGCCCATAGTTGCGAGCTACGGAAAAATCATTGCACCAATTGAAATAATAAACTCTTGCACCATAGTCTTTGGCAATTTCAACTGTGCGATCCGTGGAACCTGTATCAATAATTACCATTTCATCCACTAGAGTTTTGACACTATCTAAAACTCGCGGTAGAGATTTTTCCTCATTTTTGACAATTGTACAGAGACTAAGTTTCATTTAGCTTAAAAATGGGTAATGGGGGGTGGGGAGTCCCACAGCGGATGCCGTATCGGGAGGTGGGGAGTCCAACAGCGGATGCCGTGTCGGGAGTGGTGAGTAGGAGGGCAGGAAACAAGCAAAATTTTTTTGCTTGTTCCCTGTTAAAGGTTCCATGTTTTTGACTTTTGAGTGACTTTTGACTTTTCTCCTCCCCTCTTTTTACCCCAATTCAGCCAATCTAGATAATATTAAAGTAACAGTAGGATTATTCAGGGCAGCATTATGTATCCAACCACCCCACCTTCTGACCCCAAAGAAGTCTTAACAAAAATGTACGATCTTCCTAGGGTAAACTCTCAGAGATTAGAATTGGCTGATAAATATCAGCTCTTACAACCTCAGTTACTAGGAGACACTTTTCGGCCTCCCAACTACCTCGTGCAACAAATCTTAGTCGCTAGGGATGTAAAGCTGTACTACGATCCGCAACAGACAAGTAAATACAAGCGTTCTGACTGGTTTGCTCTAGTGGGTGTCGATCCATGTTACGAACAACGGGATTTAAAAACAAGCTATCGGGTATGGCAAGAAGAAATCAATCCTTTTGTAGTAGTCGATCTCCGTTATTCTGATACGGAAATAAAAGATTTAGAGCCAAAGTTGCCAAGGGAAAATCCCTCACTGAGTAAGTGGGAAGTATATGAACAGATTTTGCGTATCCCCTATTATATTCTGTTTGACAGTAAAACTAACCATTTAAGAGTACGTCAGTTAGTTGATAATCGCTACAAAGATTTAAAATTGAGCGATCCCCGGATCTGGATGAACGGAGTTCAGTTGGGTTTAGGATTATGGCAAGGTACTTATCAGGGCATCAATCGACGATGGTTGCGTTGGTATGATGGTTCTCTAAAATGGATTTTGACTCACGAAGAACGAGAACAGAAACGAGCAGAATTATTAGCAAAACAACTAATTGTGCTTGGAATTGATGCGGGTAATTCTTAAATATAGCAATTGAAAAACTGAGACACCCAGATAAGCCAATTATCTGATAAGCATAAGCCTAACTTTTGACTTTCGCTTTGCTATAAATCCGGGTTATCCACCCCCTTTATCCTTCGACAGTTGAAACCCCTACTGTACAAACGAAGTCTGGATGGTGCGCAGACTAAAAGATCGAGGGGGTATTGAAGCCAGATTTGGTACGATCGCTATAGTTACCAGCCATCGGTCATTCGTTGTTAATAAAGACGAATAACCAATGATTAATAACTATTCTTGATTAGAAATCTTTAGGGGATTTGCCGGAGCCTACCAAAAGGAAATATTCTATCTCCTAACTACTACGACATAAGCTAATCTGTGCGGGCATACCAACTCAACAGACTAAAAAACACAACCTTTACAAACTGTAAAGCTGCCCATACTTGTGTCGTATATAACGGATGAATGGTTCGATATGTAAAGGAGCACCTGTAACATTATGGATTAATTCCGCTGCTGTGTACTTGGAACCATGTTGGTAAATTTTATCCTTCAACCAATTATGCAAAGTCAGAAATTCTCCTTGCTTAATTTTAGCTAATATTTCCCCACGCTCTGCTAAAGCAGCAGCGAAAAATTGGGCACTCATCAAATTCCCAAGGGTATAGCACTGAAACATCCCGCCAATTTGACCAGAGTACCAATGAACGTCTTGCAATACACCATCAGTATCAGTTTCTGGGATAATGCCAAAATCAGAGCGATAGCGTTCTCTCCAAGCTTCAGGGAGATCCCGCACTGCTAAACTACCATCTAGCATTTGGAGTTCCAAATCAAAGCGAATCATAACGTGGAGATTGTAAGTGATCTCGTCTGCATCAGTACGAATCAGCGATCGCTTAACTTTGTTAATAGCTCGGTAAAAAGTATCTACAGAGACATTACCTAACTGCGGCGGGAAAAAAGCTTGTAACTGAGGATAGAAAAATTGCCAAAACCCCAAACTCCGCCCCACTAAGTTTTCCCAGAGTCGGGATTGACTCTCGTGAACACCTGCAGAAGTACCACCTGATAAAGGCGTACCTTCAAACTCTGGGTTAATCCCTTGTTCGTAAAGTGCATGACCCATTTCATGGATACTACTAAAGAGCGCTTGACTGAGATCTTCCTGATAGACGCGGGTAGTAATCCGGACATCTCCGGTAGAGAAGTTAATCATAAAGGGGTGGTGAGTTTGATCTTGACGACCCCGTTTGAAGTCATACCCTAGCTGATCGATAACTTTGAGTGTAAAATTGAGCTGTTCGGCTTCCGGATAAAATTGAGTTAGACAACTGTCATCAGGAGCCGGTTGGGAAGTAATCGCCTCCACAATTGGTACAAGCTCATCACGCAACTGAGCAAATAGCGATCGCAAAAACGATGCCTTCATCCCATAGTCGGCAAAGTCAATGAGCGGATCTGCAATATGCTCGTAATCGGGGGAAAAGTTAGCCAACTGGCGACTTAAATCTAAAGTTTTTTCTAGATAAGGTCGCACTAAAGCAAAATTATTTTCAGGTCTCGCTCTTGTCCACGCTTCATAAGCATCTGTCCGATGCCTAGAAAATTCTGCCATAAACGATGCAGGTATTCGCACCGCTTGTTTATATTTTCTGCGAGCAATCCGGATTAAACTAGCTTCCTCAGAATGGTAAGGTAGACTCAGCTCTAGAAGACTTAAATCTTCTATGAGATCGCCAAGGGCTGCCTCAGTAAACTTGGTGTGAGAAATTTGCTGCAAAGTTGCTAACTGCCTTCCCCGAGCTACTGCACCACCAGGAGGCATATAGGTGGCCTGATCCCAATATAAAAGGGAAGCAGCCGCTTCGATATCGTTAATTTCGGCAAGGCGGTTTTTAAGGTCAAGAAGTTTCGGTTCTGTCTTTTCGATAGTCTGCATGGTTTGGGAGCGAAGCATTAATAAAGTCGTTTGCTATGGTTTAGGACAATCTATTCCAATGTATGTAAATGTACACCTGACAATTGAAAAGGAAATATTTCCCTGCTTTCGAGGGGAAACACAGCTAGGCTGACAACTAGGCGCTGGCAAAGAGCCTAAATAACTTGACTGCTGCACTGCTTCCCCTCGAATCAGCAGGGAGATGACTAACCCTGATAATGCTGAAATTCGAGGAATTGGCTAAAGAGCCAATATGTCCTAACAGCCAATTCACAATGGCTGGGGGATTTGAGAGATCGATAAGCTATTATTGTGCCATTTTTGTACAACTTCCGCACTGTAAGGAAAGGATGAAGGATGAAGGATGAAGTATGAAGTATGAAGTAAAAAAATAGTTTCCCCTGCTCCCCTGCTCCTGCGCTCCCCTGCCCTCTCCTGCAAAAGTGCTGTAATCTGGAGAAAGAGTGGTATGCCTGGAGTAAGAAAGATGACCCATAGTATGTCAGGGCGCGATAGCGAAGCGCTGTTGCAAGCAGATCGCTATTTCCAGCTCATTGATGAAATTGTACAAACCACCCTACAAGGGAAGATTCGCTCGAAAGAGCAAGTCTATCAAATCCTGGTGTCAGGGATCAGGAGTGGGAGTGGAGAAATATTTGAGCGTTGTTTGGCGGAGCGTCTCAGTAGTACTCAGGAGCAGATAGATAATCCAGTTAATGAACTCAAGCAAGGCAAAGCTACCCGTACACTGAGGGCAATTAACACTATTAGTAGTGAATGGGATAGAGTTCAGGAGAAAAACCGCGTCGCTGATACAATCGCATCGGTCATTACATCTATTATTGATGCTGAACCTCCTGACCGCTTCACCATCTTACTCCGGGTGATTGACCCCAATCAGCAACAGGTGCTGAATACTTCACAACTCACCCAGTTAGCAAAAACTTTACAGCAAAAGGCGATCGCAACTGCTGACCCGGAAAAAGCTAAAGATATTTTACAACTATCGGGAGGGATTAGCGCAGGTTTATCCTCTTGGCGGCGATTAGAAAACGATTTGGTAAGCTGGATTTACGACCAAAGCAGAGGTTCCGTGGGATTTGAAGGACAACAGGAAAATCGAGGTCCTTGGGCACTATGGGCAAAAAAGGTTAACAGTCCTTTACCGCAGTTGCTCTTTGAATCTTTAGCCTACAATCAACCGATTGGGGAATGGTTAAATAAGCCAGAAAATCTAGAACTGGCTAAATGGGTTGAGTTAGCATTACTCCTGCAATATTTGCAGCGAGGATTGGTGACTTGGTTTGACAAAATGGTCTATAACTCCAAAGTTAGTGCCAAACTATCAATTTCTACTTATATTGTTTTTACATTCATTTGGTCTCAGTTAGCTAATGGTTTAAGTTCAATAACATTTAACCAGCGAGATCGTTTAGTCAATGGTTGTTTTCAAGTAACACTGCAAGTTCTCCGTGCCTTTTCCCAACGAGATTATTTTCCCCTTTACGGCGGTGTCTTTGCTAGCTTGAGTGGTAATTATCTTAGGAATGCTTTGGATTATTTAGATGAACCATTGCGACGAGTTGATGGCACTCAGGAAAAAGCGCGGATTCTGACTTTATTAGGTTATTCCCAACGGGCACAAGGTCAATATAGCAGAGCGATTTCCTTTCACGAACAAGCTTTAGAGATTGCTAGAAAAGAAGGGGATCGTATTTGTGAAATTGCTAATTTCAATCACCTCAGCCGCACTTGTGTTGCTCAGAAAAAATATTCTGACGCAATTAATTATAGTCAACGAGCCTTAATTCTAGCTCGACAAGTAGGAGATAAGTTAGGGGAAGCTAATGCCTTGACTAATTTAGGCTACAGTGAAGTATTTCAAGCACAGGATAGCCAAGAAATTGAAGCGGAAGTTTACGAGAGTGCGATTCACTATTTAGAACAAGGGCGACAATTATTAGAACGAGTCGGAGACAGGCAAAGTCAATCTCTATGTTTGAGTAGCTTGGGCATTGCTTGTGTTGTGACTCAACAGCATGAAAAGGCAATAACTTATTTAGAACAAGGTTGGCAAGCGGCTCAATTTTCAGGAGATTTATACCTTCAAGGTGTTAATCTAGCATACCTATCCCAAGCTTTCTACAGTCTGCAAGACTTAGAAAGAACTATCTATACAGGCGGGATTGGAGCTTATTTACTGGAACAAATTGGCTCTGAAGAATGGCGACAACCTGCGGGATTATTAATAATTTTAAAAGGTCAAATGGGGACAGAAGCATTCCAAGCTTTATTGGCAAAGCAGAGGTCGAAAATTATTCCTATTATTGGGGTAGACGGATACGATTATATTCCTCAAATGTTAGAAAAATATCGCGATTCTATTTAACTTTTGCCATAGATGAGGCGGAATGTGGGTTTAAGGTGGGTTTAAAGCCGACTCCGGTGTAACTTAATGTGGTCTCGAAAAAGCAATTCGGTGAATATCGAACTCAACGGTTAGTTTTATAAGCCTGGAATAAACTAAGATTTTAGGAGAAGATCTATATAGAGGAAAACATGTCTAAAGCCACTATTCTCGAACCCGGAAAATCCTATACCTTCCGCAATTATTTTGAGATGACTTATGAGCCAGACGACATTCTGGCTGAATTTGGTTTTTCCCTCAAACGCAGCAGCCTCGAGTTACCCAAATCTAATACGAATCTGGACCAACTAACTGAACTCAAAAATAGCATTCAGCGCCGCTTACCCTACGTTAGCCTCACCAGTGAAGCCGCCCGTCGCGAAATCCTGATTGCCCCGATTGTTTTAGCCCTCATCGATTACACTCAAGCTCAACTTAGAATCGAGTATGCCATTAACGTCTCCGAGCAACTAAAAGGCTCCCTCGACTACTACCTTCATACTCAGCACAATCTCCTTGTAATTGAAGCCAAAAATGCTGACTTAGCCAGAGGTTTTACTCAACTCGCCGTCGAACTCATCGCCATGGATCAATGGACAACCTCAGACGAAACCTTGCTCTATGGTGTAGTCTCAACCGGAGATGTCTGGCAATTTGGTGTATTAAATAGAGAAGAAAAACAAGTTCAACAAGATCTTAATCTCTATCGGGTGCCTGCCGATCTTAATGACCTCTTTAGCAGTCTTATTGCTATCCTGAATAATAGCGGCTGATTGCTAAATAACCACATGGAAAGTTTCAATGCTAGACATTTCTATAAATTACCAAAAATAACCGGGTTCTACCACAGTTTGGCGATCGCCTGAGTTATAGTTTAGCAGATATTCACGGGCGATCGCATCCTGTTTTCTTAAATTTTCCAGTTCAGTTTTACCGATTTCAGTATCGGTGGAAAGTAGAATTACTTGATGACTAGCGCTAGGGAAGTAGCGTTCAATTAGATTAGTTCGGTGGGAGGAATCAAGCCTTCCGAGAGGGGTGTCAATCGCTACAGGCAAGTGTCGTCCAGATACGCGGGCAAGTCCCCAGAGAAATGCGATCGCAAGTAGTTGTTTTTCTCCAGCAGAAAGGCGGTGTTTGGGGACTTGTTTCCCCTCTGGATCGTAGATGGATAAACTAAAGGTATCAGTGTCAATCGCGACTTGATGGACTAAATCAGATTTGTGGAGGAGATAGCGAAAACATTCGGTTACTTCTACTTCTAGTTTATTCAGTTTTCTGAGAGTTAATTTTTCTCGGAATAGTTTTAGGGTTTGTTGTACTTTAGCGGAAACGGTAATAATATGTCGATCGTTTTGAATTTCAATTGCTTTCTTGCTATAGACTTCCAACTCATGTTTTGTTTTTTTGATTTCTCTCTCTAATTGTTCTACTTTTTGATTAAGTGTCTCCCAAGTGGCTTTGAGTTTTGCTGCTTCATTTTGGGCATCATGGACTGCTTTTTCTAATTGTTGGTATGCTTCAGGTGAGGCTGCTGCTGCTAGTTGTCTTTCTAGAGAATCCATCTCAATTTCTAAAGTTTTGAGAGATTCCAATTTCTGTTTGGCTGTTAATGCGATCGTTTTTAGATCAGATCGAAGGAAGATATCTAATTGATTTATGGTTTCTGTATCAGCATTTAGCCAAGGTTTATCATCAGAGGCTATTTCTGTCTCCATTGATTTAGTTTCTTGGTCAATAAATGTTTGAATTTTACCCAGTTGTTCTGAATTTAAAGATAGATTTCTGATATAGTCAATCAGACGTTGGTCTCGTTGTTTTGAAATACCTATAGCAATTTTCGCTTCTTGCTGATGGGTTTCTTTTTCACATTGAGATTTAGCCAGATTGAGAATAGGTGAAATTAAAGCGAGGGGTAGGGCTTCGGCGGCTAATTCCATCATCGCCTGTCGAGTTTGTTCAGTTTGTACTTTTACCTCATTAAATTGCTTATCTAATTGGCTACGTTCCGCTGCAATTTTACCTCCTTCAGAGATAAATTTCTGATAAGCGCGGCTTTGCTTATCTTCTGCTCGCTCTAGTTTACTTTTAATTGCTTTTCTTTCTTGTTCAATCGATTCTTTCTCACGGTGTTTCTGTTGAAGCTTTTGTTCAATTTCATCAATATTAGCAAGTTGCTGGACATCAGCTAATTTTTTCCGTTTGCGACTAACTAAAATATCGATATCTTGAGATAATCTTTCCGCTAATTCTAGTCCAAGTAAGGATTGAATTGCATCAACAACAGCAGTGGGAGGGGTTTCAAGTTCAGCAAGTTCTTTCACTTGTTCTCCATCAAATAAAAATAAGTTAGAAATACCGAGGGGTAGAAGAGTTTCAATAAATTCTTCCCAGGTGTTTAATAGGGCTTGATCTGGCCATTCATCATCACCTACTAGAATCCCTAATGTATCTTTACCATCTTTAGGGTTTTTTGACCAATATCTAACAACTCTTAACTTAGTTGGTTTATTGTCTTGGATATGTTCAAATAATAATTCAATCCGGGTATTATCAACGGGTAAGGCATGGTGATTTACACATTGAGAGAGAAATTCACTATAGCTTAAATTGCCTCTGGTAGAACATTGGGCACGATTGCCATAAAGGGTAAGACGAATAGCATCCATTAGTGTGGTTTTTCCTCCTCCATTCATACCGCCAAATAAGATAATTGGGCAGGGATTATTATCTTTTTCGGGACGAAGGTTGATGACTTGTCTTCCGCGATAGGGACCGAAGTTTTGGAGTACTAATTCTAGGAATATCATTGTGGCTAGGGGATGGGTGGTTAGCAGCGGATGGGTTATTGGTGGGTGGCAAAGGGTGGCTGATGGGCAGCGGATGGGTTATTGGTGGTCATCACCTTCCAGATCATCTTCATCCATTGCTGGAAATTTTAAACTAGCCCAAGTTAACTGTTTAATTTTGCCAATATTTTCATCTTCCACTGCATTCTTTAAATCCCGCTTATCATGAGCATTTTGAATAGCTTCCTCTTTAGAACGAGAACTAGTGTCAAAACATTTTTCAAGCGCTTCATATACACCAACCCGACGATATTTAGTATGATATTGGCGCTCTGTATCTAGCAATTTTGCCATTAATTCTAGGTGCATAGCATCGTCACCTGTAATCTCTTCTAGCACTGCCCATTCATCGCTACCGATTAGTTTTCTGTCGGCACCAGGGCGAGGATCTTTAAATTGTTCGCCTGTCACTTCTTTATAAATACGGGGTAAACTATCATCAAATTCATGTTTTTCTTCCAGCCAAATCCTGCGAATCTCACTTAATTCTTCTGGAGTAATTAGGGTAATATCTCGCATTTCTGGGGGTGCAGTATGGCGAATTTTGCTTTGAGCTTCTAATACTCTTCTTAACCAGTGTTCTCTCCAGAATTTAGTATAAGGACCTGGAATATTTTCAACTTGGGTTTTACCATCTACATTACGTTCAAATAGTTCCACTTTACCATAGATACGGCGGAAGTCTCGCTTGTCGCGATCGTCTTGAATATCTAATTCATTGCGGATATCTAGTAGCGGCTGCATCCACTCTTTTTCCTCATCATTCTGAATCATTGCCGCCATAGATTTATCTTGATTCACCATTGTACAAACCCAACAACCAAAGCGTGAATCACCGCAGCTAGGAGTAGAAGTATCAACTACTAATGGACATTCATTATCTGCTGTAGCACCTCGATACATAGAAAATAAAGCTTTATTGTTATTTACCCAAGGATTTGGCCATTGCATCAAGTACAGCCAAACTTCATCATTACGCCAATCTTCGATCGGGCTGTAGATTAGAGAATTAGGTAAGCGAGAATTAGGGCTTAGGCGATCGCGTAATCTGCCTACTTCATGTTTTTTCATTGTGGCTGCACGTTTCGCACTTTCAGCTTTGCGAGTACCTAAGACAATAATAGTTTCACCACGTACTCGCACTATTTCTCGGATAAAATGGTTAACAGGCTGGATTTTCATACGATCGGTACACCAGCGAAATCCAATCCGAGGTGCTGGATAGCCTCTGCCCATTAAACATACCCAAAAGCTTTCTTGCATTGAAGGATAAAGTAGATGGGGTTCAATTGGCATTCCTTGCTCTTGAGCGGCTAACTTTACCTGTTTAATGGAATTACGAACCCAAGCGGAAACGATGGGATTTTCTACCAGCGTGTCTGTTGTAATAACGTAGATTATTTTAGCTCGTTTTTCTGGCGGTAGAGCTGCAATCGCATACCAAACAAGCTGCAATACTGCACTTGAATCTTTGCCGAAAGATACACCGATAATCCAAGGGATATCGTCTTGACAGTATAACTCTTGAATTTCTTGAGTCAGTTTTTCTATATCTTCCACTAAGTCAGGAAGAGTGCGTGCTGGAAATAATGGGATCTGCTGAATATCTGCCATGTTTTAATTACACTCAAAAATACTATTGTATCGCAATAAATTGTACATCAATAATCCATTTATATCTCACACAGATTAGCTTAATTTAATCCCTGTCTTCTGCTCAACCTCTCGAAGAGCAATTTTACAACCTTTATCCACTGCGGCTATTTGGGCAACTATTCTCTTATTTCCATCCCCATCATCTATCACCACACTATTTTGCCACAGTTGTGAGGTTCTTCTGTAATCAAGACTTGCAAGTGCATCAATTAGTATGTTTCTCTCTGCGTCGCTGAAATTCGTACCAAAAAATATTCGATTTCCTACTCTACTCAAAATTTGCAAACCAACCGTATTAAAATTAATTTTATCCTGTCGCAAACTGTATAGATCGAGATTGACAGTTTTTGATACAGGTTGTAGCAATAATTGCCATCCATCGTTAATCTTAGCAAATTCCATGTAGAATACTTTTGCCTTCTCCAAAAGCATTTTGTCTTCACCCTTTTGTTGGTTAGAGCGAGATTCAATTACCTGTTTTCTAGATGAACCAAATAAAAATTCAGCCATGCCAATCCGAAGCTGATTCATCGTAAATATATAATTTGGATCTTTGCCAAGCGTCTTGGAAATTTTATCAATACGTCCATTGAAAATAACTAAATCTCTAGAAATTTGGCGAGTTAACTTTGATAAAACATTACTTACATCAAATGCGGCTAAGAGTGCTGGGGGAATCGGTTTATTTTTAGCACAGTCAGCGAAATCTTGATGAATCTGATCGATATCCTCTTCTTGAACAACTAACACAGTTACACTATCATCTCGCAATTCCGATTTTTCTTTGATCGCTTTTTCAATAGCTTTGAGTCGATGCTGTCCATCAGTTACATAAAGCTCTACATTTGTTGGTAGTACAGCATAGCCAAACTTTACTGCACCAGTGCCAAAAGCAAAAACTTTAATAGGTTTACTTGAATTAAAGATAAATGGTGGCAGAATATAATTATCTGTTTCCAACAAATACTTAGCAATCTCATCAACATGTTGGTGAATCAGGGGACGGTTAATCAACTCTTCAGCATTAGACTTATGCCTTTTATTATCAGCACTCTGCAATTTTGCCATTTCCAAGAGCAGGTTAAAAGGAAGAGAAAATGCTAGATGATTCCTTTTGCCTTGCTCATATATGTGACATAGAAAAACTCTGGCACCGCAAGTCGCAGCATCAGCGTATGCCTGACTTTGAGCATCCTGTTGGGTTGGCATCAGGACAAGGTTAGCACTGGAAGCTTTGCTGTTGCTCGTATCTATGCTATTTGTCCGTTGGTAGACACTATCAAGCATAATAGTAGTCTCTTGTGTGACTTGTGCCACTAGGATAAACTAAAAATGGTAAAATGTCAAACTTATCAGTCCAAATAAAGACTGGGAAATGGTTTAACACTCTAAAAAATAGCTGCTAATCTGGAATAAACATAAATTTATGTCAATTCACTGTCATACACTGAAGTAAGTGTATTTTGCCGATCTACGAAAAAACAAGCGTTTCTTCAAATTAACCCCAACATCATAAGTACTTTACCCTAACCATGAACAGTCCTAACAACCCAACACCTCACTTTCCCAGCCAAATCCAGGAAAGAGAAACCCAAGAAGAAGAAGAATTAGCCCTACTTCTCAAGCGCTATCTCAGCAAAAACGACCAAATTCTCGTCCAAAAAACCCAAATGGGAGGTAGGGAAGCATACATTGGTTCCGTCACCCTAGAATGGTTCGCCAGTAGTGTCCGTTTTGCCTCCCATCTTCCCCTTTTCCATCACAAAATTAACCCAGAAACTGATAATGTTGAAATTGATGCCGAAACCATTGACGAAATTCAACAACGTCCCTTAGATTGGTCTCGCCAAGCACCTTTAGCCCAATATTTGGCAGTTAGCAAATCTCACAAATTCCCACCAGTTTTGGTAGTAATTAACCAACCTTGGGTAGATAATTCAACTGCGGAAGAATGGGATGTAAACGGACGAGCAATTAAATCTGTTACTGATTTTATGCCATTAGATAAAGACGGGGAAATTGGCTTATTAGATTTATCCCAAGAGATCGCTATTTTTGCATTAGATGGTCAACATCGATTGATGGGCGTACAGGGTTTAATGGAGTTAATTAAAACTGGCAAACTCCAACGATATAAAAAAGATAAGAAACCCTTAGATGTCTTTGTTAAAGTTGAGGATCTCAGGCAACTTTATAAAGTAGATTCAGTTTACTTGCAAAACCTAGCTAAAGAAAGAATCGGTATTGAGTTTATTTCTGCCGTTGTCGCAGGCGAGACTCGCGAAGAGGCAAGGCGAAGAGTTAGATCTATTTTTGTTCACGTTAATTTAATGGCTGTATCCTTAAGTAAAGGACAATTAGCCCAATTAGATGAAGATGATGGTTTTTCCATTGTTGCTCGAAAAATTGCCGTCACTCATCCTTTACTTAAGGATAAAAAAGAGCGAAATCCTCGCGTCAATTGGAATAGTGCTACTGTTACGGCAAAGTCAACAGTTTTAACTACCCTTCAAGCCTTGAAGGATATGTCTGTGCGGTATTTAGACTATAAATTTACCAATTGGAAATCATCGGATCAGAAAAATCTCATTCCCATGCGCCCAGAGGATAATGAACTAGAAGAAGGAATTGCAGAATTTAGCCAACTTTTCAATTATTTAGCCAGTTTACCTAGCTATCAGCGAATGGAAGAGGGGATAGAAACACCTAAATTACGTCGATTTAGTTTTGAAAAAGATGGGGGTGAAGGGAATATGTTATTCCGTCCAATTGGGCAAATTGCTTTGGTGCAAGCATTAGGAATTTTGGTATTTCGGAAACATTTCTCTTTAGAAGATATTTTTACTAAACTTCGCCACTATGATACAGTGGGTGGATTTAGTGGGATGGAATATCCTAAAAGTCTTTGGTATGGAGTCTTATACGATCCTTATAAAAAGAAAGTGTTAGTTTCTGGACGGGATTTAGCATCAAAATTGCTAATTTATATCTTGGGTGGAATTAATGATGATTTTGAACGTGCAGAATTGCGCCGGGAACTTGCGATTAATCGGCATGTTGGGGCAGGGCAATCTATGGGGTTTGAGGGTAAATTTGTCAAGCCACGAGAGGTTGGACTTCCGGAGGTTTTGTAGGAGATGGAGGATTTAATCGGGATTTTAAGTTGGGTGGGATAGAGTTTTTTTAACGCAAAGTTCGCAAAGAAGAGGAAGGTATCATTAGCGCTGTGGTTTCATATCGCCATACTTAATTAAAAGCGCGATCGCAATACTCACTCCTAAAATTAACACCATACTTAGCGATGAACCAAATCCCCAATTCTGAGTCGATCCCAGAAACTGATTATAAATCAATCGTGATATTGTCATACTTGATGCGCCACCTAACAATTCTGGATCGACAAAATCCCCCAATACACTAATAAAAACTAGCAAACAACCTGCGGCAATTCCCGGCAAAGTTTGAGGAACAGTCACTTTCCAAAAAGTTTGCAGGGGATTAGCGCCCAAATCTGCCGCAGCTTCCAATAAACTGCGGTCTAATTTTTCCAAAGATGCGTAGAGAATTAATACCATATAGGGTAAATAACTGTAAGCCATACCAACAAATACAGCCGCACTAGTATTCAATATATCCAAGGTAGGTAAACTAATGCTTTTGAGAACCGTATTGAGTACTCCCGTATGTCTTAAAATTGTAATCCACGAATATGAACGTAATAGAGAGGAGGTAAAATTAGGTAAGATAAACCCCAATAATAATAAATTTTGCCACCGTTTTGGTGCCATCTGGGCAATCCAATAAGCTACAGGGAAACCTAAAATTAAACATAATATTGTAGTGCCAATACTAAAAAATAGGGATCTCCCCATCACCTGAAAGTTAATCGGTTCCAATACTCGCAGATAGTTATCAATACCGGAAGGATTAACCACCATTCCTGGTCGAATATTTGGCACTAAACTTAATTCAAAAATTACTATAGTTGGTAATACCAGCAACAATCCTAGCCAAATTGCTGCTGGTGCTAATAATGTTAGGGGTTCCAACCACTTCCACCTGATTATAGATTTTCTAGGTGGTAAAGGTGGTGGTTCCATTCTGCTATTCATTCTATCGGGATTGGGTAAAGAGGAAGGGGACATATAGTGTTATCTATTAATATTTTTTTAACGCAAAGTAACGCAAAGGTAAGCGCAAAGGTACGCAAAGAAGAGAGTGCTAACAACAATTGGCTCTAAGCTAATTGTTCAACTTGTGTCAGTTATGAATAGCAATTGATTAAACCCACTCTTACTAACAACCAACAACAAATAACAAATAACAAATAACTATTTACTAGTCAATTGAGTCCAATAGCGATTGAAAACTTCTTCCATTTTACCAGCAGGTGCAATACCTTCACACTTTTCTAGCGCCGATTCTGTGGGAAATAAACTTAGATTTCCTTTAATTTCTGGTGGCAATAACTTCACTGCTTCTTTATTTGGTACTGCAAAACTTAATTCCTTACAAATCTCGGCTGCTACATCAGGCTGCAACATAAAGTTAATCCAAGCATAAGCCCCATCAAGATTAGGTGCAGTTGTGGGAATAACTAGAGTATCCACCCAAAAAGATGAACCACTTTTAGGTAAGACGTACTCCAAATCTTGATTTTCTGGGATTACTTCATTGGCATCTGAAGAATAACACATAGCTATTAGTAAATCACCACTCAAAATTTGGGTTCGCCACGCATCAGAGGTAAATGATGCAAGGTTGGGTTTTAATTCCAGCAGTTTTTTATATGCGGCTTCAATTTCCTGGGGATTTTTTGTATTATAAGAGTATCCCAACATTTTTAAGGTAGCACCCATAACTTCGCGGACATCATTGAGTAATGTCATCCGTTTTGATAGTTGCTCTTTATGTTGCCAAAGATAGCTCCAATCTGTGGGTGCTGGCTTTACCTTTTTCTTATTATAAATTAATCCAGTTGTGCCCCAACTTATGGGTATTGAGTGGGTATTATGGGGATTGTAAGTGGGATTTTGGAATTTGGGAAATAGGTTATCCATCCCGACTATGCGGGAAGGATCTAGCTCTACTAACATTCCCAAGTCCATCATTTTCTGTACTATATAATCAGATGGGTAGATAATGCTATATCCACCACCACCACCTGCTTGAATTTTAGCTAACATCGCTTCATTGGAGTCATAGACATCAGCAACTACTGTAATTCCTGTTTTTTCTCGAAATCTATCTATAAATTTGCTATTTGTATAGCCAGCCCAAGTATATATATATAACTCTTTACTGGAATTTTGACGAGTAGGTTGTGGTTTTACATTCGCCAGTGTCCAACCACATCCTGATAGCACTATCGCAGGTATTCCAGCAGCAATTCCCTGGAAGAATTGACGGCGTGTGGGGTGTCTTATTAATGAATTATTGGTCATTTGTTATTTGTTATTTGTTATTTGTTATTTGTTATTTGTTATTTGTTGTATTAGAAATAATAACTGTCATAGGAGAGATACCTGTTATCCAATAAGAATTGGATCTAGATCCATTCTTCAGTTCCTCACAAACAACCCAAAACCAACAACAAACAACAACCAACAACTAACAACCAACAACTAACAACCAACAACTAACAACCAATAACTAACAACCAATAACTAATTTAGCAATACTTTACTGCTTGTTCTAGTGGTAGGGGTTCACCAGTTTTGTGGTCAGTATTTTGACAGGCGAACATGGTATGGGCTGGAATTTTTTCAAATTCTAGATCTTCTCCATTACTTTTAATGACATAGCCGCGCAATTCTTTAATAGGTAGTTGAGTAAATTCGTCAATTTCTGGGGTAAAAGATCGCAGAATTAGCGATCCTTGGGGCTGCGCACCCTCTAAAAGTTCAGAGGCAAAAAATTCCTTGATATCTCGATTTGTGCCGTAGACAACCTTTTTTCCTCGACGTTTGATGTCAATAACTAATGGTTGGCCATCACTATTGAGAAAAGTAGCGATCGCAATTGTTTTGCAGTTAGACTCTAACTCTTGTAAAAACGATATCAGCCCTGGTGTTTGCATTTTAATAATTACTCCTGTAATGCCAAACAATCTATAGGTTTCCAGAAGGCATAAACTGGGGTGTGTGGATCTGGCAATTTGCTAGCTGTATTTGGTAACATTACAGTTAAGCGATCGCCACTAAGCAATTCCACGATAAAATGAACATGAGTTCCCAAGTACATAATATTTCTCAGACGACCTTCAAAACAATTAATTTTAGATTCTGGCGGTGTCAGACTCAATCGAATTTTCTCAGGGCGTACAATAACCACTGCCTCTTGCGATCTAATTATTTCTTCTCCTGGATTTGGCTCCACCACAATTTTCAACCCATTCGCTGTTACAATTTCAATACTGTTAACATCTCCTGATTCTAATCGCCCTTTAAAAGAATTTGTATCGCCAATAAAATTTGCTACAAATGGGGTGTGTGGATGTTCGTATATTTCCGTAGGAGTGCCAATTTGCTCAATTTTACCCCCCCGCATTACGGCAATACGCTGGGAAAGACTTAGGGCTTCTTCTTGATCGTGAGTGACCATAATAAATGTCAACCCCAAATCTTGATGTAGGTTTGAAAGTTCAACCTGCATTTCTTGGCGTAGTTTAAAATCCAAAGCACCCAATGGTTCATCTAATAATATTACAGCAGGACGGTTAACTAATGCCCGCGCCAATGCTACCCGTTGCTGTTGTCCCCCAGACAGTTGTGCCGGAAACCGATTGGCATAAACTTCCATTTTTACTTGTTTGAGGGATTGTTTCACCCGTTCCTCTATTTCCAACGCCTTTAGTTTTTTGAGTCGGAGACCAAAGGCAATATTTTCCCACACTGTCAGATGATTGAACAGAGCATAACTTTGAAAGACTGTATTTACAGGGCGGCGATAGGCTGGTATTTGATTCATCGATTGCCCTTGAATCAGTATCTCGCCAGCGGAGGGGGTTTCAAATCCTGCCACCAAGCGTAGGGTAGTTGTCTTCCCGCAACCCGATGGTCCGAGAATACTGAAAAATTCGCCTCGGTGGATATTAAGATCGATCCCTCGGACGGCTGTTTCGCCCTTGAACACCTTAAACACCTTACGCAGTTCAACATCGAAATGAGTTGCAGTATCCGGAAATAGTTGTTCTTTCACAGAAGTTTGAAACATAGCGGTTTAGTTCAACAGCAGCGAAATCCAAATTGAACAGGTAAGGGGTGCCCGGGGAGAGACAAGAGGCAAGAAAAATTGATTTTGATTGAGGGTAGTGAGGACTATGACTCAGGACAGCCCAATGTCAATCAGTTTGGGTCTATTGTATCTGTATACAATAGCGTCTTCATCTGTTCTTTTTGCCAATTCACTAGTAGGACTTACAGACAGCTCGTCAGAAACCCGGTTTATTCGTCAACCTCAATCGTCTAAACCCGCTATTTTTTGTAGGAACCGGGTTTATTTGCCTCAGTCCAGAATAGGATAAAAGTTACCATCGCAACGCCAGCCTTCGGCATCGCGCACGCCCTAGCCTGCGGCAGGCTAGGGCGTGGAGCTTGCAGATCCCTAAGAAACTTGGTAAAAATTTGTTTTAGAATTACCTATCCGCTGATATTTTGTGCTATGACCGTAACTCAGCCTTCGTCATTAGGGCGACAAGCCACATCCCGTACCATTGGACGCAATTACCAGTCTCTGGTTTTGATGCTACTCGTTACTCTCTTCCTAATGGGAGGGATGGGAGCGCGTTTGGTGTACTTGCAGTTAATTCAAGGAGAACAAAACCGCCAAAAGGCAGAAGATAACCGGATTCGCTTAGTACCCAAGCAACCTGTACGAGGTAATATTTTTGACCGTAAGGGCAAAATTTTAGCAACTTCTCGGCTATCTCACGCCGTCTATATCTGGCCTTTGATGCTGAAAAAAAGCGAATGGCCCCAAACCCTGAAGCGCCTATCAGAACTTTTGAATATCCCAGAAAAGGAGATTCAAAAACGGGTCGAACGTGCTGGCGCTAGCCCCACTTCCCTAATCCGACTGGAACGTGACCTTACTCCTGCTCAAATTACTGCTCTTCAAGAGTACACCTCAGACCTAGATGGAGTAAAGGTAGATATTGAAGCGGTGCGGAACTATCCCAATGGCAGTGTCGGGGCACATGTATTAGGTTATACAGGGGAACTCAACGATAAAGAACTCGAAAAGCGTCGAGCAGAAGGCTATCGCATGGGTGACATTGCAGGTAAAATGGGCGTGGAAGAAGCTTATGAGCAAAAGCTGCGGGGAGAATGGGGTGGTCAGCAGGTTGAAGTAGATGGTGCTGGTCAAATCCTCCGAATTTTAGGAGAAAAACAGGCGAAAGCGGGTAAAGATATCTACATCACTCTAGATCTCACCACACAGAAGGCAGCAGAGGAAGCATTGGGAGATCAAAAGGGAGCGATTGTTGCCCTAAACCCTTATACTGGTGCGGTTCTAGCCATGGTAAGCCGTCCTACTTTTGACCCGAATATTTTCTCTGGGAAAATTACTGGCGCTACGTGGCAGAAGTTACAAGGGAAAGGTAATCCTTTTGTGAACCGCGCTATGCGGGGTTTTCCTCCTGCTAGTACCTTCAAAGTCGTGACTCAGACGGCGGGGATGGAATCCGGTAAATTTGGTCCTAATACAATCTTGCCAACCTTTGCCGCACTGAGAGTAGGTGGAACTTCTTTTGGTGAGTGGAATCATGCTGGATTTGGTAGCATTGGATATATTCAGGCTATGCAGTGGAGTAGTAATACTTTTCACGGTCAGATTGGTAAGGGGGTTGGCGGACCGACACTGATTGAATGGTCCCGGAAATATGGTTATGGCGAAAAAACTGGGATTGAGTTATCAGAAGAAGCCGCAGGTTTAATTGCTGATGATACGTGGAAGCGGAAGCGATTTAACTGGGAATGGACGGTGGGCGATACAGTAAATATGTCCATCGGGCAAGGGTTTACTCAGGCAACTCCTCTACAAGTAGCCGTGATGTTTGCCGCACCTGCTAATGGTGGTTATAAGGTTACACCCCACTTGATTCAGAATGATAAAGATCCCAACCGCTGGCGTAAGTCATTGAATTTAAAGCCAACTACCATGGAAACATTGCGCAAAGGGCTGCGGGCGGTAGTCGCTAGCGGTACAGGGAAAGCTCTAAATGTACCCCATCTACCTCCTGCTGCTGGAAAGAGTGGTACGGCTGAAGCACCTCCTGGTAAGCCTCATGCTTGGTTTGGCGGCTTTGCACCCTTTGATAAACCGGAAATTGTTGTAGTGGCGTTTGCTGAACATTCTGGTGGTGGAGGTGGCTCCGTAGCAGCACCAATGGTTAAACATGTGATGGAAGCTTATTTTGGCAAAACCGATCCCGCAGCCGCTAAGGAGAAAGAGAAAAAACCAACTGGGCATTAATAGTAATTTTTCCAGTAATTTTCCAGTAGGTTGGGTTGAACGATAGTGAAACCCAACACAGTCCAATTAAATTGGACTTGTTGGATTTAGTTACCTCAACCCAACCGACTAAATCTTAAAGTGAATTCCTAGTTCCTCAAATATTAATAGAGATAGGAAAAAGTCAAATATAAAAATAGATACCCAAGAGGTGACAACAGCAGATGTTGCTGCTTTTCCTACTCCTTTAACTCCTCCTCTAGTTGTCAGTCCCCAACTACAACCAATTACTGCAATCAACATCCCAAATATTGAAGATTTGAGAAGGACATTCACTAAGTCTCGCACGCCTAAAAATTCTTGGACGGAACGGAGAAAAATTACAGGGGCTAAGTCATAGGCTATCGCCGCAATAAATGTACCGCCAGCAATACCAACAATTAGTGCTAATATTGTTAATACTGGCAACATTAAACTACAAGCTATAACACGAGGCATTACTAGATAATCAATCGGATCTGTTTTCAGCATATATAAGGCATCAATCTGTTCTGTAACCTGCATCGCGCCTATTTCTGCCGCATAAGCTGAACCGACTTGTCCGGCGATAATACTAGCTGTTAAAACGGGAGCTAATTCGCGACAAAAAGCTAGTGAGAATGCGCCACCTACTACAGTAACTGCGCCAAATTTAGTTAATTCCCTGGCAGTTTGAATGGTAAAAATCATCCCAGAAAAAAGAGCAATTAGGAGAACCGGAGTAAGTGTTTCTGGTCCTGCTATTGCCATTTGTTCGAGTAAGTTACGCGCAGATATTTTGCCTCTTAAAAGACGAGTGAAAACTTGTCCACCGAGTAATCCAGCGAAGAGACACCGATAAAACCAAGAATACTCGAGGTTTTCATCAGTTGGTAATTTTAACATGTTTGGTGGGGTGTGAAGAGTAAATGGGGTTGATAACAGTTGCCAAAATACAGAGATTTACCTAGACTTAGACTAGCAAATTCTCTGTATTGCAGTGGAGAGATAGATTAGTACAGCAAACCAGACAAAACTCCGTCCCTTCTGTGTAAACACCCTGACGGGATTGAGAAACTGAGGGCTGCCATTAAATCAGTCCAAACTGAGTTATAGCAAAAGTCAGGCATTCATGCCTTCAAAAGTCACCCATTGAAATGATTGCCGTGAATGGGTTTTGGCGTTTTTGGATGTCTTAACACGGGCGACTGATATACTGTGGCGGTTGCTATAGATATAGCACTCACCAAGAGAGTCAGGACATCTGAAAATGCCAGAACCATGTTACAGCAAGCATTTCAATCCATTTCATTAGCTCATATTTGGACATCCAACTAATGAATTAATTTCCGATAGTATCAATTCCACATTCTTGGTAAAATCAAACTCGGCATCATAGCATAGCTTGGCATTATTACTGTACCAGTCGTAGGATTTTAGTATCTGTCCAATTGCTAATTCAATCTCATTAGAGTTGGATGGATCTTGAATAACTACGCCAATTTTATATTTTTCAACTAACTCTACTAAAGATGGCAAGTCATTCACCAAAACTGGCTTTCCATACTTTAAATACTCGGCAATCTTTCCAGAAGCCTTGATTTTTTTAATCAACAAATATGCTAGCAAAGCTTTAACTATGTACGAAAAAGTCAACTTAAGCTACACAAGAGCTTAAGCCATAAAACTTATACCAAATCCGGGATACCCCTTTGATCAACTATATTCAGCTGGTCGTATTTATTTGTGTGTTAGCGAAGCGACAACGACGATACGAACACGAGGAGGAAGGGATAACATCCATGGCAGTCGCCTAAGCTAAAAGGGGGTAGCCAACTCAGATATGGTATTGAAAACAAGATCTAGTCCTTATGACTATAAATAGCGCAAATTTTAGAATTGTGCAACCTTTGACCCCAGATCTAATATCGCCTATAGTCAATATTTAGCCCAAAGCCACAAAAAATAAAACCTTATGGTCCGAGAGATTGAGCGAAAGCGCCAAACAGACGATTTTCCAGAAACAGCACCCGCTGCTAATCCCGTATTTTTCAGAACCTACAGTCGCCGCATCGGAGGGAATCGTGAGACTTGGGGAGAGGTTTGCGATCGCACCATTCGCGGTTTAGCTAAACTAGGTAAGCTAACTTCAGCCCAAACTGACCTTCTCTACCGCATGATGCGCCAACTTAAGAGTCTTCCCTCTGGGCGCTGGTTGTGGGTGGGGGGCAGCGAGTGGATTGAACAGCAAGAGAACTTTTCTGGAGCCTACAATTGTACCAGTACCAATGTTATTGATTGGCAAGCCTTTGGTTTAATGATGGATTTGGCGATGATGGGGTGCGGTACAGGTGCTGTAATTGAACCCAATTATATCAATCAATTGCCCCCAATTCGCAACAAAATTAATGTTAGCGTAGAGGGAAAAATTGGGACTACTCCTCCTGAATTACGTCGGGAAAAAACTGAGGCAAAAATTGAAGGCGATCGAGTTATCATTTATGTGGGAGACTCGCGTCAAGGCTGGGTAAAATCTTATCAAACTATCCTGGAATTATCCACTGATGAGCGATTTTCAGGAGAGGTTAATCTTGTCGTCGATATTAGTGATGTTCGTCCGGCTGGAGAACCGTTAAAAGGGTTTGGTGGAGTGGCAAATCCAGTAAAATTAGCAGAACTTTATCATCGCTGTGCGGCAATTTTGAATAAAGCTTTAGGGCGACAATTAAATTCAGTGGAATGCTGTTTATTAATTGATGAAGCGGCAGTCACAATAGTTGCAGGCAATATTCGCCGCTGTATCGCTTACGGAGAAAGGGTTTCAACGATTTCAGGCATGAAGCCTATTCAAGATATTGCCATCGGTGAATTGGTCCTGACTTCTTCTGGAGAGTACAAACCCGTTACGGATAAGTTTCTGCAAGGTATACAAGATGTTGTCGAGATTCGGACTCCCGAAACTTCGATTCGTTGTACTGCTAACCATCGGGTTGCGGTTTACAATGGCTTGCAATCTTATACCTGGAAATATGCAGGAGAATTACAACCGGGAGATCGTCTAATTTCTGTGCCGCACCGCAAAGGGATGCCCTGTTCCACTACTGATTATGCTTGGCTGGTGGGATTTTTTATTGGTGATGGACATCCAGATATTGCTTCTTTAAAACGCCGCAATGGTGGTGGCGGATGTGTCACTTTTGCCTTTTCTAAGGAGCGACTAAACGGTGTTCTTGGACAAAAATGCCTCCGCATTCTCAAAAGCCTCGGTTATACCCCATCCATCAGTTTTTATGAGAATCATGCCTACATCAAAGTTCATCGCAAAGAATTAGCCGACGAACTCATTCAATACAAACAGCCTTGGCAAACTCCGATCATTCCAGAATTCGTTTGGTTGGCAACTGAAGAAATTCGCGGTGCGTTTCTAGCGGGGTTAGCCGATGCTGATGCTGGCCCGTCGCGGAATGTTTTGTTGAACTCCAACAAACTAGAGTTTTTGCGGCAGGTTCAACAGTTGGCTTTGTCTTTAGGAATTGCCACAACATTACACGAGCGCAGCCCAAAAATGCTTCAAGGCGGCGATACCGTCTACGAGGGCTGTCATTGGCTAAAAATTCGCGGAATTCAGTCTCAAGTCAATGCGGTTGCTTTAGTGAACCCACAGATGGGACGCGCAGGATTCAGGATTTGTGGACAGAAAAAAAATGGTTTGAGTTTGCCCCATCAATTCGTTGAAGAAGCAATGCTGAGTGGTTGGCGATCTCAAACTATTAGGAACACAAAGAGCATTATCAACCCCAGCCACAAAGGGGGATCAATGCGCGATGCCAACTGGGATACTTTACTCTCCGAGGGCATTGTTAATCCTCATTGGCTACCCTTAGAGGTGCAATTGGTTGTACCCGCAGGACAAGCTGAAACCTTCGATATTGAAGTTGAGAGCGATCGCGAATTTATCGCCAGTGGTTTGCTCGTGCATAACAGTGCCGGGATGCGTCAGGGAGATAGTGAAGATCGATTATTCTCCAATGCTAAAACCAATCTCTGGCAACAAGATGAAAATGGTAATTGGCGCATTGATCCAGAAAGAGATTCTTTGAGAATGGCAAACCATACCCGTGTTTTCCACAAAAAACCAACACGAGAAGAATGTATTGATGCTGTGCGTCAACAATATTATAGTGGAGAAGGTGCGATTCAATGGGCAGGAGAATCTATCGCCAGAGCTAATTGCGATTTGTTAACAACTGACGAAATTAAGCACAATTTTATCAAAGCTTATGGCAATGGCAAAGGTGAAGAATGGTTGGCAGATAATTTTCCGGAAATGCCTACAAGAGAGAGACAACATCGTTTATCTCGTTATGGTTTAAATCCGTGTGGTAAGTAATTTTGCCTCACGTAAAAAACCCCGTAAAATCGGTGAAGGCTGAGATGCTAATACCGAGGTAATCAAGGGAATTAAAAGGCCTTTGACACCGTACAGCGTAGAGAATGAAACTAGATGATAATAAAAAATATTTTCTAGAATATAATTTCTCCAAGAGTGCGGGGGTGCGTATGAAAAGCTATCAGATAACAACTACTTGTTATATTTAATCGCTGATAGCCAATAGTAATGCGTTCAAAATGTATGCGGAGCTGCCACGAATACAGAAGTGGTAGAACTAAAAGATAAAAAGCTTTTAGGATAACAAGACTGGAAATTATCGGAGCGAATTTCCACTGTAACCTTTCCGAGATTCATCTCAATCAAATCGACCCCAAAAACAGCAAAGAACAAGAGGAAGCTTTCACCGCTGGCGCATTATCAGTCGCCACACTCTTAAACCACAAATTCCTCGAACCTCGCTATCAATATAGTCGAGAATTAGATCCAATTGTTGGTGTTTCCTTCACCGGATTATTCGACTTCTTTGTTACCGCATTCGGTGTCGATTGGTTGCGCTGGTGGGAAGAAGGACGACCAGATACGATACAAGGATTGCAGTATAAGGAACAGGAAAAAGAGTACTTAACTCGTTGGCGAGATATCGTCCATCGGGTAATTTGGGAATATTGCGACAAGCACAATCTTAAACGTCCCAATCGCTGTACAACTGTTCAACCTTCAGGGACAAAATCTCTATTAACCAGTGCATCTCCCGGATGGCATCCACCTAAAGCTCAACGTTTTATTCGACGAATTACTTTCAGAAAAAACGATCCAGTTGCTTTAGCTTGTATCGACTACGGTTACAATGTCATTCCCTCCCAATCAGATAAAGATGAAAATGGACATCTTTTAAACGATCCCTTTGATCCGCGATGTTCGGAATGGTTAGTAGAAATTCCCGTTGCTGTACTTTGGGCAGATTTACCGGGGGCTGATACGATTGAAATTAGCAAGTTTTCTGCCTTAGCCCAAATGGATTTTGCGATGCAGGTGCAGCGCTGGTATGTGACTCACAATACTTCTTCTACTTGGGAGTTACGAGAAAATGAAGTCGAGCCTTTAGGTGAGCGTATTTATCAAGCGATTCAAAACGATGAAGGCTATATTTCAGCCGCACTTTTAGCTCGTTTTGACGATCATCAATCCTTCCCTCGTTTGCCCTTTGAACCTATCGAGAAGGAAACCTACGAACAACTAATGGCAGAGGTAAAAATACGACGAAGAAACGATAATTTTCGTGCTGCATTAAGCCGCTATGATGCAGGCGAATTGCTTGAATCTGGACCTGCTGGTTGCGATTCGGATAAATGTATGTTACCGGAACAACAACCAGGTTAAGTGAGGTTAAGGGGATAGCTATCCTGTAATTTGAAGGATGGAAATAATTTTTTATTTCATCCTTCATCCTTATAAGTTTTACCTCTGTCATACAGACAGACAACAGGATGGGTCTAATTAGGATACGAGTGCGAGAATTAGCTGCTGAAAAGGGTTGGACGCTTAAAGAAGTGTCTCAAAGAGCCGAAATTCCTTACAGTACAGTAAGAAGTTATGCCCATTCTCCCAAGTTGGCAACTGTAGACTATACAGCTTTGCAGAAACTCGCTCGCGTATTTGATGTAATGATTGAAGATGTAGTTGAAGTTTTAGAAGAGTAGGTGTATCGCGGCTTAAAAGGATCTGGATAGGGAATAGGATTTGCTTGCAGCAGGGCTTCGCTATCGTGGTTAAGCTAATTCACCTCTAACTTACATCAAATTATAAATAATCCACTTGGACAAGATTATTGTACTACCTAAATTCCTGACAACATTTCAAAAATCGAGCTGGAATTTCTGGACAACTTCCCCAATGTAAATGAAGATAGGAAGCATGAATCTGATACATTTGCCACCCTTCTGTGGCAAGCCCATCCTGTTTCCTATCTTCATATCCCCTGATTTCAAACAAAGGATTTTCAGCCATTACTGTCAACTGAGAACGATGAAATTCATGTCCCCAAACCCTTGTACCAACTAATAATATTGGACTCTCTTGTAAAGCAGTAGCTTGTCGATATCCCAAAGTGAGACGCTTCCCCATAACTGCTGTTGTCGGTAAAATTCCCGCCATCAACCAAGACTTATCCTCAAAATCAATAATTTTCTCACATAAATACATTAACCCCCCACATTCAGCATAAGTTGGCATTCCCTGAATAATTACCCGCCTAACTGCCTCAATTGCCCCCATATTTTCTGCCAATTCTTGAGCAAAAACTTCAGGAAAACCACCCCCAAAGTACAATCCCTGTACATCCGCAGGTAAACTAGAATCAGATAAAGGACTCCAAAATACCAACTCAGCCCCCAATTCTTGCAAAATATCCAGATTATCCTGATAGTAGAAACTAAAAGCGCGATCGCGTGCTACAGCAATTTTGATGGGGAG
>NZ_JAMZMM010000184.1 GCF_024178385.1 Limnofasciculus baicalensis BBK-W-15 | reverse complement strand
GTTGCGAGATCTTGAGCTTCTTGAGCAGGGGGCAGGGGAGAGAAAACCACTATCAAGCCTCTGAAACTGGTGAGAAACTTCTGCCGCGCTGCACTAGCAACTTTAGTTATTAGATAGACAGAGAAACTGCCCTAAACAAATTCCCCCTTAGCAACCATAATAACCTTACCTCCCACAGAAACTTCTATACTTTCCCCTTCACCTATTGCCTTTAAGAATAACAGGGAAGGACGATCGATTTCATATCCCTGCTCCACCCGAACATCTAGAGCGGCATCGCCCAAGTAAGCATATTTAACCAAATAGCCCGCTAGACAGCCATTGGCACTACCCGTAGCCGGATCTTCTGGAATACCTAAATACTCAACAAATACACGAACACTCAGGTGATTTTCTGCACTATATGTTTCGGGACAAAAAACCAAAATATCCTTTGCGTAAGTCTTGGCGACAAATTGAAAGTATCTTTCGCGATTGATCCGAATTCCCTTGAGCGCGGTATGATTTTTCAATGGCACAATAATAAAAGGAATCCCTGTAGATACTTCTTGAATCGGATAGCGTGTGTCAAATTCATCCAACTCTAGGTTTAATATGGGGGCTAAGTCAGCCGCTGATAATATTTCATGGAAAGTGGGAGAATTTTGACGCATCCACAAAACTTCACCTCCATCACCAATCCGCTCCCAGGATACCGGAATTTGCCCTACCTGCAAATTCAAGTGAACTTTTTCAACAGGTTGTTGAATTATTGCCCGTTGAATGATATATGCTGTTCCCAAGGTGGGATGACCAGCAAAAGGTAATTCTTTCTTGGGCGTAAAAATCCGCACATTATACCCGCCATTATCGGGTTCCGTCGCTGTAATAAATGTGGTTTCAGAATAATTAATTTCCAGAGCAATACGTTGCATCTGCAATGGAGAAAGGTGCGAGGCATTGGTAAATACAGCTAATTGATTTCCGGTATATTTATCAATGGCAAAAACATCAACAGTATAAAAAGTCAGGGTATTCATCTTGGGGCTGAAATTATCCGATTGTAACAAAAAAATAATAGAACAGAATGAGAATAAACCGATCCGCTCTACCCTGACGCTCGTTGGCATAGCGTGCCGCAGGCAAGACTCGCTCTAGGGGAAGCATCCCCAAAGGAATAGGCATCGCGATCGCTCTGCTTGGGGATCGCGATTAAAATAAAATCAACAGGAGTTGCCCATTGAAAAGATGAAACTGCGATCCCCCCCAGGTACAAGAGAAACCCGGTTTCACCAAAGTTACCGGGTTTCTCTGGTGTAAAGTTACCCATTAAAAAAAGCTAGAAATATAGGAGTTAGCGGGATTTGGCCTGATAATAAGCGATCGATCCCGAAAGTCTGTATAATGGATTACGATTGAAATGCCAACGTGCATCTGACGTTAACCTCTGAGAACTCATGCCATTTTTCGGACTTGTTTGGACGACATCCTGGGTTAGCTACTTCCTTGCATCTAGCCAGGGTATCTTCAAAGTACCCGATCGCCTCTCCATCCCTTTCCCTGAATCGGTTTTATCAGTTGCAAGTAGTCCAGTTGAAAAGCCCACGTCTCATTTTTTACCGATGTCTTTCAGTGGAGGAGTCGAATCTTATCGCACTTCTGCGATCGCACTGCCTAAGTTAGCATTATTAACGGATTTAACCACATTTCCCTTAAACAGCCAACCAGCTCAAATCTCTTGGCATCCTAAATTACAGCAAAATGAGGGACAACAGGCTTTTTGCACTCCAGAGTCACCATCTAAAAAAGACTCCCAACCAGTAGAAGAGACATCAATAGCGGCATTTCCTCAAACAGCCAATGAGAATGTATCGAAAGGAAATCTACCCCAACAGATTTTGCGAGTGATGCAAAATCTATTTTCCTGGCGTCACCGAGTTGAACCTGAAGCAAAGATAGCAAAAGAATCTGTCTTAGTAGTTAGTACCCACCCTGAAGAGAAAAATAATAGCAACGATCAACCAGTAAAACACGGCTTGTGGCGTTACTCCCAAATGTTAAAAAATGCGATTGAAACTGCGCCATATTCTGCGAAAAAGGAGCAGTTTCAAGTTTTAGTAAAGGGACGTTTAATAGCACAATTGCCAACTCGTCAGGAAGCCGAGGAGATAGCTCAAAATATCAAAAACTTACTCTGTAACTCAAACTCAAAGGCTTTGTCGATTGAAGCGAGAATGGTTGATGGAGTACCCGTAATCAAAGCAGGCGATACCATTTTGTTTACGATTGATAAAACTCTAGCTAAAAAATCAAACAATAAACCAGAATTACTAGCAATTGAATGGATGAATAATCTCCGTACTGCATTAGAACAATCTCCTTTGTCGCTAGCCGATGCCCAAGAGCGAATGTATAATTTGGTAGAAACATCAAATAAAGTGGAGGGACGAGCATCTTGGTACGGTCCCTATTTTAATGGGCGACTTACAGCTAATGGAGAAATTTATAATGAGAATGAACTCACCGCTGCTCATCCTTCCTTACCATTCAATACCTATTTGAAGGTAAAAAATCTCAACAACGGCAATACTGTAATTGTCCGGGTTAACGACAGAGGACCATATATCCCCGGTAGAAATTTGGATTTATCACGACAAGCTGCTCGTTCAATTAATAGCGAAGAGGCGGGTGTTGTACCATTTGAAGCTACAATTATGAAACCGAATTCAAAGAAATCAACCCAGCCTCAGACTAAAAATTAAAAGGTACAGCGGATTTCCAGTGAGTGAGATACAGAGAAACCGGGTTTCTTCAAGAAACCCGGTTTCTGGAGAGTCAATCATAAACTTCCAATCTGTTGTAACTTCAAAACCCACCCAAATTAACAGATATTTTATTGTCGGAGTGAGTTTAGGGATAACCTTTACCCTTTACTCCCTTTGCGGGAAAAGATTATCTATCTCCTCCTTAGTTTCATGTAGGGTGGGCACTCCCCCTGATAACTTGAAAAGCTGATTATTACGTTAGTGGGGAGTGCCCACCCTACCGTTATTGCTTAGTGTCTTAGTGTCTTAGTAGTTTGTTAAACGGAACTTACCCCGTACAAACGTACTTTATATTCATATCTCAGCTCAATCCGCTCCGACAATAACCCTACCAGATACAATAGTCAACGTGCCCAGCCATCACCCAAACCGATGACATCTTCTGAGACTACAGCCCAAGAAACTACAGAAACTCCAGAGACTGACTATCTCGACGAAGTACCCCAAGATGTCGAGATGTCTTTATTCGATCATTTGGAAGAATTGCGACGACGAATTTTCTACTCCCTAATTGCTGTTTTTGTGGGAGTGATTGGCTGCTTTATTGCTGTCAAACCAATTGTCCAATTATTAGAAATCCCAGCCCAAGGAGTCAAATTCCTCCAACTCGCACCAGGAGAATTCTTTTTTGTCTCCATTAAAGTTGCTGGATATAGTGGTTTCGTCTTTAGCAGTCCGTTTATTCTTTACCAAATTCTCCTATTCGTCTTACCCGGATTAACGCGCCGAGAACGACGTTTTATCGGACCTGTAGTATTAGGTTCCAGCGTCCTATTTTTTGTTGGATTAGTATTTGCTTACATTGCTTTAATTCCCGCTGCACTGAATTTTTTCATTAATTATGGTGCAGGTGTAGTCGAACAATTATGGTCAATTGACAAGTATTTTGAATTTGTTTTGCTACTACTATTCAGCACTGGATTGGCTTTTCAAATTCCGGTTATTCAGCTTCTGTTAGGTTATTTAGGAATTGTCTCCTCAAAGCAAATGCTTTCCGGTTGGCGTTCCGTTATCCTAGGAGCTGCAGTTTTAGGTGCAGTACTAACACCATCCACAGATCCCCTCACTCAAAGTTTACTCGCAGGTGCTGTCCTAGGTTTATATTTTGGTGGTATTGGTTTGGTGAAACTTTTTGGGAAATGAATAGATGTCGGTTGGGTTGAGGGCGGTAGCTTGCTTCCGGGAGGGTAACCCAACATAGTCAATACAAGTTGGGTTGGGAGCATCCCAATGAAGGCAAAGATACTTGTTTTTGCCCCCCTTTTCACCCCCCCAGCCCCCCTTGTGAAAGGGGGGAGCAAGAATACAACCTCCATTTCTTCCTTTCTCGGGATGCTCCCGTAGGGTTTCACTTGCGCTCTACCCAACCTACATTTTTAGTTATATGGAAGATTAGCAATTAGCCATTTCATGCTAATTTCATTTCTCTATGGAAAACTGAACCAAAGAGAGCAGTACAATCGCGAAGATATCTGATTTTACAGCCATTCGCAACGACAACCTTAAACCTTAGTTGCTGCCCTCAAGGACATTTCCATGAAGAGCAACGCTTATTATTCCCAAATACTAGCATCACTTCAGCCAATTTCTATCGTACTGCTGATATTTATTTTCCTAAGTATTCCTACTCTTGTTTTAGCTCATGGTGGACATGGGAATGAATTTAAACAAGATGAATCTACACGGCCAAGTGGTGCAATTCAAGTAGATACTGAAACAGCTAAAAGATTGGGGATTAAAGTTGAACCTGTTACTCGTAAACGACTAGCTATTGGCATCAAAACTACAGGTCAAATTGAAACATTACCTAATAAAAAAGTAGAAGTTACTGCACCAATTCCCGGAAAAGTGGTAGAATTATTGGTGCAACCCGGTAGCTTTGTCAAAGTAGGTCAACCTCTTGCAGTTTTATCTGCACCAGAATTAATAGAAATGCGGGTTAACTCTCAAGAAAAACAAGCGGAAACAGCGGCAGATTTACAGAAGGCGGAAACCAACTTAAAGCTAGCAATAGAAAATCGCGATCGCATCCTGAAAATAGCCGATGCTGAAATCTCCCAAGCCCAAACCCAATTAGCCGCAGCTAAAGCACAATATGCAAGAGATAAAGCTTTAGTAGATGGGGAAGGAGTATTAAAAGTAGCGAGAGAAAACTATCAACGTCAAATCGCCATAGCCGAAGCAGAAATAGCCCAAGCCAATACTGAATTAGCCGTTGCCCAAGAACAATATAATAAAGATAAAGAATTAGTAGATCAAGGCGCTATGCCGCGACGACAAATGTTGGAATCTCAGGCTCACTTGCAATCAGCCAAAGCTCAAGTTGCTAGGGCAAAAAACCGTCCAGAAGTATTACAAGCAGAAACAGAAATAAGACGGGCTGAGGTAGATTTGCCTCTGCGAGAATTGCGGGAATCAGAAGGTAAATTAGCAGAAGCAAAAGCCCAACTTACTAAAGCCCTTAGCCGTCGGGAAGTTTTAGCCGCCGAAGCCGAAGTTAAACGCACTCAATCTGATCTGGATCTAGCCAAATCTCGCCTGAAACTTAGTAATACTACTTATCAAACTCGACTGCAACAATTGGGGACAAAAGCTGATGCCAAAGGATTGGTAACTGTAACGGCTCCTATTTCTGGTACAGTGGCAGATAGAGAAGTAACTTTGGGTCAATCTTTTCAGGATGCGGGTGGTAAATTGATGACTATTCAAAATGATAGTCGGGTTTATGCCACAGCAAATATTTATGAAAAAGATTTAGGTAAAATTGAAAAAGGTCAACGAGTAAATGTTAGAGTAGCTAACTTACCTAATCAAATCTTTACGGGAGAGATTACCTTTATTGGTTCAGTTGTGGAAGGAGAAACGCGAATCGTTCCTGTAAAAGCCGAATTAGATAACTCGGAAGGGGTATTAAAACCAGGGACTTTTGCTGAATTAGAAGTTTTAACAAATCGGGCAGCAAATGCTATTTTAGCTATTCCTAATGAGGCTATAGTAGAGGCAAATGGGCAGAAAATAGTTTATGTTAAAAATGGGAATGCTTTTCAATCTGTTGAAGTTAAATTAGGTCAAATATCTGGAGACTTAGTGGAAGTTAAAACTGGTTTATTTGAAAATGATTTAATTGTAACTCAACGCGCACCACAATTATATGCAGAATCTTTACGCGGCGGTAATGTCAAAGGTAAAAGTGAAGCTAAAGATACTGGAAATTCCCATACTCAATCCCTCATCCCCAATTGGTTAATCTTAACAGGAGGAGGAATTGCGATGCCTGCGGCGTGCTTCGCGATCGCGACTGTAGGTACTATAGCATTTTGGGCTGGTCGTCGCAGCCATCCTCGCTTATTGGCAGTGGGAAATGGTGAGTATAAGGAATTCGTTTATGAAACGGAGGTTTATTTGGATAATAATAAGCAGCCAAATTTGTCTGAGCGAGCTGGAGTTGTTGAGGAAGGTGAAAACTATCAGGAACCACACTAACTCCTGAATTTAATAAATTAGTGACCAGTATTTATCCCCTAAATAAAATCCTAGATTCCAGACAAACCTGTAAACATATATGCTCAGTGCAATTATCAAATGGTCTATCGCACGTCGTTGGCTAGTTATTATGGGGGCAATTATCGTCACTTTTTGGATATTTCAGACGATAATTAAAATGCCTTTAGATGTCTTTCCCTCCTTTGCGCCTCCCCAAGTGGAAATTCAAACTGAAGCAGTGGGACTTGCGCCGGAGGAAGTAGAATCTTTAGTGACATTACCGATTGAAAGTGCAATTAATGGTACGCCAGGGGTAACAAACGTCCGTTCTTCATCAGCGGCAGGAATTTCTGTAGTCAAGGTAATTTTTAATTGGGATACTGATATTTATCAAGCTAGACAATTAATAACTGAACGTTTACAACAAGCCCAAAATAAATTACCAGAGGGCATAGAAACACCGCAAATTTCGCCGATTAGTTCCCCTGTTGGTACAGTATTGCAATATGCTTTTACCTCCGAAACCACATCTTTAATGGAAGTAAGACGCATTGTTGATTGGCAAGTGACTAACCGTCTATTAGCGGTTCCCGGTGTCAGTCAAGTGGTAGCTTATGGGGGTGATACTCGCCAATATCAAGTATTAGTAAATCCAGCTAAATTACAAGCTTATAATTTATCCTTAGATACAGTAACCGAAGCCGTAGCTGCTGCTAATATCAACGCCCCAGGGGGCTATTTAATTACACCAGATAGAGAGAAATTAATCAGAGGAATAGGAAGAATTGAATCTGTAGAAGACTTAGAAAAATCAGTAATTACTGCCAGGAATAGTACGCCTGTAAAACTTACCGATGTGGCTGAGGTAAAAATTGGTGCGGCTATCAAACGTGGGGATGGTAGTTTTAACGGTGAAAAGGCTATTATCGTCATGATTAATAAACAGCCGCAAGCCGATACTCCCACCGTCACCCGTGCTTTGGTAGCGGCGATGGCAGAAATTAAAGCAGGTTTACCTAAAGATATCAAAGTTACGGCAACTTTTCGGCAAGAAAACTATATTGATTCTTCTCTTGAAAATGTCAAAGAGGCTTTGTTAGAAGGTAGTATTATCGTTGCTATTATTCTCATTCCTTTTTTGATGAATTGGCGTAACTTGGCTATTTGTTTAACGGCTTTACCCTTATCCTTACTCATCGGTGTATTGCTCCTCAATTGGTTAGGACAAGGTTTAAATACTATGACATTAGGCGGGTTAGCCGTAGCCATTGGTTCCGCTGTCGATGATGCGATTGTTGATGCAGAAAATGTCTATCGTTGTTTGCGGGAAAATAAATATTCACCTCAGCCACGCCCAGTTTTAGATGTTGTATTTGATGGCTGTCAGGAAGTTAGAGATTCTGTCTTTGGGGCTACTATTATTACGATAGTTGTATTTTCCCCAATTTTTGCTTTAACTGGTGTAGAAGGAAGTATTTTTATCCCGATGGGGTTAGGGTATATAGCGGCTGTAATTGCTTCAAGTCTCACCGCTTTAACCGTAACTCCGGCATTATGTGCAATTCTTTTACCTCATGGTCATTTACCGGAAGCAGAACCTTGGCTAGCTAGATTTTTCAAAGGAATTTATCTCTATATTATTAATTTTTCTCTCCGACATTCTGGGCTAATATTATTGATTTCTACGGCTCTTTTAGTTGCCACTATAATTATTGTTCCTACATTAGGGAGAATCTTTTTACCAGAATTTCAGGAACAAACCTTAGTTAATACTATTACTCTATATCCGGGTGTATCTTTAGAAGCTACCAATAGTGCTGGCGGTGCAATTCAAGATGCACTGAAAGGTGACTCCAGATTTCCCTTCGTACAATTAAGATCCGGACGTGCGCCGGGAGATGGAGATGCGGCTGGCGTGAATTTAGGACATATTGATATAGAAATTAGTGAGGAGGGGATGAAAAATCGGGAAAAAACTTTAGCAAAATTACGGGAAGAATTTAATAAGTTACCAGGAGTAGCCCCTAATATTGGTGGCTTTATTTCTCACCGGATGGATGAAGTCTTATCTGGGGTAAGAAGTGCGATTGCGGTGAAAATTTTTGGTCCAGACTTAGAACAACTCCGCAGTTTAGGCAAACAAGTTAATGATATTATGCAGAATGTAGAGGGAATTGTTGATTTGCAATTAGAACCACAAGTCCCGATTGAACAGATTCAAATTAAATTTGACCGGGAGGCGGCGAGTCGATATGGTTTGACTGTCGGTAAACTATCGGAAATTATGGAAACTGCACTTAATGGGAGAGTAGTTTCTCAAATATTAGAGAATCAACAAACTTTTGATTTGGTTGTCTGGTTACAGCCAGAATACCGGGGGAATTTAGATGCTATTAGCAATTTGTTAGTTGATACTCCCAGTGGCACAAAAATTCCTTTAGCTGCTGTTGCTACTGTTAACTATGGTACTGGACCGAATACCATTAACAGAGAAAATGTTTCCCGTTTAATTGTCGTGGCGGCAAATGCAAAAGGTAAGGCTTTACGAACTGTAGTTAATGAAATTAGGAAAAAGGTAAAGGAGCAAATCCAGATTCCGGCGGGATACTATATTCAGTATGGAGGTCAATTTGAGGCAGAGGAAAGGGCAACGGAAAATATTTTAGTTACTAGTGCTATTTCCTTTGTGGTAATTACGGTAATTATGTATCTTTCCGTCAAGTCTATTCCTTCAACTGCGATGATTATGATTAATTTACCTTTGGCTTTAGTTGGGGGTGTCATTGCGGTGGCTTTGACTGGGGGAATTGTTTCGATTGCTTCGTTAGTTGGGTTTGTTACTTTATTTGGTGTGGCGACTAGAAATGGTTTGCTTTTGGTGGATAATTACAATCATAAGTTTGTTGAAGGTATGTCCTTGAAGGAGTTGATAATTAAAGGTTCGATGGAACGATTAAATGCAATTTTAATGACGGCTTTTACTTCGGCTTTGGGTTTAGCGCCTTTGGTGGTGGAAGGTGGTGCGGGGAAGGAGATTTTGCAGCCTTTGTCTGTGGTGGTTTTGGGGGGTTTGTTTACTTCTACGGCTTTGACTTTGGTGGTTTTGCCTGCTTTGTATGCTAGGTTTGGGAAGGTTTTGTTTAGTAATCGGTGAGGTTTGATGGTTTTTTTTACGCAGAGGTACGCAGAGGTTGGTACAGAGGTACACAGAGGTTTTTTTAAGTCTTGGGTTGGGTTTGGGAGGAGGTAGAGGGAGTTTGTTTTTTTGTGAGGTTTGATCGTTTTTTTTTCGCAAATGATGTGATGTAATGTTTTTGGAGGTGTTGTGATGAATTTGTTTAAGTTGGGTTTGGTGGTTATTGGGAGTTTGGGATTATTTTGGTTGGGGGGATGTGGGAGTGAAGTTAGTACTTCTCCTAATACTGTTAAGGCTTCTCCTTCGGAGGAGAGTATTAAATCTGACCACACAAAATCATCTAAAGGTGGTCAAGTTGTAGAAACGGGAAGTTATCATTTAGAATTGGTGGCTGAAAATGAGGATAATGGGACTCATTTGGATTTATTTTTGCAAAAAGGTGATAATCATGAATCTGTTGCTGATGCTAAAGTAACGGGTAAAGTACAGTTACCGGATGGGAGGGAGAAAAGTTTAGACTTTAAATATGATGCTGAGGGGAAACATTATGCTGTTTTGCTGTCGGAAAAGGCTACGGGTGAATATCAGGTGAAGATTACGGCGGATATTAATATTAATGGGGAAAAAGCTGAAGGGAGGTTTAGCTTTAATAAATAATTATATGGGATTACATTTTTCACCATTCACAATACGGCTGTTAAAACTGCGCCTACAGAGACTTGCGCCCGCCGCCCTTGGATTGTTACATCCTTGATTTTTCTTGATTAGTCCGCGAAGGCGGACTTAGTTTGTGTAGCCGCGAATTCCATTCGCCTTGTTGCTTAAACTTCATCTCTATTTCATAATCACCTGTCAATCTAGGCAATAAGAGGGTGATTCATTAATGATGAACCCAAAACTTACTCAGAAGGGAGTAGAGATGATGAGAACACTAATTTATGCGGCTGCATTTAGTCTGATAGCCGCTACTGCAATTTCTCCTGACTATGTAAGTGCTAGAGAAGGGCAATTTACCCATGTTGATAGTACTTTCCAGTTTCCTCCCACTAAGGCGAGAAATTTTAGACATACTATCCGGTTGCACATTCCCCAAAATAGTAGCGCTGTTTCCCAGCTAAGTATCGACATTCCGGCTGGTTTAACCGTGGAAAATGATATCAGGATATCCAATCAGTCGGGAGATAAAATTAACAGTAGTACTTCTATCAATGGTAGCAAAATTATTATAACATTCCCCACATCAGTTGCTCCTGGAAGTAGGCTCAATATTGATCTGAATGATGTGACGCGACTGGGAGTTTCTAACGCTTGGCTTTATCATATCTTTGCTAGGTCAATTGATTCTAACGCCGATACTTCTATCGATGTGGCTCAGTTTCGGGTTTATTGAGGTAAAATTTTTGGTTAAATAGCGTTATGTTACATATCGAGATTAATTAATTCCATGAGAGTGCTACTACTTGAAGATGAAGCCGACTTAGGTAGCGCAATTAAACGCACCTTAAATCAGGAAAAATATATCGTCGATTGGGCGGTAGATGGTATGGAAGCTTTGGGCTATTTAGAAACTCCAGATACTCATTATACTCTGGCTATTTTCGACTGGTTAGTACCAGAAATTTCTGGGTTAGAATTACTCCGTCAGTTGCGGAAGCAAAAGAATCCATTACCAGTTTTAATGCTAACAGCAAAAGACGGATTGCAAGACATGGTAACAGGTTTGGATGCGGGTGCAGATGACTATTTAGTTAAACCGTTTAGAATGGCAGAATTATTAGCAAGATTGCGGGCACTTCAGCGGAGATCCCCTCAACTCCAACCTCAACAACTTAAAGTTGGTAATCTTACTTTAGATTACGGTACTTACAGTGTTTTTCGTCTCGATTCTAATGGCAAAAAACAGGTTGTTTCTCTCACGAATAAGGAATTCCAACTGTTAGAGTATTTTATGAATCATCCTAACCAAATTGTTACTAGCGACCAAATTCGTAATCAACTTTGGGATATGGGTGCGGAACCTATTAGTAATGTGGTGGCAGCACAAATGCGTCTGTTGCGCCGCAAGCTTGAGTCTATGGGTTGTGCCATTCCTATTGAAACTGTTCATGGTTTGGGTTATCGTTTAAATTTGCAAAATATGGCTAATCGCTAATGGCGTGTAAGGGCGAAGCATTCACGTATAAATGTTAAAATTTACCAATAAGATAAGTGCGCGTTGGCAATGCCTTTCCGAAGGGTATGCTAGGCTAACGCCAAGCTAACGCTAACGCCCCTACTAATGGTTAATCGCTAATCAAGCTTCTTTCCTCCTGTAATTTACCCTCTTCGCGTACCTCCTTTACAAATATTATGAGTATAGATAAAGAATATAATATTTTCTCCCAAACTCGCTGGAGGTTAGCATTTTATTATTCGGGAGTTATGGGTTTGATTTTGAGTCTGTTGGGGTTTTGTGTCTATAAGGCAATCGCTCACGCTCATTCCGTTACTCTCGATCGGGAGTTAGAATCAGTAGCAGGGACATTGCATGATTCTCTGGAACTAAAACTTAAGCAACCTGGACAGTTGGAACC
>NZ_JAMZMM010000183.1 GCF_024178385.1 Limnofasciculus baicalensis BBK-W-15 | reverse complement strand
CCGCGAACTCCTCGTCCCATAGCATCGTACTGGGAACCGTGACAAGGACAAACAAAACGATCTTCTTCTGACACCCACGCCACCGTACATCCTAAATGAGTACAAACGGGACTGATGCCATATTCAGCAATTTTCGGTCCATCCTGAATCACCAGATAGGTTGTTTGGGGTAAACCTTCAACGGGCAAGGGTATTCCTGGTTTAGCTTTGGCTAAAAGAGACGACGGCTTGATTGGAGTTCCCTCATTGTCAATAGCTGCGACACCGGGCAAATAATCTTTACACCGAGAGTTGTAGGGAAACAAAGAACAGAGGGTTTCCAGATTTGCCTCTCTGCTAACTCCACGTTGGGGGAAAATCCAGCCCATAATTAGGGTTCCAGTCGTTCCTGCCACTAGATAGTTCAGGAATTGGCGGCGAGATTTGGCAGATGTCAAACTTTCCATACAAAGTTCCACTCCCATAAAAGACATAAATCAAGAAATCTAGATATCGAATCACAAATGACAAATAACAAACAACTAATGACTAATAACTAATAAAATGATTTAAACTGCTTTCTACCCCTTATTTATCATATATTTGCCGCCCATGACTGAAAATAGCGATTTCATTAACAAAGCCGAAGCCACCCGCGTCCGCGTTTTGAGTGAAGCCCTTCCCTACATCCAACAATTTGCAGGGCGGATAGTGGTTGTCAAGTATGGGGGAGCTGCGATGAAAGATAGCACCCTTAAAGATACTGTCATCCGCGATATTGTTTTCTTGGCTTGTGTCGGTTTGCGGCCAGTTGTTGTTCACGGCGGTGGCCCTGAAATTAATAGTTGGTTGGGGAAATTAGGGATTGAGCCACAATTCAAAGATGGTTTGCGAGTTACCGATGCTCCCACCATGGAAGTTGTGGAAATGGTGTTAGTCGGTAAGGTTAATAAAGAATTGGTTTCTTTGATTAACTGCGCTGGCGGTTTAGCTGTAGGACTTTGTGGCAAGGATGCTAATTTAATCACAGCCCGTCCCGATGGCAGAGAGGGCATTGGCTTTGTCGGAGAAGTTACAAGTGTGAATATTAATCTTTTGGACTCATTGCTGAAAAACGGTTATATTCCCGTGGTATCTAGCGTTGCTGCTGATGAAACTGGACAAGCGTATAACATTAATGCTGATACTGTTGCGGGTGAAATTGCTGCTGCTTTGGGAGCAGAAAAGTTAATTTTACTCACCGATACTTCTGGTATTTTACGGGATTATAAAGATCCTTCAACTTTAATTCCCAAAGTCGATATTCAACAAGCACGACAGTTGATTGAAACTGGTGTTGTTAGTGGTGGGATGATTCCCAAAGTGACTTGTTGCGTGCGCTCCCTGGCTCAAGGGGTAAAGGCTGCACATATTCTAGATGGTCGAGTTCCTCACTCGTTGCTTCTAGAAATCTTCACCGATGAAGGCATCGGTTCTATGATTGTAGCATCTGAATTTATCAAGCGCTGATTGACACTCAAGACGGCAATAGTTTCAATCTACGGAAGTACCGCCGACAGGGGGTACTTCCGTTTTCGCTATAAGTTGTTTATAAAATCGTTTTAACCACCACTAATTTTCGCTTTATACCCTAGCTGAACCAAAATTTGCACCAACTTCTGAGTATGATCTCCTTGAATTTCTAAGGTATTATCTTTAACAGTACCACCACTACCACATTGAGCTTTAAGCTGTTTCAGTAATTGAGTTAATGTTTCCTCTTTACATTGAAAACCACTAATTACTGTTACTGTTTTACCTTTCCTTCCCTTCCGAGATGCTTGAACCCGTAAATTTTGCTGATTCGGAGGTAATTCTTCCACTCCACGTTGCACCGCAGCGGGATTGCTACCGGAACCGAATTCTTGGTAAATAATTCGTTCTGTGGCAGGCTTGGATTGGTTTGTTTGTTGTTTTGATTTTGATGATGCCATTTTTGAGTTTTGAGTTTTGAGTTTTGAGTTTTGAGTTTTGAGTTTTGAGTTTTGAGTTTTGGGTTTTGAGTTTTAATTCACTCCTGAACAATAAAAACGGACTTCGTACCGCTGCGCTAACAGAATTCTTAGGAGGAATGGGTGAAAAGTAAAACTATTTTTTTACTTAATTCTTCATCCTTCATTTCACCTCTTCCCTGGAACAGTATATCCTAGTAACCAAAACAAAACGATCGCACTAATAGCGACTGTTACTGTCCAGGGTGACTTGTAAGCGGTGATAATAATAGCAATTATCGTGGTTAGTAGCAACAGCACCTGAAGGACTAAAACTAGGGGGCGTTTACCGGGAAAATTTCGATTTTGTACTGCGATGGGACCTCTTTGTTGCAGCCACCAATAGAATAGTTGTACAGACTTATTAAAAAACTGGTAAGTTATCAATCCTTTGATCTTTGCTGCCTGTTTTTCTCCTAATACGGTGATAATAATATCTCGCATAACTAGGACAAAGCGTGCGGTTATAGCCGATAAGACAATTACCGGAATATCTTTTACCACACTTTCTTTTCCTACCCTGTAGCGCTTGCGAAAAAAATTCTCTTTTTCTTGAGATGAAAAACTATTCATGGCTTGCTTTGCTAATGCTCCTGATGCCAGAATAGTAACGCTTTCTTGAAAGTAGCCGGGGACTGGCTGATAGTTTGGCGGTTGTTCTTCTAGTTTAGTGAGAAGCCTGGTTACATCCGTCGGATCGGTTGGTTGTAGTCGCTGTTGATTCCAAGATATTTGCTCACTAATTTCATCTTCAATCGTGTTTTGAATATCTGTCATTAAAATTGACCGATGTCCTTCCAGGACTAAATCATCTACAATCAAATTTAGATCTAGATCGCCTTGCCATGTCGGATCTGCTAACTTATGAAGATGGGTTTTAATTTTTTCGCGATCGCGACTTTGAGCATCTAGGAATGATTCTTCAACTAATAAGTCTATATATTCTTCCTCTGTACATCCTTGTTCCTTTACTTGTCGTTTAAGAAACCGAGGAAAATTTTGCACTGATTCGCGATTAACTAATGCTTCCACAATCCGATTTAGTCCATCTAATCTACCCCAAAGTATATCATTTGATCGCCATGACTTCTTGAAGAATCCTCCAAATGTGGCTAATGTATCCCCCGCTAATTTATCATTGAATGTTTTCCCTTTTCCCAATCCTCGTTGAGCGTCATCGGGACTAAATCGAATTAGTTCAATGTGATTTTTTTCCTTGAGCGATGTTAGATATTCAAAGGGATAAAGGGTTCGATCTAAGTTTCTGAAGTTTTTAAACCGACTCCAGATATGCTCGGCTTTTTTCACGCCACTGCTTTTAATCAAAATTTCTGATGTTTGATTTATGTAGTCTAATACAGTAAAACATTCTTTACCCCGCTCCTCAAATCTTTCCTCCTCCCAGATATCATTTATCAGTGATGAATCTTTATCTAAATTACTAATTTTTTGTTTAAATAGCTCAGAAATACTATCAATTTCTTTTTGAGGTAACCATTCTCTTTGTTCCGTCTGGAGTTTAAACTCTACTTGAATGGGTAATTGTTTAAAAAAGTCGGCAGTAATTTCTGTAAGATTTCCCCTGTGTGACTTATCCGGAGCAAAGTCTGCAAAACCATCTGCATCCAAGAAGAAGCGGTGCAATCGAAAGATGCGATCGCAGACTTGAGTGCGTAATTTTATTCTGTTTTCAATATCGTTATCTGGAGGATTTTCTTCTAATAATTTCTCAAATGATTCGCTGACTTGAATATGACTTAGTAAAATATCTAATGTAGTCGCAATTACCTCTAGCAGTTTAATGTGACTATTTAGACCACTAGCTAATAACTTGAGCTTTTTGTATTCGCCTAAATCAGACTCTTTATCAATTAATCCTAAAACCTTTTTTACGATATAGAAATGCTTCCTCAACGCTAAATATACATCCAGGTTATCAATTTCTTTCCTGATTTTTTCCAGTATATCTACTTGGTATTCCTCATCTTCATTAAAAGATAGTCCTTCAATCAATAATTGTGCTGTTTGCTCTAATATCTCAATCTTGCTCTTGCCAGATTTAGTGTTTCCCCCGGAATCCGTTCTCAAAATAAGCGGAAGAATGCGATCGCGCAGGATAATCAGACGACTCTTTAGATAAATTTCTTCCTCGCTATTTATTCTATCAAAATTTTTCGGTGTTAATATTTCTCTTTTTTCTAAATCGGTTAATAGATCGTTATATCGACTGATTTGATTGTTATGATCTTGGATCGACTCCAAATCGTTGCTGATACTTTCATAAGTTGGCAGTCCAATTACAACTTCTTGAATTACGTCCAATACATTTGGTTTTGGCATAGTATTAAACCTGGGACTCCCCATGAAGCGATCCGGACAGGGATCGATGTAAAATATTTTCCGATTTACGGGACGATTAGCTGTCCGATAATAAATATCCTTAATCGCATAACTAAATGGTCTATTATCTAGAATTCCACCATCGAGAAAATGCAATTGATACCCGTCTGGTGGCCGTTGTTCAGGTAATTCCCGTTTTTCCAGATTTCCCCAGGAAATCAGCCGTTTATCTACCTCATTTGCATCTTCTTTCAACCCGACAGTGACTACCGGAAAAACTACGGGAAAACAAGATGTAATTCGGCAAAGTTTCGCCAGGGATTGATAGGTGACTTCCGGGGTACGGCTGATATCTGCTGGATCTCCAGTTGGCTTAAAGGGTTCCTGTCGATTTTTACAATGTTTTAGATTAAAAACTGTCCGGTGATTTTTCAGTTCAATTGCTCGTCCAGTATCGTCAAAAACCTGATAAATTCGCCCCAGTACATCAGTTCCTGTCACAAATAAATCTAGTTCATTAAATTGAGAAAACCACTCTCCTGCTGGCGCTTTTTTTGGATAATTACCAACTTTTTTTAATGCTTCTACTAACTCATTTTGGTAGTATCCTTCACCATCCAATACTGAATCTTTTTGGGATTCTTGGGGTGCGGGTTCATACATTAGCTTGTTAATGCTGCCACTTTCCCGCCAAACCTGGTCAAATTCTTGAAAATCAAAAACTTCTTCTTCATTACTATTGGCGAGGGCATAGCTCAGAAGTACTCCATTAATTCCACCTGCGGATGTTCCGGATATAATATCAACAACAATATCGGAATCGGTGAGTGCTTTAATTAATTTATAGATTCCTCTGCCGCGCACAGCATTATAAAATTCGCGGCTGATACCGTTCATATAAATGGCGAGTGAGACACCGCCATAAACAACTAATCCCAGACGATATTCACGAGAAAATTCTGGTTTTTTTAGCGTTTGACTAGACATCGCTTAGTCCTCGTCTTGGTTTATTATTTGTCTCTAATGAACATCGGCATTCCGCTTATTCCTCTCGCATCAATGAAGATAGGGACTTCCGCTTCCGCAAATCTAACATTTCCGCGAGGGTTTCCTCTTTCCTGTCTAAGTGATGATTCTCCGAAGCTGATACAACCGTGACTTGAGTCTCTTGCTTTTCAATTATTGGTGGTTGATTATATGTAGGTTGATTATATGGCGGTTGAACAATTGATTTTGAATGGGCTACCTGTGGTTTCCTGGGCAGTGGACGGTGTTTTTTGGATATGTTTTGAGTTTTTTTACGAAATGTTGCGGATTGGTAAGGCCGGGCTGCTTTTTTGACAAGTTGTGCTACCACAAAAGAACCTACTCCACAGCCTATGGCTAAACCTGCAAACACAGATAGGGGAAAACCTTCTCCTGGTGCAGATAGGGGAATTGTTGCGATTGCAGGTTGAGGGTTGATAATTGGTGGCGGCTGAATTGCCACTGGCGGCTGAATTGCCACTGGCGGCAGGGTTACCGATTTTGGTTGAGGCTTACTCCCAGTGGTAAATTGTTGAATTGTCGTTATGGTTGGTTTAGGCCCAGAAGCCTCTTGTTCAACTGGTCCGGGGTAAATCATACCAAAACCCGCCACAGAACCCACCACAATTATCCCACCCCAGATCGTACCCCAAAAAGCCCATGGATACTTCTGGATTAACTGTGGTAGTGCTTTTGGTAAAAGTTGCTTGTTGGCAGGATTATCAGATGGGTTGAGCATTGACACCCTTAATAAAAACAATAACAAGTACCCCAAAGGGCAACCTGCTCAGATTATTTTAGCACGGCTTGGAGAGTAGGGAAATGGGGTTTGGGGATGTCTATGGGAGTTTTAACTCTCCTCCCCACCCCCAAACCCTGATGCGCTAGCATTAACTCGCACAGTGTAATTTAACGATTAGACAATACTATGGCGCTAGAGCTAACTTCCACAATCGGCAATCCTGATGAAGGACAACTAAATCATCTCCTGGATACCCCAGCCAACATTAATGGAACTAATGGTAAACCATTACGCCAGAAATGGAGAATTGAGGATAGCGAAAAACTATACCGAATTCAAGGATGGGGAGAGCCATATTTTTCTATCAATGCGGCAGGTCATGTTACAGTTTCTCCTAAAGGCGATCGCGGTGGCTCTCTGGATTTGCTGGAACTAGTTGAGGGACTCAAGCAGCGGAATCTCGGTTTGCCTCTGTTAATTCGATTTTCTGATATTTTAGCAGATCGAATTGAGCGGTTGAATGCCTGTTTTGCCAAGGCTATCGCTCGCTATAAATATCCCGGTACTTACCAAGGCGTTTATCCAGTTAAGTGTAACCAACATCGACATTTGGTTGAAGATTTAGTCAGATTTGGCGAACCTTATCAGTTTGGACTAGAAGCAGGTTCTAAACCAGAACTAATTATTGCTATTGCTACCTTGAAAACGCCTAATTCTATACTAATTTGCAATGGTTATAAAGATAGGGAATATATTGAAACTGCTCTCTTATCAACCCGTTTAGGACACAAACCAATTATTGTTATTGAGCAGATTGAAGAAGTACAGCTCGCGATTGAGGTAGGAGCGCAATTGGGAATTGAACCTGTACTGGGAGTCCGGGCAAAATTAACTAGCAAAGGTACGGGACATTGGGGCGATTCTACAGGCGATCGCGCTAAATTTGGTTTGACTATTCCCGAAATCCTCAGTTGTGTTGAATTACTGCGGAATGCAGGAATGCTTAACTCATTACAGTTATTACATTTTCACATCGGCTCTCAAATTTCTGCCATCAGCGTTATTAAAGAAGCAATCCGAGAAGCCAGCCAAATTTATGTGGAACTGAGTGGGTTAGGTGCTAACATGAAGTACCTGGATGTAGGGGGAGGTTTGGCCATCGATTACGATGGATCTAAAACTAATTTCTATGCCTCAAAAAACTACAATATGCAGAACTATGCTAATGATATTGTCGCTGAGGTAAAAGAATCTTGTGAAGCTCGGAAACTACCAGTACCAGTACTCATTAGTGAAAGTGGACGTGCGATCGCATCTCATCATTCTGTCCTCATCTGTGATGTTCTGGGTACTAGTGATGTGGTTCCTGAAGAACCAATCCCAGTAACAGATGAAGAACATCTAATTATCCGTAATTTGTGGGAAACTTACCAGACAATTAATACTGAAAATTATCAGGAAGCATACCACGACGCGATCCAGTTTAAAGACGAAGCAAAAAGCCTCTTTACTTTTGGTTATCTCAGTCTCACCCAAAGAGCCAGAGCCGAGCAATTATACTGGTGTTGTTGCCAAAAGATTTTAGAAATTGTCAGAACCCAGGATTACGTTCCCGACGACTTGGAAGACTTGGAAAAAATCATGGCATCAATTTATTACGTCAATCTATCAGTATTCCAATCCGTACCTGACTCCTGGGCAATCGATCAACTATTTCCCATTATGCCAATTCACCGCCTCAATGAAGAACCAACCGCTCGCGGTATCTTAGCAGATCTCACCTGCGATAGCGATGGGAAAATAGACAAATTCATTGACCTAAGAGATGTAAAATCAGTGCTAGAACTTCACCCTCTCCGAAAGGTAGAGGAAGAAGGAAATAGCAAAGACAATGTTCCAATCCCAAATCCAGAAATAAGGAAGCAAAAATTGCAACAACCTTATTATTTGGGTTTATTCCTCGTTGGTGCTTATCAGGAAATCATGGGTAATTTACATAACCTATTTGGCGATATTAACGCGGTCCATATTCAATTGACACCTAGAGGATATGAAATTGAACATGTTGTCAAAGGTGATACGGTAACTGAAGTCTTGGGTTATGTAGAATATGATGCTGAAGACTTAGTAGAAAGTATCCGCCGCCTCACCGAGCAAGCATTGCAAGAAAACCGGATTACCTTGGCAGAATCTCAACGGTTGCTACAAAACTATGAGCGGAGTCTTAGTAGTTATACTTATTTGTCTTAGGAAGGTAAGAGGTAAGGGGTGAGAGGTTTAATCAAATATGAATTTGATTGAATAAATATCGAACCCCTGATAATTTTGAGCTAATAAATACGGCAAACTTACCTGGAGAACATCTCCTCTTGCCATCTAATTATCCTCAGATTTTAGGATCGTTTCCATACTCAACCAATCCTCGTCACTTGCCGCTTCCCATGCTGCAAATTCATACTGTAGATCGCTTGGTATCTCTATCAGCAAACGAGTAAGCAGCGCTACGATCTCCCGACTCACGGAATGTCCATGAGCCTTGGCTAGTTGGGCAATCTCCTGATACAACTCCATCGGTAACGTGACTTGAGCGTCAATTGTTTGAGAAACATCCATAGAACTGGCAATGATGGATATAATACTCTACTGATCGTATCGCAAATCTGTAGGATGAAGATCTACGATCGCTCATATCGCATATCCGAAGTCTAGCAAGAAAGCAGATCATCTAGATTCATCCTCTGAATAACGTTAGGATTATTAGTCGAAGTTTAAGGCTTTCCCCGATCGAGTTTGAAGCAAAAAACCAACAACCAACAACCAACAACCAATAACCAATAACAACTAACTAACTAGCACTACTCAGAAGTTCTGCGATCGCTTTATTTTCTTCTGATTCCTGGGGTGGCATAGTCCGACGGGTGTCGGTAATCAGCCAATCTAGGGCTGCTGCTTGCACGTCGATAGTAGCGCCAGTCTTATCAACGCAGTAGCGTCCAAAGACTAGCTTATCCACCAAGCGAACCCCAGGGCTAAGGCGAGAGTATTCAAAAATCACGCTATTATCAACCGTTGCCCCTTTACAAATCCAGCAGTTTGAACCAATTACTGATGGACCAATAATCTTCGCGCCATCCTCAATATGAGTCATCCCACCGATGTAAACAGGTCCGGTAATATCAACCTTATCCCAATTGACTGCGACATTTAAACCCGTGTAGATACCGGGAGCTACTTGCCTACCCGGAATCGAGACATTCTTGATCTCCCCAGTCAAGACACCCCGTACCGCGTGCCAATAGTCTGGCACTTTACCAATATCCACCCACTCGAACTCCATAGGTACAGCATAAAACGGCGCACCCATTGCCACAAGTTTAGGAAATAGATCGCCACCAATGTCATATTCTTGACCTGATGGTATATAATCTAAAACTTCAGGCTCAAAGATATAAATTCCGGTGTTGATGTTGGTACTAAGAGCTTCTTCGACAGAGGGCTTTTCCTGGAAGCTCTTAATCCGATCGTTCTCATCTGTAACCACAACACCATAGCTGGAAACTTGTTCTCGTGGGACAGATTTAGTCACAATCGTCGCGATCGCACCTTTTTCTTTGTGCTTCTTCAGTGCAGCAGACAGATCCAGATCGATCAGGGCATCACCGCAAAGGACAACAAAGGTGTCGTCAAAAAAAGGATAAAAGTCTTGGATTTTGCGCATTCCCCCCGCAGAGCCAAGTGCCTTCCCGACTAGTTCACCTTCAATAATAGATCCTTCAAAGGAATAAGCAATTTCTACACCAAAGCGTTGACCATCGCGGAAGTAACTTTCAATTTCATTAGCCAGGTGAGAGACATTGACAACAATTTGGTCAAAGCCATGCTTTCGTAACAATTCTAAGAGAAATTCCATCACTGGTTTTTGCAGGATCGGAATTAATGGTTTCGGAATGGTGTGAGTGATGGGGCGAACCCGAGTCCCTTTTCCAGCAGCCAGAATCATGGCTTTCATAATTATTTATTCCTCACGCTAGACCATAGATTGGTGATTTGGTCGATTGAGTCCGATCTAATCGGTCAGTTGTGCTAGCAACTGACCAATTTTTCGAGACTCCATTAGACATCTCCAGAAAAGAATCTCAACAGCGGGCGAAATGCCCGCCCCAGATAAATTTTCACCAGATGTCTATTTTACATACCGAGAAAAATGACAGAAATCAGGTTTTTTACACGATAGATAGACAAAATTTTTTTTGCACTACCGATGAGGGATTCTTGACTAAATCTACTATTTGCCCGTAGTTATTCTAGCCAGATTCTGGAGCTAGATTGGTGGCAAGTGCTGAAATCGTCTTCATCCGACTGTTGTTTTTCAAATCTGTCAATCCTGGTATAGTTGATGGAGATGCTTTCCCTGTAACCTCGAGCGCATTCCTCGTTTGGTATTACTCCAACACCCGGATTTTTAAGTCTTGGTAGAATTCCTCTTGAGATAACTCAACCTTAGATTGAGCTGACAACAAGAGTAGTGCCCAAAAAACACCAACTCTGTCATGGGACCGATATTCAGTCCCATTAACAGCAGATTCACCCGATTCGATCGCGGACTCTGTTGTAGATACTGTCCACCACTCTAACAACTGATCTAAATTCAGCCAATCCTTTCCGACAGATAATTCTTGCCAGTGACGGGAGAAGAATACTTCCAGCCGTTTAGCAATTTCGGTAAGATTCTCATCGTGTGCCAGATGGGCTATGGCTTTGGCTGCTTGAGATCTCAAGATGGAACGGTGAGATTTGGCGCGGGTGGGGGAAGGTGTTTCTTCTAATTCAGTCGCCATCTGCTGCAACTGCTCAATCAATTCAGAGAGGGTAACAGGTCGTCTTTTTGGCGGTGGTGCAGCAGTGCGACGGCGTAGATGCTGTTCTAAATGCAATGGTAACCTAGTATTACCAGTTCCATCGACATCCTCCTCCATCTCAGTTAGTTCTACTTCTGCTTCCTCATCGATACGTTCCAGAGTATTTGCTTTGAGTAAAACCAGCATTGATGCCCATAAAAAAGCCTGTCCGGGCTGAGATAAGTCAGTCTCACTTGGGCTAGTTTCGACATCATTTAGGGATAAGGTGCTTAAATAGCGATCGATCACCTCAATAACCTGAACATCCCACGGGTCAATTTCCCCGCGCTGTGCGAGATCTATCAGCAGCGCAATGGCTTCAGTGGCAGGTGTCATTGGTTATTGGTTGTTTGTTGTTGGTTGTTTGTTGTTGGCAAGTAGCTTTCATCCCATTGTCGTAGAACAGGCATCTCGCCTGTTACGCTGATTACGCCTGTTACGCTGATTAATTCTTGCACCAACAACCAACCAGCAAAAACTAACAACCAACTACACCCAACAATTGCCCCTTGCCAAAAAAACCAACAACTAACAACCAACCAGCAACAGTTTCATCTTCCCTATCCTCCCCTCCCTCAGCTCACGATCCTTCCTTCACCGACTCTGCTGCAGATAAAGCAGGTAGCTGCTGCTCTTCTAGTTCTACCTTGTAACGTTCCACATCTTGCTGTAATTCCTGAATCCGCTGTTCTTTGGTTTGTATTTGGCTAACCACTCTACGAGACGATAGGTATCCCAATAATCTAGCCCAAATACTGAACATCCAAGCAAGGACACCCCCAAGCCCCATAGCACAAATCAATTCAATTGACAGAGGCGCTTCCACCTGAACCCCACCAACAACCTGAATAGCAACAGGGGTAGTGTTTTCCAGGCTAAATAAAGCCAAAACTAAACACAGAGCAAAAATAACCAAAAAATTAATTTGTCGCATTCTCTAGATCCTTGACTATAGTCTCGTTTGCCAATTGTAGCAGGAGTAC
>NZ_JAMZMM010000634.1 GCF_024178385.1 Limnofasciculus baicalensis BBK-W-15 | reverse complement strand
ACGCACCATAAATCGAAAAAGACAGAGAAATTGACAATGATTTTACCTTTGACTGTTTCCTTGTTAAGCACAGTATTTGTTATTTATAATTTAGTATTTCTTAAACCATTCTATCCAGATTTAGTAGCCCGGAATATGACTCAAGAGCCAAGGGTTCCCATGATGATGGTCGTGGGATATAATAATCTTCAGGATGTAGCGTTAGGATTAAGCTTTGCTTTAGCACTTAATAGACTAAATTCGGATATTAATCTGAACAATCCCAACCGCTCTATCGTTTTTTTGAATAATAAACATGGATATAATACCGTTTGGCAAAAACTAGCAGATTTACCAGTATATCCAGTTAATCGTTTGCATCTCTGGATTTTCGCTCCTGGATTGAGACGTAGGGATTATCCACCCCAATTAACGATTGCAAACCAAAAACTTTGCTCCTTAGACTCTGCTCAAAGCTATCGTCTCGAGATTTCTCATCGGCTGTATCGTTGTCACTGAAACGATCATTATTCAACAGTTACCTATCAGTAAATTTTATTGTTGCACTAGAGAAGCAACAAGAGGATTAACGTTTATAATCTGAGTTAGTCTTATGAATCATATAAATCATGATTGATTCTGCACAAGTTCTGCACAATCATAATCTAATCTGGAAAAATAGAACTCATAGTTTAAGACAGGTTTAGGTGAATAAGCTATGCACACTATCAATCAATACAGAGAGCCAATTGAACTTCCAGCTCGAGTCATTAAGGATTTAAAACGAATCAAAGCTTTAGGGAATATAAATATGTATAGCAAAAATCAAATATTAGTGACTTGTATTAACTTAGGTTACAATAGTACTGCTATCTGGCTGTCAGATAATTTTTATCTATACCTAAAAGGGATGGAAAAAGAATTTTAATCATTTTTTAGGTTACGATGACCTAAATAGGGCTTGCTGAATAAGTTTTTGGTGACGCTTCAAAGAGGCAGGGCGGCAGGGTTTTTTGGAGCAGGGGAGAAAATCCAAGCTTATTTTTTGGCTCAGTTTCCCAAAAGTGCAAGGATTTTGAGCTAGGGTAGTTCAGAACCTTGCACTTGTCTCGAGCCAAAAAGCATTACATCCTTATTTATCAATGCTTTCGCTCTTCTTCACCAAGCCCTAATTAATCTCTCCGCATCATCAACAATTGAATTAATTGCAGCACCGCATACAAAGCTGTTGCCACATAAGTAAATGCAGCAGCATTCAATACTTTTTTCGCTACCTGCTTTTACCAGATAATCCACTGTCTTATCCCGATGCCAAAGGTAATAAGGCTTCCCTTCACTGGGGGTGATTTCCTGAAAAAAACCACCTTCTTTGGCAATTGATGTGGGGCTAGGGAGTGGGGAGTGGGGCAGAAAAATTTTCCCCTACTCCCTACTCCCTATTCCCTACGCAGCCTTTTGCGCAGAGTTATCTAAAACCTTCGAGGTAGCCCCTTTGTTCAATATATCTGGATACTTGGGAAAAGAAGTCCCCATCAGGTTGTGCAGTGCCATCCGTAACTCCTCGCGCCCTTGGAAGCCTTCGAGTCTGTCAACCAACTCACCATCCTCAAACACAAGCAATGTGGGTAGAGACTTGATTCGATATTGGCTAGCCAGCTTGAGATTGTGATCTGCGTTTACTCTGACAACTTTAACGCGATGGCTTTCCCCGCCGCAGGCATCGCTCCCTTGAGGCTGAAATTCCTGGAGCATAGGGTTGATTAGGCGACAAAGCCCGCACCAGGGTGCCCAAAAATCCACCACAACGGTTGCAGGGGTTTCTAAAACTTCTTGTGTAAAAGTCCGCTCGCTAACAGACATCATCATGATGATCCCTCGGAGATATAACTAGTTTTTATGATTGGGATCATGCTACATCTAATTGGGATCGTCTGATCCATAAAAATGGGGAGTGGGGAGGTGGGG
>NZ_JAMZMM010000182.1 GCF_024178385.1 Limnofasciculus baicalensis BBK-W-15 | reverse complement strand
CCCTAGCCCCTAGCCCCTTTCTATGATTACAAAACCAATTCAACTCATCTACCCTACTATTGATTTATTTCTCTACGATATTAGAGAAGGATTTCAATATACAGCCGAAATCAATAACAATCGCCGCCAGTTTTGGCATAAAATAGATCCGAATATTGACGAAACTAAATTAGCCGAATTAGCCAAATTAGAAAATCCAGAAGCCGATTATGTCCCCTTACTAGCAAAACCCTTTGAATCTCCCTTAGATGGGTACTACTACGCCTTACAATTTGGTGACATGTACTCTCTCCAACTGGCTTGCTCCGGTGAATATCAAGATGCCGATAGTCAAAAAAGAAACGATGGCAATCAAGCTATTGATAATTTAAAAAAGATAGAGCAAGCTATTATTAATAAATTAAATCATAGCGATGAATACACAGAAACAGCAGCTATAAAACAAGGTACAATTGGACAGACATGGCTGGTTTCTGTTCAGATTGCTGATAGTAATCAAGATCCCAAACAACTAGCCAAAGAATTTTACGAAAAATTGACACCCAATTCTAGTTGGAAACCAGAATTTAAGGAGCAGGGACGGTTTTTAGGGGCAAGATTATTTCAATATTGGCACTCGCCAACAAACTGGAATCAAGAGTGGGCAGAATTCAGTAAGGAGAATTATCATATTGTCTTTTGCCTCTTCCCAGCCGGGAAGGATATTACTGAAATTAGACAAAAAGTTGAAGATATTTATTTGGATTTAACTCGCCTATTCTCCTACCGTCATAAGATTATCTGGGGATACTGGCATAGTCGCAAATTGAACAATAAACTCAAACAGCAGTCTGGTGAAATTAGGAGTTTGATTGATAAAGTGAGGGATTACTCTCGCCAGGTTCGATCGCAAGAACTAAATTTGCAGGAATTGCAAGTTACTTTAACCCAGTCTTTCCCTACCTTCTCGGATTATGCTGTTCATTTAAACGAACTAGAATCTCTATCATATACAATTAAATTAAATTTAGATAACTATAAGAGTAAGCTGCAAAAAATTGAGCGAGATACCAATAGCTATCTGAAACTATTTGCTGATTTTAGCGATTTTGCTGGTGAAAAATATCTGCAACAAGTGGAAACTGATTGCACTAGGTTTCGCCCAGGATTGACTTTGCTAGAAAATTTAATTAGAACAATTGGTAGTGTCAGCGAAATTGAACAAACTAAGAGTAATCGCACTCTCAATACTACTTTAACAGCCACAGCAATCGGATTTACTTTGATTGTGTTGGTTGTTGGTTGTTGGTTGTTGGTTGTTGGTTGTTAGTTATTGGTTGTTGGTTATAGTTGTTAGATATTAGTTGTTATTATTTTAAATAACAAGAAACAAATATAGCAACTTGAAATAATTTCTGATATTTATCTAATCCAGAAACATTGTAGTGTAAGCATTATGACGGCGCTATCTATTAAAACCTATTTAGGCTCTCTATAACAAACAACAAATAACAAACAACAAATAACAAATAACAAATAACAAGATGAATTTACCAGAAACATCGGATATCAATACTTATTTAGCTAGCGAATGGGTGAAGCAGGGAGTAGAATACTTGAGGCTGGGGGAATTAGAATCTGCGATCGCAGCTTTTGACAAAGCTACCCAATCCCACCCTAATGATTCTGAGGCTTGGTTTAATCGGGGTAACGCTTTGTTTCGTCTGGGGCACTATCAGGAAGCACTCTCCAACTATGATAAAGCATTTCAATTACAACCCGATAATCCCGATATTTGGTTTAATCGCGGTAATACTCTGTTTAAATTAGCACGATATCAGGATGCGATCGCATCTTTCGATCGTACTCTGGAATTAGATCCCGATTTCCATCCCGCGTGGGGGAATCGTGCTAGTACTTTATATAATTTAGGACATTTGCCGGAAACTATAGCAAGTTGCCAGAGGGCGATAAAGTGCAAGAATGATTATCCGGAAGCGTGGTATATTCAGGGTTTAGCTTTGATGAGTTTGGCACAGGAGCGAGATGCGATTGATTCTTTCAATCAAGCTCTAGTATTTAAACCAGATTATTTTGATGTCTGGAAACATCGCGGTTGGGTGTTGTTTAAATTAGGTGATTACTCAGAGGCACTAACTAGCTGCGATCGTGCTATCTTATTCCACCCTCATGATAGCGAAGCCTGGTTCCATCGGGGCAATGCTTTGTATAAATTAGGACAACTTGAGGCGGCGCTGACTAGTTACGATACTGCTATTGAGATTAAGCCTGATTACCCGGAAGCATGGAATAATCACGGTTTAGTCCTGTTTCATTTAGGGCGGTATGAGGATGCTTTTTTAAGTTGCGATCGCGCTATCGAGCTTAAACCAGATTATCATGATGCTTGGTTTAATCGCGCTAATGCTTTATTTAATATCGGTTATCTGGAAGACGCGATCGCAAGTTACGATCGTACTTTACAATTAAAATCAGACTATGCTCCGGCTTGGGGTAATCGTGGCAGTGCCTTATATAATTTGGGAAGATACTCAGAGGCTATTGCTAGTTGCGAGAATGCGACTAAATATAAGCCTAACTACTGCGATGCCTGGTATATTCAGGGCATGGCTTTGATGAATTTAGCTCTTTCGGAGGAAGCTATTGTTTGTTTGGAACAGGCGACGAGGTTTAAACTAGATTATGTGCTAGCTTGGTATCATCGGGGGAATTTATTATTCGATTTGGGTAGATTAGAGCCAGCCCTTGCTAGTTGTCAGGAAGCTACTAAGTTTAAACCAGATTATGGTGAAGCTTGGTATCTCCAAGGTACGATATTAGGAGATTTATCACGTCCGGAAGAGGCAATTCTTTGTTTCGATAAAGCTATCGAATTAAATCCAGACAATCCAGAGGTTTGGAAGAGTCGCGGGAGTACCCTCTGTCAGTTAGAAAGAATTGCCGAAGCCATAACTAGTTTTGATAGAGCTACGGGCTTAAAGCCAGACTATTACCAATCTTGGTATAATAAAGGATTGGTACAAGTACGTGTGGGACAATTAGAAGATGCGATCGCAAGTTTCGATCGGGCATTAGCCATTCAACCTGAATTATATCAAGCTTGGGGCAATCGCGGGAGTGCTTTATTCGATTTGGGTAGATTAGAAGATGCGATCGCAAGTTTCGATCGGGCATTAGCTATTCAACCTCAATTATACCAGCTTTGGAATAATCGGGGTATTGCTTTGGATAATATGGGAAGACATGAAGAGGCGATTGCCTCTTTTGATAAAGGATTGGATATTCAACCCGATGATAACGAGGCGTGGAATAATCGAGGAATTGCTTTAGAGAATTTAGACAGACACGAAGACGCAATCGCAAGTTTTGATAAAGGATTGGAAGTTAATCCAGAGGATTGGGCTGCCTGGAATAATCGCGGGATGATTTTAGATACCTTGGGGAGATATGAAGAGGCTATTACTAATTTCGATGAAGCTCTAACCCTTAAAATAGATTACCCTGAAGCATGGCATAATCGGGGGATATCTTTATCTAATTGGGGGCATTATGAAGAAGCAATATTGAGTTTTCACGAAGCTTTAGAATTACAACCTGATGATGGGGAGATTTGGCATAATCGGGGGATAGCTTTAGAGAATTTAGGCCTAGAGGAGGAAGCAATCGCCAGTTTTGAGAAGGCAAGGGAATTGAAGGGGAGGTTAGAGGTTAGAGGTTAGAGGTTAGAGGTTAGAGGTTAGAGGTTAGAGGGAATAACAGTAATATATAGCACTCACCAGGGCGGTTAGGAGATCCGAAAACGCCAGAAGTCATTCACAGCAAGCATTTCAGTTTTGAATTTTGACTTTTGCTATAGCTTCCCCAGTCTCCATCCCCTATTTTTGTCATGTTTTCATAACAAATTAGCTTCAAAAGCACGGAAAACCCCAAAAGAAAGTACTTAACATAAATTAATAAATGAAAAAAGGCTGAAAGTGCCTTAACTTCGTCAAGTTTATTAAGATTAATTCTCAATAATTGACGAGATTGCGTCGTTTCAGCGATCGTGGTACAATAATCCAAAGGAGGGCTAATAACCTTTTCTAAATTAGTCGCACTATTGTAAATCACTTAACTATTTTATAGTCTCTTTTAAATCGTATTTAGCAGAATAACTGGGATATCGCTTCATCTTATCGCGAGGTGAGGGCGGGTTTTGTAATAATATTATCTTTGGGACTAATGAATTTTTCCCTAAACTCACCCCTACAATGACTGTAAAAAATCCCACTCCTCCGTCTCCGTGGTTGTGGATGATTCTGAATTTGCCTCTGGTTGAATTAAATTATAGTAATCTCCAGTATCAACCCATTTTAATAACTCGGATGTCCTCATTACAGCCCAAGACTGTCTGGATTCCATAAAACTCAACATTTTAGTAAATTTATCCATATTATCTAAATTATTATCACCAAACTCCTTAACTTGAGCAAGAAAATCTTCGATAGTCGCCTCAGTTAGATATTCCTCTGGTAAACCAGCCAGTTTCATTAACGCAGTAGTTGCCACATTAATATCCTGACATGCCAACAAACCTGCCCTATCTGAGGTAAATTTTGCCATCATTAGCCAATTCCAAAATGCCAATTCCACCCCACTAGCAGCCAATCCACCCAAACCCATCGTGGCACTGTTAATTATTTGTTTCAAACTTGGCATGACAATCGCTATTTGGTGATAAACTAAGTGTTTACTCTTAATGTGAGCAACTTCATGTCCCAGAAGATACAGCAACTCATCACGATTCAGCCATTCCATCCCCTCCAGATTAATACTAACCATGGGTTTATCTGCCCCAATCGTGTAGCTTTGAATAAAACCAGTGCCTCGAAATAGATATAATTCCGGCATTGGATTAACATCAATAATTTGGCAAGTTTCCACAAATGCCTCATATAGTTTATGAAAATTACGGGATGTGACTCTTATTTCACTGCCAAGGCATTGCAGTCTAAGTAATCTATCGATACCATACTCATTAATTTTCCTCATCAGTAACGAGACACCGGGCATTTTTTCCAAAGAAGCTAATGCCGCGCGATCGAAAGGATGTTCGTAGACTTCTGCACTCAATCCTGTTAATATCTTCCTGGTCATAAGTTTTGATATTGCTTAAATCTATAATAATCCTAATTTATCTTCCGTAGACCAGGCATCTTGCCTGGTTACGGGGTACTTTACAGGGCAACTTGAGCCTGTGTAATTCGCTCTGCCCATAAGTGATTCTCATTAAGAGTGAAGACAATCTTTTTGAAGGATTCATCCCTTAGTTCTAAAACTAAATAATCCCGATCTCCCGTAACATACCAGAATTCTTTACCTGTGGAAGTATAATAAGTGCCAGCTTTGATAACTCCCGGTAAAAATGTACCAGGGGCGCGAATTTCCCGCCAACTGCTGTGGGGTTCATCTGTAGTTACATTTTCGATATGGGCGAGAGGAATATCAATAGTTTTATCTAAGGTAAATGCCCAGAGTTGTTCGTGCCATTCTAGATCGATTCGCAGTTTATTATCGATGATACTAAGATTCATGTTTATCCTTGTCAAAAATAGTAAAGATTAGTTGATTATCTTACTATACCTCAATATAGGGGTGTCCCTGGGATGGAATAATTTTTTTTTTACGCCAAGGTACGCAAAGTTAATCGCAAAGGTGCGCAAAGGATGTACAGTGGGGAATGTCGAGAATCGGATAGGTGGATCGAGATTATAGGTTAGATAATGGGGAGGGGCTACCCTAAGTTGAATTATATCTGTATAATTGATAGTTTATAATTTCTAGTTGATATGTCTACTGGTTCTGAAAAAGCCGCCGAAACCTCTGTATTAGAAGGATTGCAAGAGTTAATTGAGGTTGTGGCAAAATTGCGATCGCCTGATGGGGGCTGCCCTTGGGATTTAGCCCAAACACCCGAAACCCTGATTCCATATATCATTGAGGAAGCCTACGAGGTGGTGGATGCTATTCGTAGTGGGGATAAAAATGCGATCGCAGAAGAGTTAGGCGATTTACTATTACAAGTGGTACTTCAATCTCAAATAGCGGCGGAAGTAGGTGACTTTACTCTAAAAGAAGTAGCACAAGGAATTTCTCAGAAACTTATTCGCCGTCATCCTCATGTATTTGGGGCAGTAGAAGTTAAAGATATGGCGGAAATTAAGCAAAATTGGGAGGAAATTAAAGCAGCAGAAAAGGGAGAAACAACCACTGATTCTCAGTTACTCAGTCGGAAGCTCCAAAGTTATACTCGGAAATCTCCCCCGATAATAGCCGGAATGCGGATATCGGAAAAAGCAGCAGAAGCGGGCTTTGAATGGGAAGATATTAATGGAGTTTGGGCTAAGTTTCATGAAGAGTTAGCCGAATTTGAAGAAGCAATTGAGGCAGAAGATAAAATTCAGCAGGAGGCGGAATTAGGAGATCTACTTTTTACGTTAATTAATATTGCTAGATGGTACAAGCTCAACCCCGCCGAAGCCTTATCTGGTACTAATCAGCGGGTAATTAATCGCCTTGCTCAGATAGAAGCGATCGCAAATCGTCCCCTTTCAGAGTACACTCTTGAGGAATTGGATCGACTTTGGGAAGAAGCCAAAGCTCTATTGAAAATGGCTCATGGCTAATGGTTACTCCCTACTCCCTATTCCCTACTCCCTACTCCCTACTCTCTAACCTATGTTTAAACGAATTTGGCAATGGCTAAAAAACTTATTTCGGAAGATATTTAGCCCGAAACCAGAAGAATCACCAACAATTACTAATATGGCTCCACTCAAACCTCTCGAAGATGCCGATTATGAATTCTTTTTCCGCCAACTTTTAGAAGGAGTAAGCCATGGTTGGCAACCACCGAGAGTTGTCAAGTTTTTTGATGGGATGAAAGATAGAGTTAGTAATGCCCAATGGGTGGGATGGTTACATCGGTTTGGCGAGAAAGTATCAGCATCACGGGCGCAAAATCTGGAATTGGGCAGGCGAATGGTACAGTTAGGCGAAATGACACAATCCATCCCCTCAATTCAAGATATTGGCGAAGCCGCCTATCAAATTGGACAACAAGTATTGACTAGGGATCGTTCTGGGATAGTATGGGAATATGAAGGACCAGATACCAAGCAGAGAAAGCTAACACCCCCTTCTCAAGAAACGGAATTATCCAGTGAGGATATACCGGAAGAAGAAGTAATTACTATAGAAGAATTATTTTCCAGATTACAGGATAGTCCCGATTTAGTCAAGCTAATTGCCCAGCAATTTGGTATTGAAACAAACGATCCCCAGGTGATTATTGATGCCGTGGTGAAGCAATTGGATTTGGCAGAAAAATCTTCTGAAGGATAGGGAGTGGGGAGTTATGCTAAATTAGTCTAGTAGCAAACCATTCACTGACACCATCTGCGATCGCACTTGCCAATTTCTGTTGTTGTTGCTGATTAGTAACCCACTCAAATTCCTCCGGATTAATCATAAATCCCAATTCTAATAATACTGATGGTGCGGTGTGAGGACGAGTTAGTGCTAAATTATTCCAAAATACTCCGTAGGAAGGACGATCTAATTTTTCCACCAGATAATTATGTAAAAACATCGCTAAACTATGAGATTGGGCATGATACCAAAACATACCAATTCCCTTAGTATTAATTGCGTCACCGCTATCAGGGAGAGAGTTGTAGTGAATGGAAAGTGCGATCGCAGGTTTGATCTCATTAATCATTTTAACCCGATCGCCGAGAGATACATCCTTATCTTCTTCCCTCGTCATATATACAGTAGCACCCTTCGCTATTAGCTGTTTTTGAACTAGCTTAGATACAGCCAAATTTACATCTTTTTCCAGATATCCATTTGGCCCACTTGCTCCTGATTCTGCACCACCATGCCCAGGATCTAATAATATTGTAATCCCTGATAACGGTTTTAAATCAGCAGGATTAGAGCTATTCCTTGAGGAAATTTCCCCATTCCCCACTCCCAATTCCCCATTCCCCAATTTAGGTGGATGACGTAAGGATAAAATTAAACTAGTTCCTTCATATCTGAGAGTATAACCCCACTGCTGCTCAAACTTAAGATTAAACCTATATTCTACTCTATCTGGTGCAATTTGTTGCCAATCCAAACGTTTAATTAGTGGATTATCATCCAAACGGATTGTATCAGTTTGGGCGGTAGTATTATAGAGAGTTAGAGTAAAAGTGCCATCGCCTTGTTGTACGCTAACAGGGACAGGATTTTGCAAAGGAAAAATTACTTCAGTCGCCCCTTCCACCTGACGACTACTCACGCTGCGAATTATCGAAGTCGGAGGTACTGGAGTAGGGATAATTCGTACTTCAGATTCTTTAATCCAAGCACCATAATCCAGGCGTACCCACTCACCTTCTCTGCCAGTAACAGTTGCCTTTGTCCCTTTTGGTAAGGGTGTCATGCGAGAATAATCTGTACTCGATCCGGTTCGAGCTACACCTGCCTCAACAATTACTTCAGCCACTTCTAATTTAACTGGATTGAGAATTGAAATAGTGCCTGATGCAGGTTGAATAACTATTTTATCATTCATAGTCATTATGTATTCCGGTTGTCCCAAGTTACCAGGTAATTCTGCCCTCGCACAGCCTTGATATTGACCAATAACAGACTGAGAATTAGGCTGGTTTTGGGCAGTCAGTGCCGCAGAATTTGGGGGTAAATCCACTGTTTGGGATTGAGGAAGTAAGGGGATATTTATATCGGCAAGCTTAAGGGAAACATTAGCATTTGGAGGAGCAATTGCACTAAAACAAATCACTTCCCCTGGTAATCTCGCCATATCCACAGTTGGTGTCAGGGAATCTTTACCAAAGGCGAACCCAACTGGTACTTTAGGTTTAGTATCAATGCGAGTAACTTTTATATTAATCTGTTGATTATGATAGCGGAGGGTAAATTCATTTACCCCTAATTGTAAAGGAAAAGAAGGGGCAAAATGTCCGGAGTTACTCCTAGCGATCGCATTGCCATTTACCAATACCTCCCCATCTGGCGACGCTGTACCAACTAAGAAGATTCTGTCAGCCATTGTTTGATGATTAACTGGGGGATAGGCAACGAAAAGAGGTTGTTCAGCGACAACAGGTGAGGCGAGAGCCAAGCTTAACATAACCAATCCTAAAATATTCTTCATTAGTTGTTAGTTGTTAGTTGTTAGTTGTTAGTTGTTAGTTGTTAGTTGTTAGGAAGAACAGGCATCTTGCCTGTTACTCTTATCCTGAATTCTCAACTCATTCCTCTGAATTCTCAACTCATTCCTCAAAAATCATTCCTCAAACAGTCCATCGGGGTCATTTATTAATAATAAAGATTATAGCAGCCACTCGCCCATAGACTCATTCCTCAAAACTCTGATAGCAGTCGCCCGTATTAGGACATCCGAAACCCCCAAAACCGATTCATAGCAAGCATTTCAATCCGTGACTTTTGAATGGATGACTTTTGCTATATTTCCCCATTCCCCATAACTGGGGTGAGGGGTTAAACCCTCCATGACACTAAGGGAGAGAGGAGATTACTATTTCGATCAATATAACAGCAGGCTGTGGGATTAGACTTCTGGTGAAAAGATTCTCTTTCGGCAGGCGAGACACCTGCCCTAGGTGAATTTTTAAAAATGTCTATTGAAAAGACTAACTTGAGAAGTCTGTGGCACAATTGACGAGGTGGATCTGGCAAAATCTGAGTAATTAAAAATATATGGCTAAGTTTGTCTTTGTAACTGGCGGTGTCGTCTCCAGTATCGGTAAAGGAATTGTCGCTGCTAGCTTAGGACGTTTGCTAAAATCGCGAGACTATTCCGTCTCGATACTCAAGCTAGACCCTTATATTAACGTCGATCCGGGGACAATGAGTCCTTTCCAACACGGGGAAGTGTTTGTTACCGCAGATGGTGCGGAAACGGATTTAGACTTGGGACATTATGAGCGTTTTACCGATACCCTAATGTCCCGCCTCAATAGCGTCACCACGGGTTCAATTTATCAGTCAGTGATTAATAAAGAGCGTCGCGGTGACTATATGGGAGGTACAGTACAGGTAATTCCCCATATTACCAATGAAATTAAAGAACGTATCCACCGAGTAGCCCAGCATACCAATCCAGATGTGGTAATTACAGAAGTGGGCGGAACAGTAGGCGATATTGAATCTCTACCATTTTTAGAGGCAATTCGTCAATTCCGCAAGGACGTAGGACGGAATAATGTAATTTATATGCACGTCACCCTGCTACCCTGGATTCCTTCCGCAGGAGAGATGAAAACTAAGCCAACTCAGCATTCAGTCAAAGAATTGCGATCGCTAGGCATTCAACCAGATATTCTAGTCTGTCGGTGCGATCGTCCGCTCCAATCTGGTCTCAAAGATAAAATATCAGGATTCTGTGACATTCCCGTCGAGTCGGTAATTACTTCTCCAGATGCTAGCAGCATCTATGAAGTACCGCTGCTTCTGGAAAAAGATGGACTAGCAGAAAGAGTCCTAGAATTATTAAAACTGCCACAAAGGGAACATGATTTGACTCAGTGGCAAACCCTGGTGGAACGGATGTATCGCCCAAAGCGCCGCCTTGATATTGCCCTCGTTGGTAAATATATCCGGTTAAATGATGCCTATCTATCTGTAGTAGAAGCCCTACGCCATGCTGCCATATCAATGGGTAGCGACTTAAACCTACGCTGGGTAAGTTCCGAAGATATTGAAGTAGATGGTGCGGAACACTTCCTTAGTGGTGTTGACGGTATTGTAGTTCCCGGTGGTTTCGGTATCCGAGGTGTGGATGGCAAGATTACCGCGATTGAATACGCCCGTACCAAAAAAATCCCTTTCCTAGGGTTATGTTTAGGAATGCAGTGTTGTGTGGTGGAATGGGCACAGCATATTGCTATGCTAGAAAATGCTCACAGTTCCGAGTTCGATTCCAAGGCTCGCAATCAAGTTATCCATTTGTTACCAGAACAGCAAGATGTAGTGGATTTAGGTGGGACAATGCGCTTGGGGCTTTATCCTTGTCGTATCCAACCCAATACGATCGCGTCTTCACTCTACAAAGAAGAGGTAATATACGAACGTCATCGCCATCGGTATGAATTTAACAATTCCTATCGCAGTCTATTCTTAGATACGGGATATGTAATTAGTGGCACATCTCCCGATGGTCGCTTAGTGGAAATTATAGAACTACCCGGTCACCCTTTCTTCCTTGCTACCCAATTCCACCCAGAGTTTAGCTCTCGCCCTAGTAAGCCTCACCCCTTATTCCAGGGATTTGTCCAAGCGTCTCTTCAGCAAAGGGAAAGTGAATCGCCAATTGCTCATAATAACTTGGTTTCCAAGCACCATGTTCCAGTGGAGGTAAACTGATTGCACAGCGTGAATAATTAGCACTCCCTGGAGTATTACATATAGTCATGGTGCGTTAGCTCTCGGGTAACGCACCCTACAGATAGAGGGTTTCTCCGAGAAACCCGGTTTCTTGGTGTTTTATCGCTAATGGCTAAGGTGACAGGGAATAGTGAACAGAAACGTGATATCATATCTTAGGACTTACCACTCAAAATTTCTAACCTCTTGAGTGAGAATGGTTTGTGGCATACTGGATTAAAATTAATTACGATAGAAGCAATTACATCATCGATCTAGACCGGATCAGCGCTTTCGCTGCCGCACCCCATGGAAAGATAACATTCTGGTTGCCAAACAGTGTCCATCAGATTATTATCAATCAACAGAGCGACCCGGAGGGTTATCAGGAAGTGCTGGATTACGTCAACCAGGTTTCAGCTAACTCCCTGTCAGGAGCATGGATTCGTCTTAGTTACGAACGGAATGAGTATGTCATCGATCTCAACCGGATTAGTAGTTTTAGTCACTCTCCTAGTGGGAAGCTAACCTTTTGGTTGCCTGATAGTTCTATCCCTATTATGATCAACGAGCAAAAAGACTCCGATAC
>NZ_JAMZMM010000633.1 GCF_024178385.1 Limnofasciculus baicalensis BBK-W-15 | reverse complement strand
ATGTTGTAGGGGCGGGTGAGAGCGCAGAAAATTGGCAACCTACAGATAATATACCTTCAAAACCCTCCCCCATCCAACGATGAGGGAAGTAGGGGGAGTGGGCAATGAGTTGAAGCATTGCAGAATTAATTAAAATATCAAAATGCTGCGCGACAGAGCTGCCAACAATCCCGATCAGAAACTGCGAGAATGAAGGATGGAAGTTAATGGACTTGATTTATTTGGATTACAACTGCTTCCAGCGTAGGTTTGACGATTCCAGCCAGATTCGGATTCAGATGGAAGCCTTAGCCTGCCAAGAAATATTCAACAAAGCAGAAACCCAAACACTCCAACTCATTTGGTCATTCATGCACAACGATGAAACGCAACTCTGCCCCTTTCCAGAGCGTCGAGACTTTGCCTGGGAGCTTTCCACCCTTTGTCAAACTAGAATTGCACCAGAGCCAGCCATCTACACCCTGGCTCAATTCTTCATGGAGCAGGGAAAGTTCTCCGCAAAAGATATTCTACACGTTGCGTGTGCCAGCCATGCTCGGGCAGACTTTTTCCTCACCTGTGATGATGCCCTGCTACGGCAAGCCAGAAAGCTAACATTGGCTTGTGAAGCGATGAACCCAGTTGACTATATTCGGAGAGAAACCCCATGACAGACTCTACCCAAACGATTAATGATGCTCAGTTGAGAGTGAAAGGAATTGCTGCCCTCAAAAAAGAATTTGGCATGGCAGCTACATTACGGTTTCTGGCACTAATGCAGCAAAACCCAACAGACTATGTAGAAATCTCTCGTCAAATTTATCAAGAGCAGTCGCTAGACGAAATTTTTGTTAGAGCCAAACAAAACTGGAAAGGCTAATTTATTTTAATCGGATAAGTGATCTAAAAATCCATCCATGTCTAACCTAACTATGGCAATTTAAAAAATACTGACGATATAAATCGCAACTAGGCACAACATTCCCGCCCATCAACCGCACTAAACCCATACTGCGTAACTTCAACGCCGGGATGCGATTTAATTCTACTGGTGTTGTTGAAGAAACAACTCGATCTAAAGCTGCAAGTAATTCTGGATAGAGTTGGAGATTCAATAATTGCTGATGGAGGTGTTCCCCGTAAACTCTGCCCTTGCTAGCAGACTTGGGCATCAATTCCTCTAGGGTGACATCCTGATGGGCGATGTGGTAAAGGGCTTTTTGGACTAGATAGGGATAGCCGCCAACTAATGACATTAACTTTTCTACCTTATCATTGTCCCAATTTAGTCCGTGACGATTTGCTAAATCTTGGATTTCCTCTGGAGTAAACTCAGGTAACTCAATTGACAGTCCAATATTAAACGGCGATAGATTAATATTTTGAGAGATATTGGTGGTACTGGAATGAACCACTACTAACCGTAATTTTTGCCAAACATCGCTCAGGCTATTGCCATACTTAGCTTTTTCATACCAATTCCGCAGCAAACCGAGAAAATCTGAGGCAATTTCCTGATATTGACAGAGGCAATCAAATTCATCTATGGCGAGGACTACGGGACTATTAATTTCCGCTAAAAGATAATTCTCAAAATAATCAGTGGCACTGGAATTGCCGCCGATAATATCATCCCAATAATCGACCAACCGATTCGGCAAACCCAGACTTTTCCCCACACTAGCACAAAACCACTGTAAAAATCGATCTAAATTAGTGAAAATATTGCTACCAGCAAGCTGAAAGCTTAAAGTTACCGTGCGATATCCCTCTTCTCTTGCCTGATGTAAAATCCTCGCCATCAGAGAAGTTTTACCCATTTGCCTGGGGGAATGAATCCGAATCAATCCACCCGGTTGGGTAATCGTATTGTAACAGCGGTTTTCGATAGAGGAACGTTCAATATAAAACGCAGAATCGAGAGGTACTTGCCCTCCGGGTATTTGAGGCAGTGGGGAATGGGGAGTGGGGAGT
>NZ_JAMZMM010000632.1 GCF_024178385.1 Limnofasciculus baicalensis BBK-W-15 | reverse complement strand
TTTGGATTATTCTACCACGATCGCTGAAACGACGCAATCTCGTAAATTATTAAGAATTAATCTCAATAAAATTAACGGAGTTAATGCACTTTCAGCCTTCGCTCATTTGTTGCGTTATGTAAATTACTTTTTTTTGAGGGAGAGGGGTTGATAGCAGTTGCGGCACAAAATTATCTATCTCTCCCTTAGTGTCTTAGTGGTTTATTAAAAAAATTATCCCCAAGAGCGCCAAGGTTATTCCTACTTATTTTCTCGCCGATCTATTTTACCACTGTGGCTAAAGCCGAGCAATCGTTTGACGGAACTTAAAAGTTCCTACCGCTTATCCCCATGCCTAAAGTCATTTGCTCTGCGGCTCGTTTTTCGGTCAGCCAACAAAGCTAAAAATTAAAATAAATATAAGGTAAACCCCCTTCAGGAGCAAAAACCCAGACACCGTATAGGCAGAATGGCACCAACAACAACTTTAAAGGCCAATTAAGTTGTAACTTCAAAACCCGTTGCAGGATATAGGCGATACCCATAAATACCCATAAAGCAACGAGGAGCAGCACTAGTTCAAAACGTGCCAACCCAAACACCTTGAGATAAATAGTATCTGCAAATTGTACATCGGCTGCTTTCCCCCAAAGATTCTTGATCGCGAAAGTTGCTTCTTTGATACTGGGTAACCGGAAAAATACCCAAGAGATGAAAACTATAAACTGAGTCAAAAACCAGGCAACTAAAACCCCCAATCCACTTGCCCACCAACGCTTCAACCAATTTATCCGCTCCGATGCAGCTTCTGTTAAGCGGTGAATCGCTAAAGCAATACCATGGAATCCACCCCAAATTGCAAAACCCCAAGCTGCGCCATGCCACATCCCAATAATTAACATCACAATCAGGAGGTTGAAGCAAGTTCGAGCCAACCCATTTCGCGAGCCTCCCAAAGGAAAGTAGAGGTAGTTGCGAATCCAATCGCCCAAGGTAATATGCCAACGCCGCCAAAAATCAGCAATGCTGGTACTGAAATAAGGGAAATCAAAATTTTCCGGTAGATTAAATCCTAATAGAATAGCACTACCACGGGCAATATCAACATAGCCGCTGAAATCAAGATAAAGTTGTAATCCGTAGGCAATAATCGCTAACCATAAATCCCCACTACCCGCCCGTGCTAAATTACCAAAACACAGATCTACCAAAATACCAATTCTGTCTGCTATTAGTGCCTTTTTGATTGCGCCGCAAGCAATTAACCAAAGTCCTTCAGTACATCTGTCAAAACTGGGAAAGTGTGAAAGTTTCAATTCACTGGCAAACTCATGGTAGCGAACAATCGGACCGGAAATCAATTTAGGGAAAAATAACTTGTAGGCAGCAAAATGTAGTAACTGCTTACTGGCTGGAGCGCCACGATGTACGTCAATCAGATAGGCAATACACTCGAAAACAAAGAATGAAAGTCCTAAAGGGGCAATTAAGCGATCGCTAATCCAGTTTGCTGTAATCTGGATACCCGGTAAGTTAAGGATTCCAGCTATATTGCTCAAGACAAAGGGAATGTACTTAAAGCTAAATAAACAGAAGACATTTAACCCAATCCCCAACCACAATAACTTCACTCGTCGCTGATTCCACTCTTCTTGAGCCAACAACCAATCTTCATTGGACAGATTTGGGTTGGTAATATGTGCCCCTGGTGCTGTATTTATGCCAATAGCTCGCCCCAGACGAAAATTAATTATGGTAATGAGCAATAGCAGCGGTATATATATAATTTGATTGATACCATAAAATATTAAACTGGCAATCAGCAGCACTGACAATCGCCAATATGATAACCGCCTCCGCCAGTATATTACTAAAGCGATTATCAGAAAAATTCCGTAAATTATTGATATAAATGTCATCTTGTTGTTTGTTGTTTGTTGTTTGTTGTTTGTTGTTTGTTGTTTGTTGTTTGTT
>NZ_JAMZMM010000181.1 GCF_024178385.1 Limnofasciculus baicalensis BBK-W-15 | reverse complement strand
AACAACTAACAACTAACAACCAACAACTAACAACCAACAACCAACAACCAACAACCAACAACCAACAACCAACAACCAACAACTAACAACTAACAACTAACAACTAACAACTAACAACTAACAAGCAACAGTTTGGCGCAATTCAGAAATCATCTGGAGTTGATAGTCACCGATTTCCTGAATTTGATTTAAGACTTCTGCGATCGCATTGAGCTTTTCGGTGAGTTGACTGAGAGCCTCCTGTCTTGGCTGTAGTGTTTCTTGAGTCAGATTCACCCTAGCCCAAAGTTCTGATAGAGAGACTTTCATAGATTGCCAATTTTCCTCTATACCTTGAAGCTCGGCTTCTTTCGCCTCATGCTCCTTAGCTTGCTGCTCGATCAACTGTTCGGCTTGGTTGATGCTCTGGCGCATTTGTTCCACCTGACTTTCCACTTTTCGCACTTGAGTTTCCTGTTGCTGTCGTTGGCTTTCCAGTTGGCTCAAAATCGGTCCGAGGTCAATTTTCAGGGTATCTGAGCCATTGGGTTCCACCACACCTTGGCGACGGCGACACACCCGCAGATGCTGATTGAGAATTTCTTCTCGCTCCCGTAGATTCCGGCGTTGACCGACTAATGTTTCATCTAGCATCTGGTAGCGATCTTCCTCTTCTGCTAGTTCGCTTTCTAGATGGATGCGATCGTAATCACTAGCCGAGTTAATTTTTTCTTGCAATTCTTCCACAGTTTGACGCTGGAATGTCAGCTCTTCTTCTTGATCGTTAACAAAGTGCTTAACCTTTTCCAACTCCTGCTGCAAATTTTGGACAATTCCCTGAAGTTCACCCAAAGGCATTTTTTCCAGAGCTTCGATATTCACCTGCTGGCTAATTTTGACATCAGCAGAAGTTGTTGCTAAACGAGCCAACTCTTGATGTAGCTCTTCCTGGGTTCGCAATTGAAGACTGAGCATATGAACAGCTTCTCGCTTAATTTCCAGGGTATTTTGCTGTACCTTCAACTGGGCTTTTGCCTGCTCGAATGATTTGTGGACTTCCTGCAACTCCTGCTTGCGATTTTGAATTTCTTGCCCTCGATAGTCAACTTCTGCTTGTTGTTGTTGAGCTTCCTGATGTTGTTGTTCCCACTGTTGCCAGTCATTCTCCAGCATAGACTGCTGATAATTAACTACTTCCAATGCCTGATTTAATTGTTCCCGCAGCGATTCAGTCGGAACAACTGCTTCAGACAATCGCAAGAGTAATTGTTCTATTTGAGCAGCTTGATCCTCACTTAAGCCAGCAGACTGTTGAAACTCTCCTTGTTGTTCCTCGAAGCGTCGCTGTTCGCCCCGTAGGTGTTCCCACGCTCCCTCCAACTCTTGGCGGTTTCGCTCGAACTCTTCTTTTAGTCTTGCTACCTCTTCTCGCTTCAGCTCTAGCTCTTGTCGTTGTTGCTCTATTTGTTCAACCTCTTCCTCCACAGCTTGAAGCTCTTCGGAACGTGCTTCCATCTCCATTTCGCGGCGGTTTAGTTCCTGACTTTGATAAGTCAAAGACTGCTTCCACTGCTCAATTTCTTCTTCGCCACTTTTCCATTTTTCTAGCTGTTTGGAGAAATTTTGCAACTCTCTTACTATCTGCCCTCCTGCTGGGTCAATATTTCCCTGAATCTGTCGATTATTACCCAGATTGACGATGACCAACACACCCTCGCCAAAGGCACTAGCTTCTTCCCCAGGAAGCGTTTCTTCACCAGGTAATACATTCCAACTCTGGTCATTGCGCTGACAAGCCAGGAGTTTGAGTTCGGTCTTACTGCCAAAAGGGCCAGTTTTCTGCTTTTTGACTTCTGCTAGATAAAGCACACCGATCGTCCTCTTTTAATGTCTCATGCCCAATCCTTAACTAAGCTGACGCTTTTGAAGGAGTAGAGTCAGTCCAATCGAACCGTTCCATTCATCTGTCTTCCTCCCTGGAGACTCCCGCCATAGCTGTAGGAGGCTTGGCAGTGAGAGGAAAGGGAGGCCAGGGTCTATGCTGCATTATGTATCTCCGTAAAAGGAAACCGTTGCGCCGCTCCTAAAAGGAGCCGCTTCGCTAACAAAAGTGGTTATTCTCCCTGACATACCTGCTGACATTACAGGATTAGGCTACCGATATTGTTCTTGAAAGACCCGCCGCTCCTAAAAGGAGCCGCTTCGCTATCGGTGGGGCGTTTATTTTGGGATTCCTCCCACTCCCATTTCTGGGGTAAAGTTAGCTATGCCTACGGCACGCTTCGCGAACGACAAAGTTAGTGGTCGGTACTATCTCTTAAGCACTGCCTTCCAAATAGCTGTTTAACCTAAAAGTTGTAGAGCTACAGACTAGCTACGCATCTCTAGGTAAGAACTTAAACACTTGCCGAGCTTCGTAGGCAAGGCGGCCTGAGTCTGGTCAACTAGGGCTATCTTTCAAGCCCCCGCTACATCGGTAATCCGAGCCTTCGGTGGGTTGTTGACTCTGGGTGCCATTTTCCCAGATCGTACTGGAGAGACCAATTTGCACAAAATGAATGTCTACGGTAAAAACATCACCTGAGTCTGGTAAACTAGGGCTTTTCTTCACGCCTCCCCCGCTATAATCGGTAATCCGATGGCAGGCGTGGGTTGTTTACCTGGGGGTGAGCCAAAATCAAGTCAGTGTTATCCACCATTTAAATCTTCAATTATACTAATTGTATTACCATATCGCTACCGACCGTCTCGACTACAATGCTGTAGATTCTAACTGACCGTTAAGCTAAGTTAAGTTTTAATTCTAGCATTGGTCTGTTTAAAAGCAGTAGTACAAACACAGGATTTGCTGGTGCGATCTGCTCGAAGGTGCATGATGTCAACTACCCGCACTTCCCGGACGGTATAGACTAAAAGCGCCATGAAGACCCAATTGATGTTATTCATAATTGAGCAGCTTGGGCTGCGGACAGATCTTGACTGCCTACAAATACTGACCGAATAGAGAGGAAGGGGTTGAGTGGAAAGCTTTTTCCTTTACCAGAGCAGTAGCAGTCTAGAGGGAGATTTGTTCAACATCACAGGTATCCATACCCTTGTCAAGGCATCTTGAAAAAATGATGGGTAGGAGTGATTTTCTTTCATCAAGCGATTTTTTAGGAGCATATTGAGCATCAAATGCAGGGAACGTTGAATGAAATTGACATCCGCAGCATCCTGCAACTGATCGAACTAGGTCAGCGAACAGGGGAACTGTTGGTTGAGGCATACGGAGTCCACTCAAATAGCACAAGTGGGGATGTTCCACTCCAGGGGTTCTCCTTTGGGATTCCGGAGCGAGAAAGCAAAAAGCGCAAACCCGGTCCTTTTTGGTTTGTTTTCTTCCTAAACGGGAAAATTGCCTATGCTGCCAACAGCGATGCTAGCTTGTCGCGTTTGCGGGATTACCTGCGCCGCTACAGAGTCGATGCCGCTCTTGATGACTTGGCAGGTCCATCAATTGCAGCGACAAATGCACCAGAATATGCCTATCTCTGGGCTTTGTTAGAAAAGCATATTATCACACCCGCCCAAGGTCGCAGCATCCTTCAGAGTATGGTTCATGAAACCCTATTCGATCTGCTCAGTCTCCATAACGGATACTTTGTCTTCGAGATTAGTCCGGCATTAGCCCCCCAACTGACGAGTCTGGAGATTGCCCCAATAGTGACCAAAATCATGAAACAGGTCCAGGAGTGGAAAGAATTTCATCCCCATATACAATCTCCCAATCAATGTCCGATTGTGACAGATGCACCTCAATTACGGGAGACTTTGCCGGAAAATGCCTTTAGAACCCTAAGCCGTTGGGCAGATGGGAAGACTTCTCTACGTCAAATGGCTCGCTATCTCAATCGGGATCTCTTGACGGTAGCCAAGGCAATCTATCCTTATGTTCAACAGGGCTGGATTCAATTGCTGATGGCAAGCGTACCAGAAATTACCAACCTGCGACAATGGGACTTTCCAGGCATTACCCGATCCCGTCGTGTAATCTGTGTTGATGATGATGTAGCAATTGGTAAGACCGTAGAATATATGCTGCAAGCGAGGGGGTATGAAGTCACGACAATCCAGAATCCTTTAAAAGCACTCAGTCAGGTATTCCAAATCAAACCAGACCTGATCGTTTGTGACCTAGTGATGCCTAAACTTGATGGATACGAGCTGTGTGGAATGCTCAGACAGTCTACAATATTCCGTTTGACCCCCATTATTATGCTCACAGGGAGAGATGGCTTTATCGACAGAGTTAGAGCCAGGATGGTGGGTGCGACAGACTACTTGACCAAACCATTTGGCGCTAGCGAGCTGTTGATGCTATTAGAGAAATATATTGGTCCTGGGGATCTCCGCCAAGGCAGTATGGACAATTCAGTCACTGAGGCGGTAGATCGTTCGAGAGAGGCAACTGATGTTACCGAGTCAGCCTCAGCTTAAAAATGTCAAAAAGGGATGAGGAATCCCCCCAATCCCAATTACGATAACTATTCAGGCTAGTCACTCAGCAGATGTTATTTGGAGATATAGATGTCGATCGTACCATTGAGAGCGCGATCTCGAAGCAGCAGCGCAACGCGATCGCGCTCTTGAATTCTGAGGTTACCAACCGCCCCTGATAAGTAAGGGATCTCCAAATCCTAACTACGTCAGGAGAACACCACAGACTGGCAAAATTGAGAGATACTTTAATCATTACGCAAGTTTTATGTTTAAGTATAAAATCCAAGGTTACATTCAGAGTTCACCCGATCGTCGGCAAATCAGGTAGGGAGTTATGAGTACAGTTCTGGTTGTAGAAGATAGCCTTGCACAACGGCAGATGATCTCAGACCTCCTCAAAGGCAGTGGGTTAACGGTTTCTGTCGCTAGTGATGGCGTTGAAGCTTTAGAACATATTCTGAAGTCTTGCCCTGATGTAGTGGTCTTGGATATAGTTATGCCTCGCATGAATGGCTACGAGGTTTGCCGCCGTCTCAAGGCCGATCCTAAAACCCAGAACGTTCCAGTTGTGATGTGTTCTTCTAAAGGAGAAGAATTCGATCGCTACTGGGGCATGAAGCAAGGGGCAGATGCTTACATCGCCAAACCTTTTCAGCCAACCGAGTTGATCGGTACAGTAAAACAGCTACTCAGGGGATAGGTTTTGAAAATAATGGTTGGCAATCCAGACTTTTTAACAGGCAAGGGTGAAGACGGTGGCCCAGAATTTCAGGAACTAGAAAGTCCTGAAGGTGAACTACACCTGCGGTTTTATGTCCCTTCTGGTAATGAATTCGCCTTACCTGCTACGGGTATCAGAGAAGTACTCGAACCCTCACCAAATCAGATCACAGCAATTCCTAATGCTTCCCCCTTACTTTTGGGGACGCTAAACATGCGAGGAAGGGTGATTTGGGTATCAGATCTTGGTCAGTTTTTGGGAGATACGATCGCTGTGAATACAGATCGCACCGAAATTCCTGTGATTGCGATAGAAGATCAAGATACAATGCTGGGTTTAGCCGTTGACCGGATTGTAGACATGGACTGGTTAGATATAGATCAATTACAGATGGCTAGTAATGTTCCAGATACAATGGCACCATTTTTGCGTGGGGAGTGGGTTTTAGACCAAGAACAAGGGAAATTTTTACGACTTCTCGATCAGGTGGCAATTCTACGATCGGCACGGTGGGCAACATGAAATTGATTTAGAGTAATTTATTGTTGGTTGTTGGTTGTTGGTTATTGGTTATTGGTTGTGACAAATAACAAAAAACAAATAACAAAAAACAAAAAGAAAATAACTAATAACTAATAACTAATGGCGGGAGCGGGAGGAATTTATGACATCTGGTAGAGATTATGAACAGGAATATGGAGAAGCGCAAAAAGCCTATATGCAGGGCAATTATCAAGAAGCAGCCGAGATTATAAATCGGTTAATTGATAATTTACCTGACGATCCAAGTGTGTTCCTACTGCGGGGTCATATCTACTGCTATGGTTTGCACCAGCACGATCTGGCGATAGAACAATATGAAAAGGTACTAAACCTCACGACAGAAGCAGATTTCCTTGATTATGCCAATAAAGGTATAGAAGACAGTAATCAATTTATCAATGAGTCAAGCTCTAACGGGTTCTCAGGAAGCTCCCAAGCTTTAGAAGAAGAGGAAGAGGATAATTTTGAGGATACTGGGGACTTAAGTGAAATGGCAGGGGTGAGGACATTCTCCCACTTGGAAACAAATGATGAATCCGATACCTTTGACTTGGGAAGCCTGGATTTTGAGGAGGGGGTTCTTGATGATTTTGCCCAAACCTCGGTTATGGCATTTGCCGATCCCTTTGGTAATTCAGAAGAGGGTGGGGAGGAAGGATATATTAGAACCAATGATGATAATCCTTTTGCCTTTGATGGTGATTCGGGGGAAGACAGTCAGGGGTTTCAGGGATGGCAGAGTGAGGATCCGGAATTTGACCTAGACGATCCTCACAATTTTGGGGATGATGATTCAGATTTAAGTTCCCACTTAAAGAAAATTTTCAATGATGACGATGTAGAGGAAGATCGTACTGCGGCAACTTTTGTCATGCCCAACAGTGGATTCTTCGCTAAACCAGTGGATGAAAAAACGCTGAATGAATCATTTGACTCGGAATCGTCTTTTGAAATTGATTCTATAGATTCAGGCGAGGATAAAATTGGCTTTGGCGAGGATACGATGGGTTCTGCTTATCGTCAAGCTTATCCCGTTTTTGAGGACGAAACACTCTTGATGGACTCATCTGAGATTGAGAGTTCTTTAAAAACAGATACAGATGACTTTGACTACTCTGGACAGGGGCGGACTTTGGCAAGTGAGTCCTTTGAAATAATCGACTATGCTCAGGATGCTCACAGCTTTGAGCAGAATGGGTATAACTCCCAAGATCATAACTTTGAATTTGATGAATATGACCAAGCATTCGATCGTGAGTCCTTTGCTCTGGATGATATTGCCGAAGGCGATTCGGACAGTTTCTCAGGAATTGAAGACGATCAAAGTTCCACAGAAGGTTTTCTCGATGCGTTTGATGTTTTTGATGAGGATTTAGGTTCGATTCCTGATTTCTATGAAGGCGTGAGTGAAGACATTTCATCAGGAAGCGGTGATGAAGCAGATTTCGATTTATTGAGCAATCGTGGCGTTGTATCGGGATCGAGTGCTGGCGGTATGGGGGTAAGGGAACCAGGAGATTCCTTCGGCTTCTCTATTAGCGAAGCCTTTGCCGAAGGAGTAGGAGATGGCTACCCTTACTCCTTTGGAGAAGACTCTGGGAAACTCGAAGGGCACAACCCCAGAGAAAGGAAGGGCGATTCTGGTAGAGGCGGAAGTGGGAATGGATATGCGAAAACTGCTGGGGATGATGAGATGTTTAACCTCAGTGGCACTTCTGAACAAATTCCGATATTTAACCAAACTAAAGAAACTGACTACGAAATCGTCCCTAGTGTTGAGCAGGGTTGGGTTGCTTTCTTTGAAAATGCCTCCCTTAAACAAAAAAATCTGATGACAGCGGTTGCTACTGGGGTAGTATCCTCGGTGATAGTGGCGGTGGTGAGTTTTGTGTCAGCCAACCTAGCGGCAAAAGATAAACCGGGTGTTGTCACCCATCTACGGAATACTAGCGGCTTAATGACCCTGGTTGCTGGTTTTGCCAGTTTTGGTACTACCCTATTTCTGGGTAGAATTACAACCAGGCAAATTCAAGAAGCAACAAAAGACCTACAATCTCAATTTGATGCTGTTTCTCAGGGGAATCTTAATGTTAATGCCACAGTTTATTCTGAAGGTGAATTAGGTCAATTAGCCACTAGCTTTAATCAGATGGCGCGAGTGATTCTGACTACAACTAGCGAAGCGCAACGGAAGGCAGAAGAACAAGAACAAGCCAAAGAAGATTTACAACGTCAGGTAATTAGATTGCTCGATGATGTGGAAGGGGCTGCAAGGGGCGATTTAACTGTACAAGCAGAAGTGACTGCTGATGTTTTGGGTGCTGTGGCTGACTCTTTTAACCTGACGATTCAGAATCTACGGGAAATCGTGCAACAGGTGAAAGATGCAGCCCGGAAAGTTACTAAAGGTTCTAATGATAGTGAGTCTTTTGCCCGTGCTTTATCCTCTGATGCTTTACGCCAAGCTGAAGAATTGGCAGTCACTCTTAATTCTGTTCAAGTAATGACTGACTCGATTCAGCGGGTGGCGGAAGCGGCACGGGAAGCAGAGGATGTGGCTCATTCTGCTTCCTCAACCGCGCTTAAAGGGGGCGAAGCAGTGGAAAGGACTGTGGCGGGGATTTTACAAATTCGCGAAACAGTAGCAGAAACAACCAGAAAAGTCAAGCGTTTAGCCGAATCATCTCAAGAAATTTCCAAGATTGTCGCGGTGATTTCTCAAATTGCCTCCCGCACCAATTTACTGGCTCTAAACGCTAGTATTGAGGCGGCAAGAGCAGGGGAAGCAGGGCGAGGTTTTGCGATTGTTGCTGATGAGGTGCGGCAGCTAGCAGATAGAGCTGCTAAAGCCCTGAAGGAAATCGAGCAAATCGTATTGCAAATCCAAAGCGAAACCAGCTCAGTTATGACTGCGATGGAGGAAGGTACGCAGCAGGTGATTGATGGTACGAAACGGGCTGAACAGGCGAAGCGATCCCTTGAAGATATCATTCAAGTGTCTAATCGTATCGACGCACTAGTCCGTTCAATTAAAGCCGATACGGTGGAGCAAACCGAAACCTCCCGTGCTGTAGCCCAGGTGATGCAATCGGTAGAATTAACTGCCCAAGAAACTTCCCAGGAGGCACAGCGGGTATCGAGTGCTTTGCAAAATCTAGTTGGTGTGGCGCGAGATCTCTTGACTTCTGTGGAACGCTTCCGTGTAGAATCCAGTGATGGTAAATAGTTGTTAGTTGTTGGTTGTTTGTTGTTAGTTATTGGTTGTTTGTTGTTGGCAATGAGTTTAAAGCTACTTATTGGTAAAATAACTGATAACTGTAACAGGTGTCCCGCCTGTTATACGATAAATAACAAAAAATAAACAACAAATAACAAAAAATAAACAACAAATAACAAACAACAAACAACAAATAACAAACAACAAACAACAAATGACAAATACGAGTTCTAGCTTGGGGTTGTGGTTAGAGCGATCGCTAGCAGCCATTTTCTTGGGGGGGCAAGTGATTTTACATCTGTTGAGTGGGAAAATCAACCGACGGAATACCCTCGATCAAATGGCTGTTGTTGGTCCTGCTTCTCTGACTATTGCCCTGATTACATCTGGTTTTATTGGTGCGGTATTTACGATTCAGGTAACGCGAGAGTTTATCAACTTTGGCGCGACGACAGCGATTGGTGGGGTATTAGCATTAGCATTGAGCCGAGAATTGGCACCAGTTTTGACGGCTGTGGTTTTAGCTGGGCGAGTTGGATCGGCATTTGCTGCGGAAATTGGTACTATGCGGGTGACAGAGCAAATTGATGCTCTTTACATGCTCAAAACCGATCCCATTGATTACTTAGTCATTCCGCGTGTCATTGCCTGCTGTCTGATGCTACCGCTACTAACGATTCTTTCAATAATTCTCGGTATGGCTGGGGGAACTTTGGTCGCTACTACTATGTACAATATTCCTCAGCCTATATTTCTGGATTCTGCTCGTAACTTCCTAAAAGTATGGGATTTATGTTCGGCGGCGATAAAAGCGGTTGTCTTTGGGGGGTTGATTGCCATTATTGGTTGTAGTTGGGGGTTAACTACTACTGGAGGTGCAAAAGGGGTGGGACAATCGACAACAACGGCTGTGGTTACTGCTTTACTCGCTATTTTTATTACCAACTTCTTTCTATCATGGATTATGTTTCAAGGAACAGGTAGTTCGGCAATTAGTTCGATTTGAGAATCCCCGTCTCCGAGTGAGCGGGGATTGTTAAGGGTTTTCCAACTTAATGCAAAAGATGCCAAAGAATTACGCCTATAAGTTATAATTTGATTCAATTCAAAACTCTACCCCCTCAAGAAAACCCTTGCAGTACAACATATCAAAAATTTCGGAATATTATCGCAAACATCCTTGGCAAGTCTGGCACCGCTGCTCAACCTTTGCCATAAAACTTATGACCTTTGTCTTGATGTTAGGATGGGATTGGTTAACTGGTTCTATCAGGAAAAATCAAGGTAAACGAGCCATTCATCTCCGTGAAACGATAACTAAACTTGGATCAACTTCTATTAAACTAGGGCAAATTCTTTCCTGTCGTCCCGATATTATCCCCCCGATTTACTTAAACGCCATTACTGATTTACAAGACCAAATACCCACTTTCCCAGATCGAATTGCTTATCAATTAATTGAGGAAGAATTGGGAAGCGATTATTCAGAAATCTATGCTGAATTAAGTCCTTCTCCAGTGGCCGCCGCATCCCTTGGGCAAGTTTACCAGGGCAGACTTAAAACGGGGGAAGTGGTGGCGGTGAAAGTACAACGTCCAGGTTTGCTTGAGAGTATTTCTCTAGATATTTATATCCTCAGACAATTAGCTGGTTTGATCCAAAATAATGTTTCCTTTGTTCACAGCGATCTTCTAGCAATTGTCGATGAATTGGGAACTCGTTTATTTGAAGAAGCTGATTATTTACATGAAGCCGAAAATGCTGAAAAATTTGCTCACCTTTATGGCAATATTCATAACATAAAAGTCCCGAGAATTTATCGAAAATATACAAGCCGCCAAGTTTTAACAATGGAGTGGATCTTTGGGATTAAATTAACCGAAGTAGAGACTCTAAAATCATTGGGTTTAGATCCCGATTATTTTATTAATTTAGGATTCGAGTGTGCGCTACAGCAATTACTCGGAGAAGGTTTTTTCCATGCAGATCCTCACCCTGGTAACTTACTTGCAACCGCAGAAGGAGAATTAGCGTTTATTGATTTTGGGATGATGAGTTCTCTAGAAGTGAGTTATCGGTATCGTTTTATTGAATCGATGATTCATATTTTAATGAGCGATTTTGAAGGGTTAGCTGAAGACTATATCAAAATGGGATTTTTACCCCCAGAAACGAATTTAAAACCCCTGATTCCTGATTTAGAAGAGATCTTTGCTTCAGCATTAGGAGCTTCAGTTACTGAATTAGGGTTTAATCAAATTATTAACAAGCTATCTCCTTTATTGTATAAGTATCCCTTCCGGTTGCCGACTTATTATCTTTTGATTTTTCGCAGTGGTGCAAGCTTGGAAGGAATTGCCCTTAAGGTTAAACCTGATTTACAAGTTTTTGCCCAAGCTTATCCTTATGTGGCATCTAGGCTATTGACGGCTACTGTTCCGGAATTAAAGACTTGCTTGCAAGATATTTTAATTAAGGATAATCGGATTAATTGGCAGCGATTGGAACAACTTATTCAATATGCCTCAAAAAATAAAAATTCTCAATTAAAGACATTAATTAATCCCCTATTGAATTTTATTGAATCAGAATCAGGCAGTGTGTTTCGTCAGCTTTTAATTCGGGATATCCTGGCGGACTTAGATGCTTTGCCCAGTCAATTATTAACCAAAATCATTCAAGGGATTGCTGGGAATGCGGGAATTTATATTAGCGCTCAACCTCCTCGGACTCCGACTCTAGATTTTATCCAAAGAGTTGGTAAATTACTAGTAGCAAATTCGGTCAATCCTTTAGAATTTGTTCCTGATATTGTCCACCTTCTGTTGAAACCAGAAGCCCAACGCCTGGGGCAAAAAGTCATTGAGGAGTGGGGATGGAAGATGCTCAAAGGGTTCTCTTTAGAACTATTTGTCAAGAATTATTAACAGAGTTTGACCCTGTTCAAATTGAGTATTGACAGCTCCTTGTCCTTGTGATATCCTAACCATCCATTTGATTGTAGAATAGTTAATTACAAGCAATTAAATACAGAAATTTGATTGTTATTGTATTTTATTTTACAATAAATTCTGAATGAAGTATTGACAGCTCCTTGAGCTTGTGATATGCTAGTCATTAATTTGATTGTATAAGAGTTGTTAATAAGCAATTAAATCC
>NZ_JAMZMM010000631.1 GCF_024178385.1 Limnofasciculus baicalensis BBK-W-15 | reverse complement strand
AGGGGATGGCAGCCCCTTGTTAAAATTTGCTAGAGGAGAATGTCCTAACCGCTGTGGAAGTTGCTAGAATTAACTATTTTTGCCGTGGTAAGAAAGTCAGTGATTTACGCAACAATTTGGAAGTCAGCTACCATTAAAACTGGTGCTATAGTGGCAGAATTGTTATCGTTATCGATAGTAGCAAACCTTGCCCCTGTGCCATAGCCACTGACTGAACCATTTTGATTAAAGAATAAGTTGCCAGTACCCAGACTGTACACAATCTGTGCCATACTTATTGCCGCCAATGAATCAGTATTAACTATGGCAATTTGAGCCGGAGTAATCGCGCCGAATGTAGTTTGATCCAGGACAATTTTATCCACACCGCTGGCAAAATCAGTAACCTTATCGACACCGAAAGCAGATGAGGTGAAGGCACTATTTGAATCAAATACAAAGAAATCACCACCAACGCCACCAGTTAGGATATCATTGCCAGCATTTCCATTGAGGCGATCGCTACCATCACCACCAATCAAGGTATCAACACCGAGACCTCCAACTAGGATATCATTACCTGCACCTCCTAAAAGGCGATCGATCCCGTCACCACCATCAAGTTGGTCATCGCCGTTGCCACCATCTAGGGTATCGTTGCCAGTACCGCCGAATAGCATATCGTTGCCATTCAGCCCATTGAGGATATCATTTCCTGCCAAACCACTAAGGGTATCGTTGCCATTGCCACCCGTCAGGGTATTATTGGCACTTGTACCAGTGAGGGTAACGCCAGGAGTTGGAGTAACTGGCAATTTATCTGTTGCTAAATCTAGTTTAAAATTAAGTGAACCCAGGGTAACTGTTTGAGTAACAGTTGTACTCAATCCTCCACCAGAGAAACTAACAGTATAAGTGCCAGGATCAAGGGCTAATTGATATCCACCGGAAGCATAGGTGAAGGTACTAAATAATTGGTTATCTGATTGGCGCAGGGCATTAACTGTAATCCCGCCTAATCCTTCACCAACGGTATAAAAATCATCATCCGTTACCAAATCATTAAACGCTACCCCAGTGATAAATGACGCTGTACCAGATTTAGCAAAATTCTGAGTCGTCATCACAGCATTGTAACCTTGGAATACCCCAGTGAGGGTACCGATACCAATTTCCTTGAAGTTATCGTTGAGGATATTCTTACGATGCCCTGCGCTATCGAACAAGTTATCATGTTCGGCAGCCACAAATGCAGTCACATTTGGTGTACCTGTGGTTCCCATCCAGGCAATATTTTCACCCCAAGTCCAACTACCAGTAAATTGATATCCAGCCCCTTGCATTCGAGCGCCGGGATTGCTACCATTTATTCCTGTGTGGGAGAATATATCAGTGTCCAACATCCATTGACTGTGCTGACGTGATGAGTTAATGAGTTGGAGGTTAAATGCTAGAGCTTGTTTTGGAGTATTAGAAATAGTACCCGGTGCTAAATCTTCATTGAGAGCCGCAACATAAGGGTTACGATCTACTTCAGCCTGGGGATTCAGGCGAGCGCGATTCACCAGCTCAAGCATATATTGTTCCTGAGCGGTAGGTTCAATTGTCATTACCATTTGTTTTTGTCCTTCCTTAAAATTTGCACAAACTTGTTAGCAAGGTTATATTCCTCGCTTAAGTTACTGCTGATACACTTCTGAGTTCAAGTCAAGCTCAGACCATTAAATTTGGTCTAAAATTAGTATTTGGACATGATTGACACAGTGAATATTAACGTGGTATAATCCCTGGATTATTATTTTTGATCACAAAAAACACACCAATAAAACTAGTCTCTTAAATTAGACTTAATGAGAAGCTGAACGATCTAGCTTGCCAGCCACTTAATATTCACTGCTTTCATCAGTCTCTACAAATATTACATGATTTGATCGAGCTGTTATATGAAGATTTCAAGAAGATACGATCGAGGGAGAATGGGG